>NZ_JBNNUF010000005.1:165247-374319 GCF_050279465.1 Bacillus sp. NPDC094077 | reverse complement strand
TCAAGAAGAGGAAACTGTTGGGATAACGCCCCACAAGAATCGTTTTTTGGTCATCTGAAAGATGAGGCACATATAGAAACTCGCGAGTCTTTTACCGAGTTGAAACAAGAGATTAAAAAATATATGACGTACTATAATCACTATAGATATCAATGGAATTTAAAAAAGATGACTCCTGTTGAATACAGAAATCATCTTCTTGATGTTGCCTAACTTTTTTTAAAATGTCCTTTACAAAGGGTACAGATTATCCTCTACTTATCTTTTTTATCCCGCTATTTGCGGGCAGTAAGACCCCCACCTCAAAATTCGGCTGAAGCAAAGAAGTTAGGTGGGAGTCGGGCTGCCCGTAAACGCCCGATTGGTGCGGGCTGATAATCAGTGGGGGATGAACAAAACCCCAACTGATTAAAGTTTCACTTTATCCGTTCCCTTGCTGAGCAGCTTGTAATTGTGAAAGGAAATATTCTATATTACTAACGAGCCAATGTGATTGTTGCAAGCTCTTTACTCCGCGAAGTTCATTTTTCTCATTGCGACTCTCTCTTCTTTTCTTATAAGATTGGATTTGTCGAATAAATTGCGATGGATACGTCATATAAGCAAACATGAGCAGTTGCTCTTCTTTCGTAAATGGAAAATTTTTTTGATACATTTGATACCATTCAAACCGATCACTTCGCGCAATTGGATATGTGTTTAAAGAACGAGAATAAAAACCTACTATATCTTGTACAGGCGTTGCAAACTTCGATTTTTCTAAACTAATAAAATAACCATTTCGCTCATAGTCAAATAAAAAGTGATTAAGTGACACGTTACCATGCACAAAAGTAATACGTGTTTTTTCTTTTTCTTTCATCGCATCGTTCCACTCATTTAATTGCTTCGTTGCAAATTCACGCGCCCTCATTACATGATGATAGTACGTACAATATTGCAATTCAAACGGAGACATATACCACTTCGATTCAGATTCTACAAGAAACTCTTCTAACATCTCACCATCATTTTCCCAACGGTCAGATATATTTGTATAATGTTTTTCTAAATCTTCTTCTGTATACGTTTCTTCTTTCACCGTTTTTTGATGTAACATTCCAAGTGTCTGAAACATTTTATGATATTGATCGTTATCTTCGCCGTTTCCTTCCGCACGCTCTAACCAAGGCATTAAATAATAATTATACGTCCCGTCACTTAAAATATAATTTCCATCCGTCGCATGGTATATAGGTACATAATTTGAAAAACCTTTCTCCTTCAAATATTGAATATGATGCAGAAAATTATTCCGCTCTAACTTGCTGCCCTCTATTTTCTTCAACGCATATGGACCTTGATTCGTGTAAATTTTCATTACACTTCCGTGCTCTTCCATATGCTGCGTATCCAATCTATATTGCCTTACAATGGGTTCATAGCGATTTCGTAATTCCATATCCATACGAATAACCCTTTCTATTCAAAACATAGCCTCTAGGAAAAGAAAAGAGGTGAGTGAAAACACCCACTCCCTTATTTCGCCTTTGCCCTTGAAACGGGAATATAAATAATTTGTCCCGCAGTTAAATATATATCTTCTGTTTGATTGACACGGTATAAATTTTGTACAGACGTTTCATAACGTTCTGCAACAGATTCGATTGTATCCCCTTCTTGCACGAAATACATCCTTAACTTTGTAAATTCTTCTTCCGGTTCTTTCGTAAATATTTTTGTTAAATAAAGCGCATTTTCGTCTCGCTGCGAGTACGCTTCTTCTTGCTCTTCCTGCTTTTTCACTTTTTCTTTCTTGAAATCTTTTCGTCCGAACAATTCAAATTGCGGCGTCGTTTCTTGTTCCTCTACACGCTCCACAAATTCATGTTCTTCAACCTCCTCTTCTTCCAGTTCTTGTTCTTGCTCTTGCTCTTTTCTTTCTTCTAGTTGGAACGGTTCAAATGCATAATCTTCCCACTCATCCGATTCCTTATAGGCTGGTTCTTCTACATGCGGTGCAGGTCTATTTTCATCCTCTTTAGCTGGCTCATCTTTTAACTCAGCATACGCCGTTTCTTCCTCTTCCTCTTCAGCTTCTTCCTCGATTCTTTCCTCATCACATAAACCTGTAATAGATATATCCGCTAATAATTGTAAGCAACCATTTTCTTTTAATTCATAATCAAATTCCTCAATCGATACGTATAATTCTTCAATTACTTTCACTCGATTTCTCGGAATTGATATTTCAAGCGGAAAGGAATGAACAAGCTCATTAACGCCATCTTCTCTTGTTTCTACATAATCAATTGACTTTGCTGGTGATAGCTCTCTTAATGAATAAACTGAGTCATCTTGCCGTGCAACATACTCTCCCGTTAAATCTAACTGCCCTCTCACGATAACTTCATGATCAAGCTCTTCTATCTCAACGTCTGGATCTAACGAAATTGACAAAAGTTCTTCGACTTCCTGTCCTTTTTGGAACCAAACAGATTCTTTTAATGAAAATCGTAACGAATGATCTGTTGTCACTTCTTTTCCCCCTCCCAAACTATATGTCATTACAGATTTATGTATCTAAAGCCTACTTTATGAATAAAAAAAATCGCTCCCCTTATGGAGAGCGATTTTCTCTAATAGATTATGCTTTTAACTTTGACATTGCAATTTCAGCCGCTGCAATCGTCGCTTCAATATCCGCATCGCTATGTGCTGTCGATAAGAATAAACCTTCAAATTGGGATGGTGGTAAGAATACACCTTGTTCCACCATTTCACGATAGTAAGCCGCAAAGAATTCTAAGTTTGAAGATTTTGCTGCATCGTAATTAATAACTGGCTCATCTGTAAAGAAAATACCAATCATAGAACCTGCACGGTTAATATAATGAGGAATGCCATGTTTTTCAGCCGCTTTACGTAGTCCAGCTTCTAACATTTCTGCTTTACGCTCAAATTCTACATATGATTCGGGTATTAATTGTACTAACGTTTCATAACCCGCTGCCATTGCAAGTGGGTTCCCCGATAAAGTACCAGCTTGGTAAATCGGTCCGCTCGGCGCAACTTGGCGCATAATTTCTGCTTTACCACCGTATGCTCCTACCGGTAAGCCCCCGCCGATCACTTTACCTAAACAAGTTAAATCAGGTGTTACACCGTAGTAACCTTGTCCGCAATTATACGCCACTCGGAATCCTGTCATTACTTCATCAAAAATAAGCAATGCACCGTTTTGTTCTGTTACTTCACGAAGACCTTCTAAAAATCCTGGTTGTGGAGGAACAACCCCCATATTCCCTGCTACTGGTTCTACAATTACACAAGCAATATCATCGCCGAATTGTTCAAAAGCATATTTCACACTTTCTAAATCATTATAAGCTACTGTAATCGTATTTTGCGCTACACCTTCTGGTACACCAGGGCTATCTGGTAAGCCTAGAGTCGCCACACCAGAACCAGCTTTAATTAATAACGAATCGCCATGACCGTGGTAACAACCAATAAATTTCAAAATTTTGTTACGCCCTGTATAACCACGTGCTAAACGTAGCGCACTCATTGTCGCCTCTGTTCCAGAGTTAACCATACGTACAATCTCAATCGATGGCACGCGCTCAATAACAAGTTTTGCTAGTTTATTTTCAATTTCTGTTGGTGCACCAAAGCTTGTTCCTTTTTCAGCAACAGCTTTTAAAGCCTCAACAACACGATCGTTCGCATGACCATGAATTAAAGGTCCCCACGATAATACGTAATCGATGTATTCATTACCATCGATATCATATACTTTAGAGCCTTTTCCACGCTCCATAAACAACGGATTCATACCAACAGACTTAAAAGCACGAACAGGGCTATTTACGCCTCCAGGCATTAAGTCTTGTGCCTCTTCAAACGCCGCAATCGACTTATCAAATTTTTTCATTATTTAGCGCCTCCTTCTTGTAACCATCTTGCCGCATCTTTTGCATGATATGTAATAATTAAGTCTGCTCCTGCGCGCTTCATGCTTATTAACTTCTCTAATACAACTTCTTTTTCGTTAATCCAGCCATTTTGTGCTGCTGCTTTAATCATAGAATATTCACCACTTACGTTATAAGCTACGACTGGTAAGTTAAAGTTATTTTTCACATCACGAACGATATCTAAGTAAGAAAGAGCTGGTTTTACAATTAAGAAGTCGGCCCCTTCCATTACATCTGATTCTGCTTCACGGAATGCTTCCATACGATTTGCTGGGTCCATTTGATATGTTTTACGATCACCGAACTGCGGTGCACCATGTGCTGCATCACGGAACGGTCCGTAAAATGCTGATGAATATTTCACAGCGTACGACATAACTGGTACGTGTGAAAAACCATTTTCATCTAACGCGTGACGAATTGCCGTTACAAATCCATCCATCATATTAGATGGAGCAATAATGTCTGCTCCTGCTTTCGCTTGGCTTACAGCTGTTTTTGCAAGAACTGCAAGAGACTCATCATTTAAAATAACGCCATCTTCAATCACACCGCAATGACCATGGCTTGTGAATTGGCATAAACATGTATCTGCAACTACTACTAGCTCAGGGAACTCATCTTTAATTTGTTTAATTGCAAGCTGTACAATTCCATGCTCACAATATGCTGATGATCCAACTTCATCCTTTTCAGCAGGTAAACCAAATACAATAACAGAGCGAATACCTAAATCAGCAACTTCTTGCATTTCAGCTTGCAATAAATCTAAAGAGATTTGATATACGCCTGGCATAGAAGGAACTTCATTACGAGTATTTTCTCCTTCTAATACAAAAATAGGGTAAATAAAATCTTCTGTATGTAAAAAAGTTTCACGCACAAGCGCACGCATGCCCCCGCTTTGTCTTAAACGACGATGACGATTAAATTGTAAAGAATTCATAGATTTCTATCCCCATTCTTTTATTTTGATTATGCATGTAAAGTAGATTCACAAATGCATTGTATTAACGATTCTATTGTGTATTTTTCTGGTACGATAACTTCTGAGAAATAGCTTCTTGCCTCTTTTGCTGTTATCGGTCCTATACAAGCAATTGTACATTTTTTTGTCCATTCTCTCCAGTTTGTACCCTCGAGTAAATGAACAAAACTATCAACAGTTGAAGGGCTCGTAAAAGTAATAATATTTACTTTCCCTAATTTCAATGCACTTATAAGCTCTTGCTTTTTCTCTATATTCGCTTTCGTACCGTATACGATTAGCTCATCTAGAAAAACACCAAACTCCCTTAACTTTACTGGGATTACATCTCTTGCTAAGTTCCCTTTCGGAAATAAAATACGCTCATTTCCACTTAACTCTTTTACAAACTCCTCTGCAAATGCCTCTGCGACAAATGACGATGGAACAAAATGAACTTCATAGCCTCTTTTTTCCAACTCTAATTTTGTTTTCACACCCACTGCAGCAATTTTAATAGCTAAAGGTATTTTCTTTCTTAAACCATCCAGAAAAAAAGCTACACCATTTTTACTCGTAAAAATAACCCAGTCATACGAATGTAGTTGCCTTGCTGCACGTTGAATTTGTTGCTGAGATGTGCCTTCCATACGCAAAAGCGGAATTTCCAATGGAATTCCGCTCCTTTCTTTCACCGCTACACTCATTTGTTTCGCTTGATGCTGGGCACGTGTAATCAAAACTGTTTTGCCAGCGAGAGCATCCATATTTATTGTTGCTCCTTATTTGCAGCAAGGATGAGCTCTTTTGCTCCTTGTTTAATTAAACGGTCTGCAGCTTCTAATCCTACTTGCTCTGGATCAGTTCCTAATACTGTCTCTTTCAATAAAACAGAACCGTCCATAGAACCGACAAGCGCAGTTAATTCAATTGCATCATTTTCTTTAAGGGTTGCATATCCAGCGATTGGAACTTGGCATCCACCTTCAAGTTTGTGAAGGAATACTCGCTCTGCTGCCACTGTTTTTTCTGTTACTGCATCATTAATATGTGATAACAACTCCAGTAAATCCTTATCGTCTTCACGACATTCAATCGCTAATGCCCCTTGTCCTACGGCTGGTACACATAACATTTCATCTAAATGTTCTGTAATCACTTCATCATCCCAGCCCATTCTCTGTAATCCAGCTGTCGCTAAAATAATCGCATCATAATCTTCATCTTTCAACTTACGTAAGCGTGTATCGATGTTTCCACGAATCCACTTCACTTGTAAATCTGGTCTTGCAGCTAATAATTGCGCACTACGTCTCAAACTACTCGTTCCTAACGTTGCACCTTTAGCTAACTCTTTAAACGATTCTCCGCCTTTAGAAATAAAAGCATCACGAGGATCAACACGCTTTGGTGTACAACCAATCGTTAATCCTTCTGGAAGCACGGCCGGCATATCTTTCATACTATGTACAGCCATATCGATTTCTTTCGTAAGTAACGCATGTTCAATTTCTTTCACAAACAAACCTTTTCCGCCTACTTTTGAAAGAGTAACATCTAAAATAACATCACCCTTTGTGACGATTTCTTTCACTTCAAATTCATATGGTAAACCAAGCGCTTTTAATTGATCGATAAACCAATTTGTTTGTGTTAATGCTAGTTTACTCTTTCGTGAACCTACAATAATTTTGCGCATAATTCTCTCTCCTCATTATAAATACCAAAAGTGGAAATTAGATAAACTGCTTAATAGAAAAATGTTAACTAGCATTACGAGAAATGCCCCGATATTCCACTGCACAATTTTCTTACCTTGCAACACATCTGCCGCTCGTAAATATAAGCCCGCACAATATGTAAGTAGTACGACAAAAGACCCGATTACTTTCGTATCATACCAATGGAAATTATCCAATTTTGTATATCCCCATATGCATCCTAATATAATTGCTAATAAGAAAAACGGAACAGAAAATAAATTTAGTCCGTAAGACATAGATTCAAGCTTCGGCAAATTTCCTAACCTTCTTAATCTCGCATTCCATTTTTTCTTTTTTAATAGGCGGTATTGCAATAAATACATAATAGAAAAAATAAACGATACAGTAAATGTGGCATAAGAAATAATTGCCATACCGACATGTACGTATACAAGTTCTGAAACTAATTGTTCAGCAAGTATTGGCGACATCTTTCCGAGCGGTGTAAAAATAGAAAAAGCGCTTACGCCAAATGCGACTACATTTGTAAAAAAGACCAAAAAGTCAATGCGCATAAATCGATTAATGACTAATGACATCGTAATCAATAACCATACATAAAAATAAATCCCTGATAATAAAGTTAAAATGGGATTCGTTTCTGAATCTGTGGCCCTAAGCAACATAAAAATAGACTGCAGAACCCATACAATCGAAAGTAACCAAAAAGCAAATCGGTTCGCCTTTCGGTTACTTTGGAAATAATCTATAAAATATAAACTAATGCTACAAGCATATAAGATAATTGCAATATGATAAATAATACTGTTATTTAAAAAACTCATCCGATCATCCTTCCAGATTATAAAGATGGAACGGATGGTGTCCACGCTCTTTTATGTTCTACTTCTTCCGTATGTCTCTCTACTTCTACTTCTTCTACCTCTAGATCAAAAATCTTCGCAAATAAAGCTAGTTTTTCCGGCGCTCCCTCTTCAGCAGCTAATTCTTTCGCTACTAAAATTGGGTCTTTTAATAATTGGTTAATAATACTTTTCGTATGCTTACTAATTACTTTTTTCTCACGATCACTAAGAGTTGGTATTTTCCGCTCAAGACTTTCCATCGTGTCACTTTGAATAGCAAGTGCCTTATCACGAAGAGCCGATATTAACGGGACAACACCAAGTGTACTTAACCACGTTTTAAATAAAACAATTTCCTCTTCAATCATAAATTGAATTTTCTCTGCTTCTTTCAAACGCTCAGCACGGTTTGCTTCCACTACTCCTTGCAAATCATCAATATCATATAAGAAAGAACCTTCTAGTTCATCAATTGCGGGATCAATATCACGTGGTACTGCGATATCCACCATAAATAACGGACGACCAGAGCGCATTTTCTCTACTTTTGTCATCATCTCTTTCGTAATGACATATTCTGATGCACCAGTTGAACTAATTAAAATATCGGCTTCTAATAATGCACATTGCAATTCACTTAAAGATTTTGCATGCCCCATATATTTCTCAGCCATTACTTCCGCTTTCGATAGAGTTCTATTCATGACCGTTACTTTACGAGCACCACTTCCGTATAAGTTTTGCAATGCAAGTTCACCCATTTTACCAGCACCAAGAATAAGCACATGACAATCTGTTAACTCACCAAATATTTTCTTTCCAAGCTCAACAGCGGCATAACTAACAGACATCGCGCTTTCACCAATTGTCGTTTCTGAATGCGCACGTTTTGCTAACGTAATGACTTGCTTAAACAATTCATTAAAAATTGTGCCTGTTGCTTTTACTTGCTGCGCTTCTAAAAAGCTATCTTTTATTTGACCTAAAATCTGTGTCTCTCCAACTACCATAGAATCTAAACCGCACGTTACGCGGAATAAATGATCTATTGCACCATCTTGTTCAAAAATAGTTAAATATGGTGCGACCTCTTCTATTTCAAACTGAAACCAATCAGCTAAAAACTTCTTAATATAATACCGTCCCGTGTGTAATTGATCGACAACAGCGTAAATTTCTGTGCGATTACAAGTTGATACAATGACATTTTCTAACACGCTCTTTTGATTTTGTAATGTCATCATTGCCTGCTCTAGCTCTGCCGCTTGAAACGCTAGCTTCTCACGAAATTCTACAGGGGCTGTTCGATAATTTACACTAACAACAAGAATATGCACGCAGCATGTCCCCCTTCACCCGTTTTATCACTTTATCTACTATCATAATACAACTTTCCTCTTATGAATCTGACAATCGTGTGAACAACCGATTATTTTTTAATTATTCTCCGTATGTAATGAAGGAGATTCAGTAAAACTAATAAGAATTTTCTACTTTATAATGATTATAAATTAACAACTCTATTTGTACGTTACCAAAAAAAGTCCTCATAATCAAGTGATGGAAACTATTCCATATGAATTATAACATCATCTTTCCTATCTTCTTTCATCATGAAGGAAAATATGTATGATTGTTCCAAAATGTAGCACACACTTTCTCAATACAATGTATTTGACATTGTATTTCTTTTTCGTTATATTGATTTTACAAAATTAAATTGTGCACAACTCAATTAGAAGGGAGTTATTTATGACAGAAGATTCTTTGCATCTAGATAACCAACTTTGTTTTTCTATTTATGCCTGCTCTAAGGAGGTTACCCGTTTTTACCGACCATATTTAGAAGAAATGGGCATTACGTATCCCCAGTATATTACTTTACTCGTACTATGGGAGCAAGACGGACTAACAGTAAAAGAAATTGGCGAACGTTTATTTTTAGATTCTGGTACTTTAACACCTATGTTAAAACGAATGGAATCATTAAAACTTGTAAAACGCGTTCGTTCCAAAGAAGACGAGCGAAAAGTTTGTATTGAATTAACAGAACAAGGTAAAGATTTAAAAGAAAAGGCTTGTTCATTACCGACAACGATGGCTACAAATTTAGGAATTACAGGGCAAGAATATCGTTCTTTATTAATCCAATTAAATAAACTAATTGAAACAATGAAAACAATTAATGATAGAAAAGGGGAATAAACATGGATAAATTATATACTGCTTCAGTAACAGCAACAGGTGGAAGAAACGGGAAAGTAGTTTCAGATGACGGCATATTAAATCTTAATGTGAAAATGCCAAAAGCACTAGGCGGTGCAGGCGGAGAGGCAACAAATCCAGAACAACTATTTGCAGCTGGTTATGCAGCTTGTTTTGATAGTGCATTACAACTTGTCATCCGTACAAAACGTGTGAAAGTAGAGAGTACAGAAGTAACTGCTCACGTTTCTATCGGAAAAGATACAGATGGTGGTTTCGGACTATCTGCTGTACTTGATGTACATGTCGCTGGCGTTTCTCACGCCGAAGCACAAGAACTTGTAGAAGCTGCTCACGGTGTATGTCCTTACTCGAAAGCAACGAGAGGAAATATTGAGGTTACATTAAACGTACGCTAAAAAAATTTAAGCAAATAAAAAACGCGCGACATCCGTCACGCGTTTTTTGTTTTTGTAAATTTATGAATGGCTTTCCACGCTTCTTCTTTTCCAAGTCCTGTTTCAGAAGAAAATAGAACCACTTCATCGCCACTTTCAATGTCTAGCGTTTCTTTTACAACTTTTAAATGCTTTTGCCATTTCCCTTTCGGAATCTTATCGGCCTTCGTCGCAATAATAATTGTTGGGATTTCATAATGCTTTAAGAAATCATACATCATCACGTCATCGTTTGTTGGTTGGTGACGTAAATCAACTACTAGTACAGCTGCGTCTAATTGCTCACGTGTTGTAAAGTATGTTTCAATCATTTTGCCCCATGCCGCGCGCTCCGTTTTAGATACTTTCGCATATCCGTAACCTGGAACGTCAACAAAATGCATCATTTCATTGATTAAGAAAAAGTTCAGTGTTTGTGTTTTTCCTGGTTTAGAAGAAATACGCACTAACTTTTTACGATTTAAAATTTTATTAATAAAGGAAGACTTCCCGACATTTGAACGACCTGCTAATGCAATTTCTGGTAAGTCACTGTCTGGATATTGTTCTGGTTTAACAGCACTAATTACAATATCTGCTTTTGTTACTTTCATTGTTTCACTCCTACTAATGCGTGCTCCAATACTTCATCTAAATGAGATGCAAGCACAAACGTAAGGTTTTCTTTTACGCTCTCTGGAATATCATCTAAATCTTTCTCATTTTCCGCTGGTAAAATAATTTTTGTTAAACCTGCGCGGTGAGCACTTAATATTTTTTCTTTTAAACCACCAATTGGTAGTACACGACCACGAAGTGTTATTTCACCTGTCATACCAACTTCTTTACTTACAGGAATGCCTGTTAGTGCAGAAATAAGTGCCGTTGCCATCGTAATACCTGCTGACGGTCCATCTTTTGGAACTGCTCCTTCTGGAACGTGAATATGAATATCATTTTTCTCATGGAAATCTGGATCGATATGAAGCTCTTCTGCACGAGAACGGATATAGCTAAACGCAGCTTGTGCTGATTCTTTCATAACATCCCCAAGTTTCCCTGTTAAAATTAATTTCCCTTTCCCTGGTGCTACAGACACTTCAATTGCCAGTGTATCGCCGCCCGCCGCTGTGTAAGCTAAACCTGTTGCCATACCAACTTGGTCTGTCTTCTCAGCTTGCCCATAACGGAATATGTGCTTACCAAGTAAATCAACAATGTTTTTATCAGTTACTACAACACGCTTACGTTCTGCTGTAACGATAATTTTTGCTGCTTTACGGCAAACTTTTGCAATTTGACGCTCTAACGTACGAACACCAGCCTCACGCGTATAATAACGAATAATTTCAAGAAGCGCTTCATCACGCACTTGTAAATTACCTTTTCGTAAACCATGCTCTTTTAATTGTTTCGGCAATAAATGTTCACGAGCAATGTGAACTTTTTCAAGTTCTGTATACCCAGCAATCGAAATGATTTCCATACGGTCAAGTAATGGACCTGGAATACTTGAAAGTGTATTTGCAGTTGCTACAAACATAACTTTCGATAGATCATATGGCTCTTCAATGTAATGATCGCTAAAGTTATGGTTTTGTTCTGGATCTAATACTTCAAGTAATGCTGCTGATGGGTCCCCACGGAAATCGTTAGACATTTTATCAATCTCATCTAATAAGAAGACTGGATTAACTGTTTTCGCCTTTTTCATACCTTGAATAATACGTCCTGGCATTGCTCCAACGTATGTACGTCGGTGACCACGAATTTCAGATTCATCACGCACACCACCAAGGGATACACGGACAAAGTTACGATTCAATGATGTTGCAATTGAACGAGCTAACGAAGTTTTTCCGACCCCAGGAGGTCCTACTAAACAAAGAATAGGTCCTTTTAATGAGTTCGTTAACTTCTGTACAGCTAAATATTCAAGTACGCGCTCTTTCACTTTTTCAAGACCGTAATGATCTTTATTTAATATTTCTTCCGAATGAGCAAGATCAATCATATCTTCCGTTGCTTCTGTCCAAGGAAGCGCCAATAACCAATCGATGTAATTGCGAATAACACCACTCTCAGCTGAACTTCCTGGTAACTTTTCATAACGATCTAACTCTTTCAGTGCAGCCTGCATTGTTTCTTCAGGCATTCCAGACTGTTCAATTTTCCCACGAAGTTCTTCTACTTCGCCGCCCTTACCTTCTTTATCGCCAAGTTCTGTTTGAATCGCCTTCATTTGCTCACGTAAGAAATATTCTTTTTGCGTACGCTCCATTGACCGTTTCACTTTTTGTCCAATTTTCTTTTCTAAGCTAAGTAACTCTTGTTCATCTTGAATAATTGAAATCAATGTATGTAATCGTTCTTTTACAGATACAATCTCTAAAATTTCTTGTTTCTGCTTCGTTTTAATCGGCAAGTGAGAAGCGATTAGATCAGCTAATCTTCCTGGTTCTTCTACATCAGCTACCGTCGCAAATGTTTCATTTGAAACTTTTTTCGAAACTTTAATATATTGTTCGAAATGCTCCAGTAACGTACGCATAAGAGCTTTCTCTTCTAAATCATCTTCTACTTCTTCAGTTACCGTTTTAATAGAAACTTGCACTACATTTTCTTCTTCGATAAACTCTATTACTTCTGCTCTATGTAAACCTTCCACAAGGACACGAAGCGTACCGTTCGGCAATTTTAACATTTGCTTCACTTTCGCCACTGTACCTACACTATATATGTCATCTTCTTTCGGATCATCGATATTCATTTCTTTTTGCATCGCTAAAAAGATGATATTTTCATCCATTGCCGCCTGCTCTAGTGCTTGTATCGATTTATCACGTCCTACATCAAGATGCAGAACCATCGTTGGATATACGAGAACGCCTCTTAATGGTAGGAGGGGCACGATTCTTTCGTTCGTATTCATACTAGACATAGCACCTCCATAATAAATTAAACTCCTGTTCAACTATTTTATATTACAATACATCTAGATGCAATTGCAGAGATTCCCCGCAATTGTAAATATCTTCTTTTCCTCCCTTACAAAAAGAAAAAAAGACTCCGCTTAAGCATACAAACTTAAACGAAGTCTGGCAAATTTTATTATCGTTTATTTTCACATCGATTGTGCATCAGTTTCGTCTACAGTAGTATGTACATCAAGCTCTCGATGCATATTTCCCTGCATAAACGTTAACTCAAATACTTCTTTCAACTTACGAACAGGAATGATTTCAATTCCCTTTATTGTGTACAAAAATGGTTGCATGTTTTCAGCAGGAATGATAACTTTCTTAGCTCCCGCTTTTTTCGCAGCTTTTATTTTTGCGTACACACCACCAATCGGCTTCACTTCTCCGTGTATACTTATTTCACCTGTCATCGCTACTTCATTATTTACATATGTGCGATGCACCGCTGAATATACACCTGTTGCCATAGCGATTCCTGCCGAAGGCCCATCAATTGGGATACCCCCTGGAAAATTAATATGTATATCATACCCTTCTGGCAACACATCTAAAGAACGAAGTACTGTTAATACATTATCAACAGAACCTTTCGCCATACTTTTACGGCGAATGGATTTCGTTTGTCCACCAACACTTTCTTCTTCTACAATTCCAGTAACATTTATCGATCCTTTATCTTTCGCTGGAATTGCTGTTACTTCAATTTCTAATAACGTACCTGTATTTGGTCCATATACAGCAAGTCCGTTTACAAGACCAATTCTTGGAATCGGATAAATACGTTTTTCATATTTCGGTGTAAGCTGACTAGAGTGAACAACCCACTCTATATCTTCATCTTTAATGAAAGAACGCTCTTCATTTATCGCCATACCAGCCGAAATTTGTACAAGATTGATTGCCTCTCGTCCATTCCTTGCATACATTCCAATCATTTCAATACCATTTTCACTTATTTGCATTTCCACTTTTTCAGCTGCATTCTTCGCTACTTTTTGAATTTCCTCCGTATCTAATTCACGAAAGAAAACTTCTAAGCAACGTGACCGAATAGCAGGTGGGATTTCTTCTGGTGAACGTGTCGTCGCTCCGACTAAGCGAAAATCTGCTGGTAAACCTTTTTGAAAAATGTCATGTATGTAAGTTGGAATCATCGTATTCTCTTCACTATAGTACGCACTTTCTAAAAATACTTTCCGATCTTCTAACACCTTTAACATTTTGTTCATTTGAATCGGATGTAGTTCACCAATCTCATCAATGAACAAAATACCACCATGCGCATCTGTTACAGCGCCTTTTTTCGGTTGCGGAATACCTGCTTGCCCCATCGCACCAGCACCTTGATAAATCGGATCATGCACCGAGCCAATTAATGGGTCTGCAATACCCCGTTCATCAAACCTAGCTGTCGTCGCATCAAGTTCAATAAATGTTGCATTCGTACGAAATGGAGATTTTGGATTTCGTTTCGCTTCTTCTAATACAAGACGTGCTGCTGCTGTCTTTCCGACACCTGGCGGACCATATATAATGACATGTTGCGGATTCGGACCACAAAGAGCCGCTTTTAACGACTTAATCCCGTCCTCTTGCCCTACAATATCTAAAAAGGATGTAGGACGCACCTTTTCCGCAAGCGGCTCTGTTAAAGAAATCTCACGCATTTTGCGAAGCTGTTCTAATTCTTTTTTTGATTCTCGATCAATTGAAACTTTTTGTGTTCGTTGATTTCGAAGTAAGTGCCAAAAATACAATCCGACAATTACACCAAAAACAAGTTGAACAAGTAAAAATATATTCGTCCAGCTCATCATTTATTTCCTCCCGCAATGTTTTATCTCTTAGTATTTCCGCGGAGGAACTTAGCTAAACATAAAGAAAAACAGCAATTATAAAAATTGCTGTTTCTCCTTCGCATTATGCAGATGTTTTTGTATCAAGTACAGTACCGTCTTGTAACACCAATTTTGGTGCCGCATTATCAGCTACTGTTTCTTTTGTAAGAATACACTTCTCGATATCTTTGCGAGATGGAAGTTCGAACATTACCTCAAGCATTAAGCCCTCAATAATAGAACGAAGTCCACGAGCACCTGTTTTACGTTCAATTGCTTTTTTCGCAATTTCAATTAGTGCGCCTTCTTCAAACTCTAACTCAACATCGTCAAGCTCCAATAGTTTTTGGAATTGCTTAACAAGTGCATTTTTCGGTTTCGTTAAAATATCAACAAGAGCATCTTCATCAAGTGGCTCTAAGTTCGCGATAACTGGAAGACGACCGATAAACTCTGGAATTAAACCAAATCTTAAAAGGTCCTCTGGTAATACATGAGATAAAACATGCTTCTCATTTACATCAGCATTTTTCTTCTCAGAACCGAATCCAATTACTTTTTCACCAAGGCGACGTTTAATAATTGGCTCGATGCCATCAAACGCTCCACCACAAATGAATAAGATATTCGTTGTATCAATTTGAATAAACTCTTGGTGTGGATGCTTACGACCACCTTGAGGTGGGACGCTTGCTACAGTACCTTCTAAAATTTTCAGAAGCGCCTGCTGCACACCTTCACCAGATACATCACGTGTAATTGATGGATTTTCAGACTTACGTGCCACTTTATCAATCTCATCAATATAAATGATTCCTTTTTCCGCTTTCTCTACATCATAATCAGCTGCTTGGATTAATTTTAGTAAGATGTTTTCTACATCTTCCCCAACGTATCCAGCTTCTGTTAAAGATGTTGCGTCCGCGATTGCAAATGGAACATTCAAAATACGCGCTAATGTTTGTGCCAATAATGTTTTACCACTACCTGTTGGCCCGATAAGTGCGATATTACTCTTCGCTAATTCTACATCATCAATTTTGCTGTTAGAATTAATGCGTTTGTAATGGTTATATACCGCTACCGCTAGTGCTTTTTTCGCATTATCTTGTCCGATGACATACTCATCTAAGATTTCACGAATTTCTACCGGTTTCGGTACATCTTTGAATTCTACTTCTTCGTCCTTCGCAAGCTCCTCTTGTACAATTTCAGTACAAAGTTCGATACACTCGTCACAAATGTAAACACCTGGACCTGCTACTAACTTTCGAACTTGCGTTTGTGTTTTACCACAGAAAGAACATTTTAATTGCCCTTTTTCATCATTAAATTTAAACATATTTTCACACCCCTTACAAAGTGCTAACCTCTTGCCTTCGTATGTACACGATAAATGTATCGTATGTAAATACATATTATGTCACTACGTGGCGAGAAATACAAATAATATGACTAGTTATGTACAAATAAAAAATTTTTAAAACTTTTGAAATATGTATATTCGACTTGTAAAGGAACTTTTCCTTCTCCATCGAAAAGTTTTATAAATATATTTCTATATTTATAAAACAAGGCACGATTAAAATCGCGCCTTGTTATTTTATTATGCAGCTTTGCTGTTGTCTACTAAGAAGTCTACAGCTTTACGCACTTTAAGATCTTCAGATAAAGCGTCTACGCTTCCAAGAGCTTGCTTGATAGCGTCTACTGGCATACCGTACATTTCAGCCATTTTTTCAACTTCTGCAGTTACTTCTTCTTCAGTAACTTCGATGTTTTCAGCTTCAATGATAGCTTCAAGAACAAGGTTGATTCTTACACGTTTTTGTGCATCTTCTTTCATTTGCTCTTTTAATTTGTCAGCGTCAGTACCTGTGAATTGGTAGTAAAGCTCAAGGTTCATACCTTGTTGGCTTAAACGTTGCTCGAATTCACGAACCATACGATCTAACTCAGTGTCGATCATAGCTTCTGGAATTTCGATTTCAGCGTTAGCGGCAGCTAATTCTACTACTTCGTCACGTACTTTGTGCTCAGCTTCGTGCTTTTTGCCTTCTTCTAAGTTTGTGCGAAGTTTTGCTTTTAATTCATCAAGAGTTGCAACCGCTTCGTCTGCTTCTTTAGCGAACTCGTCGTTTAACTCAGGAAGTTCTTTTGTTTTGATTTCGTGAATTGTTACTTTGAATGTTGCTGGTTTGCCAGCTAATTCAGCAGCATGGTACTCTTCTGGGAATGATACTTCAACGTCTTTAGACTCACCAGATTTAAGACCAATTACTTGTTCTTCGAAACCTGGGATGAAAGTACCAGAACCGATTGCAAGAGAGTAGTTTTCGCCTTTTCCGCCTTCAAATGCTTCGCCATCAACGAAACCTTCGAAGTCGATTACAGCTGTATCACCATTTTCAACAGTTCCTTCTTCTTTAACAACTAGTTCAGCTTGACGCTCTTGTAAAGATTTTAATTCGTTCTCTACATCTTCGTCAGTTACAGTTGTTTCAACTTTTGCTACTGCTAAACCTTTGTACTCACCTAATTTAACTTCAGGTTTCACTGTAACTTTTGCAGTGAAGATAAGGTTAGCATTTTTTTCGAATTTCTCGATGTCGATTTCAGGATGAGCAACTGGGAAGATACCAGTTTCATCGATTGCTTCACCGTATGCTTTTGGTAAGATGATATCTAAAGCATCTTGGTATAAAGATTCAATACCAAAGCGTTGTTCGAATAACGGACGAGGCATTTTCCCTTTACGGAAACCTGGTACGTTAATTGTTTTTACTACTTTTTTGAACGCAGCGTCGATAGAGTTATTTACTTCTTTAGCATCAACTTCGATTGTTAAAACGCCAACGTTACCTTCTAATTTTTCCCATTTTGCAGCCATTTATTCTTTCCCTCCAACTATAATAATGTATGCACATACCTCTATAGATTCAGACCTTCATTATCTCTTTTTTGAAATAACAAATTACAAATAACCCTCTAGCAAAAGCTTTCAGATATACTGTTCTAATCTACTAATTGCCTAAAAGGCAACTACGGTATATTTTGTTCGAGAATAATATGAAACATATTAAGTAAGAGAATTACACTTCTCTTCTCTTACAAACAGGCAGTTTTCTGCCTTTTGCAACCCTTACATTATAACATAGAATATGCTCGTTTCAAGAACTGAACCATTCTTTTTCATAATTATACGGGCAAATACCCTTCTCTTTCAACACGTAATAACCATTGATAGGCAATATGGAACTCTTCTAGTTCAATATTATATGCTGCCATAAGTTTTTCCTCATCAATAGCCAATCCGAACCGTTTTCTTCCAATCCTCTCTAAAACAGCAGCCCAAATCTCTACTTTATCCATTAATAGAGGGAACGGGAAAACGCTAATTTGCAATTCTCTCCAATATGTAACCATCGCATCAAATATATCGGGATAATTTTGCTCTAATCGGCTTGATAATTTATGTATAATGTTATCGGATTGCTCCTCATTATGACCTGTAAATGCTGGAATTACCTTGATTGTATTTCCAAACTTTTCCACTTCTATCTCTTCTTCTATTTGATTTTCTATCATTTTATATAAAATAGAAGTTTTCAAATAAGGGTGCTGCTTTTCGTCTATTAAAAATTTCTTTAAAACAGGTAATGCGAGCTCCAAGTCTTTTAACGAAAGTTGCTGAATCGCTCTTAGCTTTTGCCCAAAGCTTTCTCCAAAAATTTCATTAGTAAACTCACCCAATTCAAAATTCGAATCCACTAGCGACATATCTTCCTCATTTAGCATCCCTTCTGCAAATAAAGCGAGCTGCGCTAATTTTTCCTTTTGTTCAGGCATTACATCTTTCGTTTGCAAAACTTTTTCAACAGTTTCAATAACACCTTCATAATCATTTGTTTGAACTAAAATAGTTACATACGTTTCAAGAATATCACCAAATAAAACAACTCCTGTTTCAAGCAACTGTTCACATTTGTCTTTCGCTTCTTCCATACGTTTTAATTCCAGCAAACAAATAACTGAAGCTAATTCCGTTTGTTCCGTTTCCGCATTATACTGACGTAAAATTTCAAAGCAGCGCAATGCATCTTCGAATTTCCGCTCTTTCAGCGCTAAAAAACCTTCATCAATATAGCGCTCTGATAGTTGCGGAAACAATACGACCGTATTTTCTTTTTTATCCATACGTCCGCCTCTTTTTCTAGATTTTAATTATCTTCAAAGTAAATATATCAAATGCGTAATGAGAACACAACATCCCAAAACCATTTGTTTGAAATATGAAAATATTTAATTTTTATATTTCAATATGAATAAATCTTCAGTAAAAAAAAAGATTACACAAATAAAAACCCTCAGCAACCGACGCAGAGGATTTATCATTAATGGAAAGCTTTTATAATTGTGGGGTATATAACAAGGGTAATAATTTGGAGAACAATAATTGCCATAACAATCATGCTAAAATAGAAGATTGGTTTACTTCGCTTCATTAAAAACATAATAATAAGCATCGTACAAGCAAACAAACTTAAGAAGAACAAACTCGTTGTCGAACTAAGTATACCACTCGGGACAAAGAACAATAACACTACACTACAAGTACCTATAATTCCGAATAACCATTCCATTCATTCACTCATTCCCTTTCCCTCTCATGGCAGTTTTCTCTAAGCTATTAAATGTTTTACAACATCAACTACATACGTTAATTTCTCATACGCTACAAATCCAAAAGCAACTGTTAAGCCCGTTACGATTAATCCTTTCATCATTTCTTCCTCCTCGTTTTATCGTTGTTACCTTAATTATAAAAGATTTGCAATTTGTTACCATCGAACTTCCTTACAGTTACCTTACAGAATTGTAAGATTTCAAAAGACATAAAAAACACCTCATATAACTAGAGGCGATTTTACGGAATTTCTCTATAATCATTTGCGGAATTAACTTTTTTCTCTTGGAGATTTTTCGGAGAATCCACTCTCAAACTAGCGGATTTATTAAACGATTTAGGATCGAAATAATAGCATAAATCCGTTTGAGGACAATATATGCAATACACATCTATTTCTCCTTTATTAACTTCTTTTGTTATGACTCCGTTTGCAGTAGAATAACTAGAACGAAATCTAACTTCAAGAATTCCCCTCGAATTCAATTCTCTACATTTCACTTGCACCCTCTTAAATACTCCATCTTTATACACTACAAGATCAAACGGAGAATGTTCCGTTTGTGGTGTTAAAATCATATATCCTTTTTCATACAAATCAACTTGGGCCTTAAAAACTGCTAAATCTCCTTTTGTTTTTGTATGATGGTACACTTTTTCTCAGCACCTTTTTACATATTTTCAAAATAATATTCGTTACTTTTCTTAACTTACCTTCAAATATTTTCGTATTACGAGAAAACACCAGATTAAAATCATGTTAATATATTTTTGTACAATTAAGAATTTAATTTACAAGGGGGATTATGTATGTTTAAAAAAATGGCTGCAGATGTATTAGGACTAAGCGATGTAGGTTCTGTTATTACACCGAAAGATTATGATAAAGTTGATGCTGATGATTACGTGATGCATGAAGATGGAGAGAAAATTTATTTTCTAATTAAATCAAAATCAGATGAATATTGTTTCACAAACAAAGGATTAATCCACCTAGATGGTACAAGTGCGACAAGCAAAAAGCGTACACTACGCCGCTTTAGCTATAGTAAGTATCAAATTAAAAACGTAGCACTTGAAACTGCGGGAACGATTGATTTAGATGTAGAAATTAAGTTTCTAATGGGAGATGAGCATTACTCAATTGATGTTCATAAAAAACATATTGAAGAATTAAAAGATTTATATAAGGCTCTACTTAAAATCGAAGAAATTTCATACGACAACGATATTACATTGCAGTATGCACATAAAAGTCTAGATATGGCTTCTAACACTTTTAGCCGCATTACAAACGCACAAGTAAATCTAGCAGAACAATTTAAAGAAATGAACGAGATCGCCTTTAACTGGCTCGTTGATACGAAGAAACAATATAACGTGAAAGATTATGGTTTTGTCTTTGAAAAGTTTATTAATCACTAAACAAAAAACCTTGTTATCAAAAGATAACAAGGTTTTCTTAGCGTCCCAGGAGAGATTCGAACTCCCGATCCGTCATTTACCTACGATATATAAACGATTCTTTTCTTCGCTTGCTGAGCGTTCATTTGTGCGGTCAACTGACCGTTTTTATTAATTAATATTATACGCTATATAGTAGTTCTACGTCAATGTTGAATGCCTTTTTGTTCTATCAATTCCCTATCGAAAATTCTGACGCATTTAGATGACCCCTAATCCACGGAATAAAAAATAATCGCCTTAAAATGCGAATCTCGGCGCACCTTTCCGCACTATTTTATATATTTTGATCGCAGTCTTAATATATCTTCCTCTTCGCGAATGCCTGCTGATCCCTTCCTCACATTTTTTACTACAGTCCAATTCGGGTCAGTTTCATCACCAATGTTCTGTACCGTGAAGTTACCGTCACCGTATTTGCTCCGACCTTCCACGAGTTTTTCCGTTAAATTATTCTCTTTTGATTTCGCCATCTTTGCGCCATCTCCCTTTTTTATACAACCTTCTCAAACTGTCCAATCAATCACACGTCCAGTCAATTGGAGATCCTCGCTTTCCGCTTCGACTAATTGTAACACACTGTCGGGGATAAGTTCCGATAACGGCTGCCCTATCGTACTTTTCGAATATTATCTCGCTGCGTGCAAAAAAAAGACAGAAACCCGCTAGGATCTCCGTCATGTCTTCGCATTAATTTGTGTTTAGATGTCGAGACATTGCCATCCCGTGAATTACGATCGGTGCCGCCTTCTTCGTTTCCGCGTTTCCTCTCGGTTGGATATCTCTCGATGTAATTCTAGTTGTGATATCCCTTGCATAGTTCTTTGCATCTTGTTTCGTATTGTTCTTCGTCATATTCTCGTCCTCCTTCTTTTAGTTGTTGTTTATATTCCGCTATAACCTTCGCTTTCTCTTCGTCTAGTCGTTTTATATCTCTTTCGATTTCGAATAGTGTTCGCACATTAACACGTCCTTTTCTTATCGTTTGTTTTGTTGCTCTCGCTCTTCGGCGATCTTCTCGGCGATCTCATCCTGTAGCTTTCGGATCTCCGCTTTCTCTACCTTTTCCGCCTCAGCTTGCGCCGCTTTTCGGGCTACCTGCTTTTTATATAGTCGTTGTTCCTCTTCGTATAGTTCGATTAGTGTTGCCATTTTACCGCATCCTTTTCGTTATTATTTTATGTAGCATAATCGCCAACCTAGCGCCAACGATCAAATACATCTACCTCTTTTACGCCTGCATTCCCTCGATTGACTTTCTTTACTATCTGCCATTCGTTAGACTCTACACAACGTACTAGATTGAATCCGTTACGCCCGTGCAAATGCGTCCCTACTCGTAGCATTGTAGTTACGTTCTCTCTATCTGTTTTAGTTAGTTGGTCGAGATTATATAAAACCGCTTCGCCTGTTCTTGTCATTTCGTCGTCTCCCTTTTTGTCTCTATTTAGTGGATCGTAGGGAAGCCGTCAAGCCTCCCCGATCTTCCGTGTTACTTAGTAATAAGTGCGCCTGTCATGTCTGCATGTTCCATCTGTACTTGTAGAATGCGATCGCGATGCACGTTCTTATATGTCTCCGTGTCGTTCGCGTATTCATTTAGATATTTCGAGAACTCATTAAACGCCGCGCCATATTTCGCAGTATCTACGAATGCAGCATTTTCGATCGCCTCGATCGTTTGTAGTACTTCGAATGCTTCGCCCGCTCCTTCGACTTGTGTAGCGCGAACTAGTTTATTGTGTGTATTTCCTAACGCCTGGCGAACTTTGTGCGATGCTTCTACGCTGCCGCCTGCGCTTTGTAATACTGCTTGTCCTAAAGTAAAGAACTCGTCTTGAATGGATCGCGCTAACGTCGGATGATCCGCAGCCTCTACCATTTCCGCTAAGAATTCCGCCGCTCGTGTCGGGTTGACTGCGAATAATACGCGACCTTTTAACTCTTTCATTTTCGCATTAAAGATCGTTTCTTTATTCTTCTCGACCTTCGACGGCTCTTTGTATAGATCTCTTTCCGCTAACATACGAGCCTCGCTGATCAATCTATCGTGAGCCTCTTTTTCTTCTTCGATCATGCAGACCATAACAACCTCGTGTTTTCGTTTTAACTTGTCGATCTGTGCGAGCTGTCCTTTTGCCGTTAACATATCGTTACTTCTGATCTTTGCTTGATTCTCTCGGAAAAGTTTTTGCATCCCTAGTACCTTGCCTGTAAAGTTTCCTTTGATCTTGCGAGCTTCTTGAATTAGGTTTTTTGATGTTTTCATTTTTGTATCCTCCATTTAATTTCGTTTTATTTTTGTTTTCTTTGATCAATCTGATGTAGATAATTGGCGCGGCTGATCACATACAATGCAGCAGCATCGCGCGTCTTTTTGTGTTTTGCTTGTTCATATAGCCATCGCAGTGAACTAAAATTGATCGGTGGCTCGTCTTTTCTCAGCGGCGTCGGCGTGATCTCGATCCCCGCGAGTTGTAAAAGATCTTCGTCGCCTTCGATCGTCATATGATCGTCATGTTGTTTTATGATCATAATCGCTCGTGCGCCTTTCTTTGTAGCTGCTTCATGATGTCTTGCGTTTGGATCGCGTAAAATCGCGCATCGATTAACTTGAAATTCTCTTCACCGACAAAATTAACGATCTTCGCCACGCTCTCAGAATTACATGCCGATCGATTAGCCTCCCACGCTGAGACGCTTTTATGATTGACACCGATTATTTCCGCTAGCTCTCGTTGTGATGCGTTCGCCAACGCTCGGATCAATCGTAGTTTGTCGCTCGTTATCTGATACATTGTTTTTGCTCCTTTCGATGTATACTACATTGACCGGCTGAAGACCGTATAATGTACCATCGTATATTTAAAAAATATGGCAGCGGGGAAACCCGCCACCGCATCATATGTCGGCTTGCGAACGAAACATATTGACGCCTACATAAATTCGAACGAAGACTGGCACTGACGGCGATTCAGCTCACCGCCCAATTGTGTTAATCATGTACTCGATCAATGCGCCTCGCCGTGGATCGGAAGAATCCTACGGCTGGCACTAAGAAGAAAGGAAGGATGAAGAAAGCAATATGTGTCCCGTGTTGCCGCGCTAGTAACTAACGTCGGGAAGCGCTATTTACTAGACCAATGGGGATGCAGCGAGGAAAGGAAGAGGAAACCCCGCCGCTAATGGAGAAACGATCAAACCCACTAAAAGAAGTAGGAAACTAGAAAGAGAAAAAGAAAATCTTCTTCTCAATATATATGTACTTCTATTGAGGTCTAAATTGTACTCGTTGTTCCATTTTTTTTAGATTTTATTCCACCGAAACTTTTCCCCGCATATTTTAGGCGATCGACTTCGCCTGATCAGGTCGGTTATTTTCTAACGCCTCTCTGATCGCTTTGCTTTTCTTCGTCTTCTCGACATAACACGGCTTGCAATGCGCTTTCCTTCCGCCTCGTCCGTTACTAAAGAACTGATCTAGCGGCTTTAACTCTTCGCAGGCTTTGCAATATCGATGATCGATCATTTCCCCGTCGATCTCTATAGGGATGATCAACGTTCTTTTATTCGTGTTTCGTGTGCGATTATTGCACGGCTTGCAGCGTCCTTGCAGTCCATCGAAATTCGATTTGCATTCGTGGAACTGGTCGAGATCCTTATATTTCTTACATTGTGGACATCGTTTTTTACTTTGTTGCATTTTGATCGCCTCCCTTCGCGTGCTTCTCGTATAGATCCGCGATGAACTTCGCGCCCTCTCGCGTTGCTTTCAGACTTTTTCGGATCTTGCCGTTATGATGGTACGTACTTGTTCGGAAATATCTCGCATATTTTAAATTAGCAGTGTAATGACCGTCCGTTTTATCTTTCGCTAGTACTTTTTGATCCTGTAGAAATCTATTTAATTTCATCGCAGAAATATCGCCTATATAATCCTTTCCGACGTTCTCCATTGAAATTAATTCTTTTCCGTTGATCTCGTCGATTTCCGCTCGCGCTTCGTCTCGCTCTTCCGTGATCTTCGCGATATGGCGGTTTTTATAGTCTGCCATTTTCGTAGTGGCTTGCGCTAACTCTAAAACATCGCCGCTCATGATCGCCTTTCCTATCGCTGCCTGCAATTCTAGCTCGTGATCGATTTCTTTTGTGCGCTGCTGATCCGTCGCGTTTCCTTCGATGTTGAGTAGTTGTGTTCGAACTTCCTTCGCGACTTCGCTATCTCGTAACAACATGCCGATTCTCAGGATCGCACGTTTAGGGAATAAAAATGCCTTTGGCGTTCTTGTGGAAATTCCTGTATTTTTGTTTGGTTCATTATGAACTAAACATCTATACTGATCGAGATCTCGTCCGCTTTTTAAGATCATTCCATCGGATTCCAGTTCATCTCGATGTCTTTTATAAATCGTTCTAATCGTATTGATTGGAACTTTATAGAATTTAGCTAGTAGATCCGCCGTAGCTAGTTCAGAATTTGGCAGCAGTAACAGCCCTTTGACTAGATCCAGCGCTTCTACTCTCTCGATATACTTATCACGAAGATCGGCGTTTTCGGGATTAATAAGCGCATCCTGATCAATATTCTCGATTACATCTACTTGATCCGCTGCTGCTACGATTGGCGGCGCGGACGGCGCTGCGGTTGGAAATGGTACAACATTGTTTTTCGGTGTTTCGGCGCTTTTCTTCGCCTGCGGATAGAATTCCTCGTTTAGTTCGATTTTGATTTTTGTATTTTTCATTTTGCTATCCCCTTTATAGTGATTTATAGTTTTTCGTTTGTTTCATAGTCCCAATTATTGAGATCCTGCCCGTTATTGAGCGTGATCTCTACGGAACTTTTTTCATTTATTTTGGACGAACTATGCAAATTCTCGTTGATCAGCGTTTTATTTTCCGCTGCGCCTTCCGTATTCAACTCGATAACAAGATCAGCCGATGTTATGCCGAACCCAACCGCATAGTTACGTTTTTTCTTTCGCTTACGTTTCTTTTTCTTCGCTGCTGCCGCCTTTTTCTCGTCGGATAGATCTAGATAGCGGCGATCAGCTTCGGGGATTTCGATGTACATCGCGAAGCCTCGCTTTCTAGAAACTCATGCTTTCTATATCGTCACTGCTGCCGGTTTTCTTCGCAGCCTGATCAGTTACTTTTCGTTTTTCGATGCGCTCCATGATCTCGTGTTTCTTTTCTTCGTCATTCTTGCGGATCTTCTCGACTGCTAGCGCCTGTTTGTAGTAACGTTCCTCGGCTTTCGGGAATCGTTTGAGTAATTCATCGAATGTTAGCGGTAATAATGGAATATACTCGTTGCTGCGTCCGATCCCTCGGCGGTTAACTGTTACCAACCCGACGTTTTGTAGAATTTTCATGTTATGGTTGATCGTTCTTACTGATTTTCCTGTTTCCATCGCAAGGCGATATTGAGACGGGAATGCTTTCTTTTCTTTCTTATTGAAAAAATCGATTATGATTTGATATAGGATCAACGCGCTTTCTGTTACGCCGTAGTCCTGCATATATGAGTAATAGCGCAGATTGGTCGGCATTTTAATGAAGTCTAGCGTATGATCGTTTTCTTTCGGTGTGATAGACTTGTCGAACATCGGCTGATCGATCTGATCCTTTTGGATCTCCGCTGCTGACTTGCCATAGTTTTCGTGATCCCTGATTTCTTGTAGCGTTTCTTCTACTTGTTGGACTAGATTTTCTGTTTTCATTTCTTGTTTCATTACCCGATCGCTCCCTTTTTCTATTTGGCGGTAAACTGCGTTTCTTAATGTGCAGTACACTGCGTATGATTTGGCGGTAAACTGCGTTTCTCATAAGAAGTAGACTGCGTTTCTCATGTGCGGTTCACTACAGGTCAACTAGATTTACTAAGAACTAGAGTTATTTTAACTAGAGAATATAACTACGTTCTTTTTTCTTCTTTTATTACGCATAGGATGGAATAGGATAGAGCGTGAATAACATCTAAATAATATCCGCCCGTCGCCTCGTCCATACTGCCGTAATTGCTTACGTTAATATAGAGACATTGATCACGGTCGTTTCGGTCAATCTAGCAAAACTTTTTATTGATCCGCTACGAGCTGCCGTGATTTCCTTCCCTTTATATAAACGCTGCCGCCTGATCATTTTCGGTCAACTGATGCGAAATAAATTCGATACCGCTGATCCTGATCCGCTGCCCTCACGTACATAAACGCGTTGATCCTGATCGTTTGGGCGACTGATGCGAAATTTTTTACCGACTGATCTCACCTATAATGGAAGAAACTCGACTACCCGACTTTAAAAATATGTAGCGAAATTTTTTATCGAGTAATGATCGTTTAAATTATCAAGGGGTTGGGTAACTTCGTGAGATCGATTGATATTTAGCCAATAAAAACTTTTTAACGTCTAAATTTGGGCTTCGTTTGAAAGTAAGTCGACATCATGTCCATTTACTCGATCGGAATGCGTCAACGTCTTCGAAAACATAGGCGCTAACTTTTAACGGATCGGGTAAAAGAGCTTCGCTAGGATTTCGTGAGGTAGATCGATCAGGCTGCGCTGCTGATGCGGATCAACTACCCGATTTCAAAATGGTGTGCGCTATTTCTAGACCACTGCTGAACGGGCTGCGGGGGGTACCTTGGAGGATTGGCGCTTTTTTTCGTTTTGGGATGCTACGACATGTCCGACTTTTTAAAAGCTCAGAAACGAAGCGAGAAGACGATCAAAAGAAGTTTCGAAGTTTAGAACTTTAATTTATTCACGAAAAGAATTACGAAGAAGAAACAACAAACGAAAGTTGATCACGAACTTTAATTCGATTCGAAGAAGAAAGAACAACGAACAACAAACGAAACTCAATCGAATAAGAAGATCAATCGAAATCAATCGCAGACTTTAATCAGTTCGAAGAAGAGAACGAAGAAGAAGATCAATAACAATTCTTTAAACGAATTCAATCGCATCGATTAAAGAAGACAACGAACAAGAACGATCTTGATCCGCTGCTGCTGAGATCCACACGATATGATAGATAGTTATGTGGTACGCCGTGGTGTAGTCGTATGCCATGCGCTGATGTGGTGATAATGCACAACATTCATTGTAAGGCATCTGTGAACCTCTCTGATAGCTTCTAGGTTATTCAGATACAATTGTGTTAGTCGATAGTTCATAAGCCGCATGTGTGAGCCTGTATGAGCGTACCTATATACGGCAGGTCATATCAGGGTAATAGTATCGGGGTATCTCGAATAGGTATAGGGCTATTGGTCAAATGATACGGCGGTGTGGTCGATCAGATAACGGCAGGTAGGTACGCCCTATCTCGATCAGGTTGGTCGGCGTGGTCATATGTAGCGGTGTAGTCCGTGATCATACTGCGCAGTGGGTAACACCTTCATAAATAAATACACCTTCATAACTTAACAGTATTGACGGGGTTTTTAACGTGTGATAAGATAGCTACATAAGACACCTTCATAACTTACCTTCAAAAGTGAAGGCGAAGGAGAGGGCAAAAAGGAGAAGATAAACTATGAAATACGGATATGCGAGAGTGAGTACATTAATGCAGGATCTAGAGGCGCAGGAGATCGCCTTACATAATGCGGGATGTGAAATCATTTATAAAGAGAAATTCACAGGAACAACGAAAGATCGCCCGCAGTTCATCGAATTAATGGAGAAGATCAGCGAAGGCGATACGCTTGTAATAACGAAGTTGGATCGATTTGCTAGATCGACAAAAGATGCGATTGAACTCGTAACAGATCTATACGAAAGAGGCGTGATCGTACACGTATTAAATCTAGGCGTGATCGATCGATCTACCGCAGCAGGTAAATTAATGTTTAACGTATTCGCTGCGTTTGCTGAATTCGAAAGAGATATGATCGTCGAGAGAACGCAAGAAGGAAAGGCAATCGCTAAGCAGCGTCCCGACTTCAAAGAAGGTAGACCGAAAAAGTTTAACGAGCAGCGACTAAAAGAGGCGATAGAACTTCGCGATCAAATGAAGTATTCGATGAAAAAGACCGCAGAAGTTACGGGTATTTCATTATCAACACTTGAACGATATGCACGAAAGCAGCGAGAGGCATCGACTAAATAGATCGGTGTCTTTTTTGTATGCGCTGAAATCCTTAGACTTCCAACGCTATGAGATTTGTAGTAGCTTCGTAATTTAATTCGAAAATATTTACGCTAGTCGAGGCGATCAGGTCGGGCGGATCTACTGCGAATGAAAACCCCCTGATTTCGGATCGGCTCTCTCTATATGGCGCCGTGCTGATGTAGCGAAGAGAATGCGCAGATAATCCTACAGATCTACACGAAGTACTACATATATATATCGATGCGCAACGAATAATAACGATCACTACTCGCAACCTATCATAAATCACTACCGAAATGTAGCGAATTGTACCGATCCCTATGAGTTTCGTATATACGTAAATGAATGTAACTATTCTCGTTACACGTAAACCACCGTAAACCCTAGAGCCGAAAGGGTTCCGCCGTTTCATCGAAAATATTACACGAGTTTACATTGAGGTTAGCGCCAACGAAACGGAGAAGAGATTAAGAGAAAAACGGAGGAGACCACTGAAAAAAGTCGTCTTTTTATATGTTAAAATCTAACTATTTGTATGGTAAAATAGATTATACAGATATACGAAAAACTTCTTATTACGTAGAGAACGAAGAAAATGATAACAAGGGAGTATATAATGGGGAAAAAATACTATGAATATATGAGCGAATTATCTTCAAAAGAGCTATACGAGGGACTTTTAGGGCATGGGTTGTTTAGTGATAAATTACCACCGTTTTTAACATCAACAGGATTTCTAAACTATTGTAATACACATACACCCAATTTTAGTAACACAAAAAAGGAACAATCATATATCTTTTATGAAAATATGAGAAATATAAATATACCACGTTCTTTAGGGATACCTACACCAATGTCCTATCATCGTCTTTGCTTACACTTAGAAAGTATTTGGGATAAAATATTAGATCATTTTAAAAATAAAACTCAGCATGAAAAATATAAGATGAGTCAGATTCATATTAGAAAAATGAAAGATAACCCTAAGATTTTTAAGATGAATTATAGCGACTTTAAGAATGACGGAACACCAGAACTTGACTTATTGATGGGTAGTAAATATCAAGTAAATGCTGATATCTCTACTTGTTTTCCAAGTATGTATTCTCATTCAATTACGTGGGCTCTTGTTGGTAAAGAAATAGCAAAACAGAATAAAAATAATCGTAATGAGTGGTATAATGTTTTAGATTTTTATGTTCGAAATACTAAAAATGGTGAAACAAACGGATTGTTAATTGGTCCAGATGCTTCGAATATACTATCAGAAATAATATTAACATCTATTGATTATGAACTGCGTAATGCAGGATGGGATTATATAAGAAATATCGATGACTATACTTGTTATGTTACTAGCTATGAGAAAGGTCAAAGATTTTTAGTGGAATTATCAGAGAAACTTCGAGCTTATGATTTAATACTAAACCATAAGAAAACTCAAATCAGACCATTGCCACTCGCTTCGGTTGAACATTGGGTAAGAAAGTTAGGTAATTATGCGAAATTTAATGAAAATGAACTAATTAACTTTAAAGATGTTAGAAGTTATTTAGATTTATCAATACAATTAATGCAGGATAATAAAAATAACGCAGCTATTTTAAACTTTGCAATAAAAGTCCTGTCAAAGAAAAAAATGACTGCCAATGCTACTGAGTATGTTGTTAAAACTATTTTTCATCTTGCAATCATATATCCTTATTTGATTCCATTGTTAGAAGAAAATTTATTTAAGGCGTTTAAAGTGGAAAGTAAAATGATTAGTAAATTTGCTACATTGATTTACAAAGAGGGTATGAATAACAATAATTTCGAAGCGGTATCTTATGCAATATATTATTCGCTTAAATATGGATTTGTTATAAATGAATTAGACTTTATTGCAATAAGAAAGAGTAATCATTGTATCCTATTATTATTAGCTTTTTTATATTGTAAGCATCATAAGTTATCATCAGAAATGAAAGAATTTAGGAAAATGGCAAATAAATTAAATACAGATGATGAGGATTTTAATCGTAATTGGTTATTTGTATATGAAGTTTTGCCTAAATCGAGTTTAAAAAGTGATTGGAGAATACTCAAAGAAAATGATGTGACGTTTGTAACTGCATTCGAATGAAAAGAAATAAAGGATTAGGGATATTATTAGAGAAGTATTAGACATACAATGTAGCGAAAAAAGACGAGTAAAGCCGCCAAAAAAAGCGGCTATTTTCTATATTGTTCTCGCTCTTTAATTTTCAAAAACGCATCAAGTGCAGCTAATATTTGGTAGAACATCCAAGAGTAATATACTTCTTTATCATAATCCGTTTTTTGTTTAACGTTGTTATGACATAATTGGAAATTGTTTAATAGATTAAAAATATCGCTCGTATCATCTGTTTATCCCCTAATTTTATTTTCATTTCTCCGCGTAAAATCTTCACACATCCCCCTCTTTTTTCCTCTCGCTTATGAAATCGCCAATCATCGCAGTAACAAACGCCAAACCTACCGATAATCCGAATGCAACACCGAATACCGCTACGGCGATAGTGTCAATGACTAGGCTATTAAATTTATATGAGATACTCCGAAATTTATAAACACATTAAAAAGACGCTAGATTTCGGATGGTTAATCCGATTCCTAACGCCGTATATTTAATGTGGTGAGTGCTTCAATATTTAGTTATGGTTTAACTTGGTTATATAGGCGTGTGGTGTCCGCCATTTAATACGATGTCTTTTATAATGCGGTGTGTGGTGTGATCGGGTTCCGTTCGTTTATATACCGACCTTTGCCGCATCTTGTACTGATCCGCTCAGTTCGCCGCCAATCTTCCTAATCCCTCTTTATGTACCGACCTATACCGCCCTCTTTCGCCTAACAAGCAAACGCACCGCAGTCATGGCACTTTCATATCAACGTTTATGCGTAGTTAGTAAACGTCGATACTATGCGGTTTATACATCGCTTGCATAATAGGATAATCCATACGATATACACTACTTGAAGGGTGATTTTCGGAGGAGGGGGCGTGCGTCGGGAGCGTTCGACTATTTTTCGTCTGACTGAAATAATACTTCAACATCGATTTCATCAGTATCATCTATTATGATTATCGGAGCTTTGTTTTGATATCTTATACGTGGGTGGATCTTATTATTTTCATAATCCATCGCATGGATTAATAAAGATAGGTAGTTTCCAGGCAAAGTACGACTATATTTAGGTATTAGTTGCTTTTCGATGAGAAAATCTAACGAAATAGCATTAGAAATATTACTTCTATAGTTGAATATATCTTGTTCAACGTATTCGAGAGATTTTCCATAATCATATGAATTATCTGCGTATATCTGCGAGTTCATTCCCAGTATCTTAAAAACTTCAAACTCATTATGATCAATCTGCTGAATTATATGCCTGTATGTAGGTATTATCGTTTTTAGTTCAAACAGGTAGTCAGTTACTATTTTTCTTTCAATCTCCTTAAATAAACTTAAATCACATTCTAAGAAAGACATGTACCGTATGATATCTTCTTCGTAATGCTCTTTTGTCAATTTTCTATCTTTCGCCTGTGCATAAAGTTCTTTCAGTTGCATTAACTCTGAACCACTCTCATCTAAGTGAACTGGAATTGATTGTAATTCTTTTTTCACCCTACAGTATAGTTCATCTATTTTATCCATAAGTTTTTCTAGCGTGCTATACCTTAATGCTACAAACTTCAAAAGGGCGTCAACTGTGATTTTTTTACTTCCACCATATTCTTCTTCAGCTTTTCTGTTATTAGAGTAGAGACGTAATGAAAACTCTTGACCATCATGAGAAGTGGACCAACTACTAAAAAAACGCACCTTTTTCTCAAAACCTTTTAGTTCGATTTCGTTTCCGTTAACTGAATGAATTCCAAACCAAGAACGGACTTCTTTGACATATTTCTCATCAGTATAATCCCTATCAAACTCTCTCTTTTTGAAAATACTACAATCATTAATATAGGGCTGTTTGTCTTTTGTTGATTGTCCAATAGATAACCACAAATGGTTTACCGCTTCTACAATCATATCAATAGTGACAATAAAATGAGTAAACTCAAGGGAAGTCTTATTCATATTTCTATCCTTCTTAGGCTTCTCTATTCCTTCCACCGCAACTGTTAGCCAATCCATACAAGAACATATCTTACTCCAAATATCTATTCCTTCTGTGCCATAGGAATTTTTATAATCCACAAAAAAGATTCTAACAAATTCATTATTATCATGAACTTTTCCCCTAAAATCATTAATCAACTTCGGGTCCAACTCAGGTATCAATTATCATTTCCCTCCCAGTAATACAACATTTTTATTTATTTTAACATACGCATCAATTGTCCCCAAACATTTCATCTAGCTTATCCGCCACCTCCCTTTGCATTGTCGGCAGCACATGACTATAGGTATTAAGTGTCATCTGATTATCCCCTAATTTTATTTTCTTCGCGTAAAATCTTCACGCGTCCCCCTCTTCTTTCCGCTTGCATATAAAATCGCCAATCATCGCAGTAACAATCGAAGCGGCTGCGGATAGACCAAATACTACGCCTAACCCTCCCGCATATACGTTACCTGACATTTTCGTAATTATCATAACTCCTAAAGCGATCAATGCCAGAATGCCTCTGTCTTTTTCTTAAATCGAACCCTCACGCTATCTCCTCCCTTCTGACGTTCCTTTTACGCAGTCTCTCCTTAAAGCTTCTTATCGTACTTCTAGCGGAATCAAATGATCGCCCCGTCTTTTTCGATAATACTCTAGAGATTTCGGCTTCCGTAACCCTAGCGTAATTCTCCGCCGTATGTATCATCGCATCTAACACAATAAAATCTATTTCCTTCACGCATATATTTTTGTATAAACTTGCGCTAGTCTCTTTGTTATTTATTACGTTATAGATCGCTTTTTCTTCTGTATTATCTATACAATCCTCTAACGTTTCCAACGCGCTAATATCTCCTATCATCGTTAAAGCGTCCCGTTTCTTTCCCCTATTACCGCAGTATTGGCGAACACTTTGATTCAGTAGTACCTTAACCCTCTTATCGAAATTCCCCTTATTTATATCAAACGTTCTGATCGCATACTTAATCTTGCGAAAACAGTCCTCTATGAAGTGTGCCTCATTGTTCATTTTATACCAATTATTTTTTGCTAGCCGTTCGATCAGCGGTATGTAGTGCGCCTCGATCCTCGTTCTATATTTATTATTATCGCATATCCCTATGTAATAATCTTCCACTTCTTTTTCCGCTAATAACGCTATTCTGTTTAATGTTTCGTTTATGTCTTCGCCCTTATTGGCGTATTGTCTTATAGTAAGCCTGTTTTCCATGCGTAAGTCTTCCACCTTTTATAGCGCCTGTGTAGACCTCCGATTTTCAACTCACTTCCGCTAGTGACGTTAAATACCGAATTTATGCTATTGACAATCGATAGACGGCGACTAGCCGAGGTGAGCGAAGCTAGGTTGAGTTGAGCGCAGTTTTCACCCCTATTCGCATAGATAAAAAAATAACGAAGCGTTTAAACTTCGTCATAATTTCGTAGTTTCTATGCAAATAAGAGGTAAGGCGTTTTTACTAGCGTCGGATCGCTTGTAGTGTATCGTAGTAACGCATTCCCCGTCCTTGTGCTTGCACACATATCGACTTTCTACACTACAAAACGTCCCATAGTGCGTAAATCTTTCGATACACCCTGTTACCGTAGTAACAACGTATTTCCACCCTGACCTTTAACGGCAGTCACCACCTAGACCTATACGACGCACGGGGAATGATATGCGTTGAATTGTATAGCGTCTTATTTTCCGACATCGGCTAGACTCACCTGTTCAAGTTTTTAATGTGGTGTTAGGTCATTCCCACGTTCGGAAATTACCGTGACCTACACCTCTTTACGCATGTAAAAGACAATAAGAAACTAAGCCTCTTGCTATCCATTTTTGAAAAATGGTATAATACAAGTGCTAGGTACACGGAATATCCGTTATTTAGTTTTGAGTTGATTATTTTGGGTCACGGACTGCGCCAACAGTCTACCCTACGAGGAGCATCCGCCAAGATGCTCTTTTTTATTTACAAGAAATTTCGCAAGCTTTCCGCTACTTCGTTTTTATCTAAGTGCAGATAACGTGTTGTAACGGATATATCGCTATGTCCTAACGCTTTAGATATCAATGCAACGTTTGCACCTTTCCTCAAGAGATTCTTCGCGAACCCTCTGCGTATGGCGTGCGGATTAATATTTTTAAGCCCATATTCCTTCGCATGTTTAGTCATTCGCTTTGATATAATATTATTCGTCGGACTAGTTAAAACGCTTCCGCCACTCTTCGTAATAAAGAGATAATCATTTTTTACGTTGTATTCTCTTCGAATGATTTCATTTTGTTTCATAAGAACGTCTAGCAATCGTGCGAGAACGTCGTCAAACGGCAGATATATCGATTCATGATTCTTGATAATACCGCCGTCAATACTTAATACTTTCGTATCTAAATCAACGTGTCTATGTTCGAGCTGCGCTAAAGTTCCGACCCGTATTCCCGTCTGATACATAAGTAGAATAGCGGTAGCATCTCTTAAATCTAAGAATCGTGTTAAATCAAGAACCGATAACAAGATATTAATTTCGCGGTCTGTCGCACCTTCTTTAACAGGCGTACCCACTTTGATCTTCACATTTCGCCAAAAGTTAATATCAATCCATCCGTTATCGTGGCAACGTCCTAGAAACGCCTTTAAGCACTTTAAACGAGTTAATTTCGTTTGATTACTAACGTTCATAGACGATAACCACTCGTAAATGTGATTAACATTTAACTCTTCTAAGTACTGCGTGTCTGTTATCTTCGTAAAGTGGCTAACGTGTAAATAGTAGTCATTTATCGTACGCTCACGTAAGCCAGTCGCTTTCATTTGACGCACAACTATTTCTAGCGCTTTATCAATCGTTAAATTGAAGGTATAACGTTTTTCTGCGGTCTCTTTCTTCCGCTGATCGTTTTTCAATCTATCGCTAAAAACATTCGATAAGTCTTCGCTAATCGTTAAAGAATCGCGTCTTTTAGACATAAAAAAATAAGCCCCCTAACTCGTTAGCGACCGCACATTGTACGATTCAACTTACGAATTAGAGAGCTTATATATCGCGGATCTTAACGTCACCGCAAGGTTTTCTTAGCGTCCCAGGAGAGATTCGAACTCCCGACCGACGGCTTAGCTTACCACCATAGCTTTCGCTACCAGCAATTACTGTTTGTAGTCTGGACTATATCTTCACCATTTCAGGTGCGACACGTGTAGTCTCTACGGAACCTCACGATGATTTTCATCATACTTCAGAGTCTTTACCATTAAGATTAACTTAATCATTCAAAACTCCTTGACCTCTTTCAAGATCGTAAGTTTCCTCGGTATTACCATCAGCCGAACTGTTAAGGCTTCACCGATATAGTGTCGTCCACTTTATAGGTTCTTGTTTCCCTATAAAGGCTCCTATTCTTGAAGGCCGTTGCTCTATCCTGCTGAGCTACTGGGACATGGAGCGGGTGAAGAGAATCGAACTCTCGACCAGAGCTTGGAAGGCTCTTGTTTTACCACTAAACTACACCCGCATATGTTATTTTGTTATTTGTTTTAGCGCCGATGTCCTATCGACAATATTTATTATATTTATAACCGCTTATAAAGTCAACACTTTTTTAAAAAAGAGGATAATTTTTCTTATCCTCTTTTAAAAACCGCTTGTTCAACTAGTTGTCCGTCTAATGTTTCAAAACGAACTTCCATTTGATTTTCATCCATTTCTAATAAGGCAAATGTTTTTTCTACACGCTGACGTGGTAATAAAATACTTCCTGGATTGATAAATAAAACTCCATCAATGAATTCCGCACCTAATACGTGAGAATGTCCGAAGCATGCAACTTGCGCTGCCACTTCTTCTGCATGGTACGCTAACGTTTGTAATGTCATTTTCACATTATGACGATGTCCATGCACAACTAAGAAACGAATACCATCTACATCAGTTACAATTTCATCTTGAAAGTTCGCATAATCACAGTTTCCTTTTACAACATGGAAATCTTGCAGTTCTTCATGAGCAGGCGTTAACTCAGAGTCACCACAATGAATCATGACATCTACTTTCTCTTTATATTTCTCTTTTAACTGCTGTAATTCCTTCACAGAGCTATGACTATCGCTTACGATTAAAGCTTTCATCAATCTCTCTCCCTTATTCTCCTAAAAACCATTCCGGTATTTTTTCTTCTAACTTACGAAGAGCACGTCCGCGGTGGCTAATGGCATTTTTCTCATCTGAACTTAGTTCCGCCATCGCTTTTTTATATTCTTCCACATAAAAGATTGGATCATATCCAAAGCCATTTTCCCCGCGGCGCTGTTCTAAAATATATCCTTCACACGTCCCATTCACAATTACAGGCTTTTTATCACCGTCAGGGAAAGCAACTGCTAATGCGCAGTAGAAACGCGCCTTACGCTTTTCAAATTCAACGCCATTTAATTCTTGTAACACTTTATCAATATTCGCTTGATCATCTTTCGGCTCTCCAGCAAAACGAGCTGAATAAACTCCTGGTTTTCCGTTTAAAGCATCTACAATAAGACCTGAATCGTCCGCAATTACGATAGAATTCAACTGTCTACTCAGACTATCTGCTTTTAAGATCGCATTTTCTTCAAATGTTTCACCAGTTTCTTCGACTTCTTCAATATGAGGAAAATCGTGTAATGATTTCACTTCTAAATCAAATCGCTCAAATAACTCAGCAAACTCACGTACTTTCCCCACATTTTTTGTCGCTACAACAACTTGTTTCATATTTTCCACCTCTACTCTATATGAGATACGATGTCACCTAACGCTTCTTTTTGCTTGTCAATCAATTGGAAAATACCTTGTTCCGCAGCATCAAGTAGTTCATTTAACTGAGTTCTGCTAAACGTCGCTTCTTCTCCAGTTCCTTGCACTTCAACAAACCGACCTTTTCCAGTCATAATCACGTTCATATCAACGTCTGCTTTAGAATCTTCGGCATAGTTTAAATCTAAAACAACACCTTGCTCCTCAACAATTCCTACTGACGTTGCTGCTAAATAGTCTTTCACTGGAATTTTAGATACTTTTTCTGCTTGTAGTAGCTTCTCAAACGCTAATACCATCGCTACATATGCACCTGTAATAGAAGCTGTTCTTGTTCCACCATCTGCTTGAATAACATCACAGTCAATCCAAACCGTTCTCTCGCCAAGTGCTTCTAAGTCAACTACCGCACGTAATGCTCGTCCAATTAAACGCTGAATTTCCATTGTACGTCCTGTTACTTTCCCTTTACTTGACTCTCGAATTGTACGTTGTTCTGTCGCACGTGGAATCATCGCGTATTCAGCTGTTACCCAGCCCTTTCCTTCTCCACGCATAAACGGTGGTACACGCTCTTCAATTGTTGCTGAGCAAATTACCTTCGTATCCCCAACTTCAATTAGCACTGACCCTTCTGGATGTTTTAAATAATTCGTATGAATATGTATATGGCGTAATTCTGTTTTCTCTCTACCATCTACTCGCATAAAATAACCTCCTCATAACTAATACTCGTTAGTATAGCCAAATTTAAATGTATGATATGTATACAATAAAAGAAGGAGAACCCAAAAAGCAATTCCCCTTTCTTACTTAAGTATATCAAATTATTCGCGATTAAAAACCACCTGCGTTCACGTTTTGTGGACGATTAACAGGTTTTGTTAACTTTTCACCCTTCTCATCCATAAGATTCGCTTTTCCATTCACTTCAATAGAAACATTTTTCACACCTTGTTTTTCCGTTAACGATAAAACTAATGATTTCAATACGTAGTTTGAAATCTTACTTTTATCTTTATTCGCAAATATATTTTCATTAAAGTTTAACGTAATATTCCCGTCTTGCAATTTTGGATTCGTAATAAGTTTGACACCTGGATTAAAATCACTCAACAGCGAATTTTGATTCGGCCCTTTTACTAGTTCATTTACAACTGTCGTAATATCATTTTCTTTCCCTTCTGCAACACGGCGCGTGACTGGTACATAATATTGCTGTTTATTATTCTGCGCCATAAAATACAGCGTGACTGGTTTTGTATTTGTTACATCTGCTACTTGTTCATCATCAAAGTTAATACCATTCGCACGACTCACCCCTTCACCAAGCGGCGTACCACCATTAGGCATCTTCGCTAACTTTTCACCATTTATTTGGAACTGCACTTGTTTTATTTCTTTAAACTGCGTCAAAGTCCAAGCTACTGACTCAACAATTTGACGCTCTTCTTCTTTTGCATAGTTTTTCATTTCCTTAGAGAAATCAATGACTGCCGTACCATCTTTTTTCAGATTAAGGGTCATCGTTGTATTTGCGGGAATGACTGCACGGAACCCATTCGGTAATAAATCAGTTACCGGCCCATCTTTCACAAGGTATTCTAACGTTTGCTGCACGACCTCATTTGCTTTCGGAGTTGGTATAGCTAACGTTTGTGGTACAACATAACCATTTTTATCAACAAGGTATAGTTCTCTATTCACCGTTTGTCCTTGTTTATCTTTCTTAGCTGTTTCTTTCTTTCCACCCTCTGTATATGTAACTTGTTTTGGCGGATCAATTTGTTCAGTCGCTTTCTCCTGATTTATAAAGCCACACCCTGTTAGTAAAACAGCGCTCACAGTAGCACCAACAACCCATTTAAAAGTGGATTTAGGCATGCCATTCCCCCCTAAAATCTAAGTTTGTACTATTATGTATACGAGCTGTTTCATGTTTTAGAACAAGCCATGCTTCTTATAAACAAAAAAACTCCTGATTTCTCAGGAGTTCACTTATATGAGTCTACTATTATTCTGTTTCTAAATTAATATGTTTCACATTTTCAATTGGCTGACCGAACCACTTTGATGCGATTTCTTTAAATAAGCCTATTTTTCCTGTTGTTAAAAAGAGATGATCACTTTGTTCTTCTCCATCATTCAACATTTTACTATGGTATAAAATCGTACTTACTTCACGTGCTGTTTCATCACCAGAACTAATTAATTGTACTTTATCTCCCATTACCTTTTTAATAACCGGACCTAAAATCGGATAATGTGTACACCCTAAAATAAGGGTATCAATATCAGTTCTTTTCAGCGGTTGCAATGTTTCTCTTACAACTTCATACGCCATTTCACTTTCGAAATTCCCACTCTCTACAAGTTCAACGAAAGGTGGACACGCTAAACTTTCTACCATAACACGGTTATTAATAGACTTTAACGCATCTTCATATGCACCACTTTTCACCGTTCCAATCGTTCCAATAATCCCAACATGGTACGTATTTGTCACTTTTAAAGCTGTACGTGATCCTGGGTGAATAACTCCTACTACTGGAATTGGTAATTGTTTCTGCATCTCTTCTAATACAACCGCAGTTGCTGTATTACACGCAATAACTAACATTTTGATATTTAAATCTAGTAAATGCTCCGTCATTTCCCACGTAAATTGACGCACTTCTTCTCGAGAACGCGGGCCATACGGGCAACGTGCTGTATCTCCTAAATATATAATACGCTCTTTCGGCAACTGACGAATTAATTCCTTCGCTACTGTTAAACCGCCAACTCCTGAATCGATAACACCGATTGCTCTATTCAACTTCATCACCCGTTTTCTCATTCATCATTTTATTTTATGTTTATCAGTATATTTTACGCACTTTAAGTTCGCTCACTTAAAATGCTTCTGTATAAAATTTTTTCATTTGTACCTATATAGACTAGGACCTTTTTTATTTTGCTCCTTTTTTTCGTAATTTGCAAGACAGAAAAATAACCGACCTTCTATATGAAAGTCGGTTTCTTCTATATTAATATCTTCATTCATACTTTCTTCATTGTGCTATCTTTTTCCGAAAAGAGGGCATTCCAATTAAAAAGAAAAAGTGAGCTGAAATTAAGACTACAATCATATATAGCATGAAACAAACAAAAAAATAGCCGACTCTTTGTATAAAAGTCGGCTGCTTTCTTATAGTTCGAGCTCTCCCATACGAAGAAGCTCAACAACTGCTTGTGAACGTCCTTTAACCCCTAGCTTTTGCATTGCGTTTGAGATATGGTTGCGTACTGTTTTTTCACTTATAAAAAGTTCACCTGCAATTTCCTTCGTTGTTTTATCTTGAACCAGTAATTCAAATACTTCTCTCTCTCTCTTTGTGAGTAAAGGTTTAGATTGATACGCTTTTTCCTTCAACTGGTATAACCCTCCTTGCTTAAGCCAGAGCTGTATATGTGTAAGTTGGGTGTTTATTTAGTCAAGATATTGTATGAACGAAATGTGCAGGTGGTGAATGAAAATGGGCTTTATTTCTTATGTTAATTTAGACTTTTATACAGTGCGTACACTCGTTTTATCCACTTACTTTCCCGTACGCCATATTTGTTCTAGCAATATACTTACAACTGTACCTACGAACAAACCATTTCCGAATATATATTGCATAACAGACGGCAAGGATTGGAGTGCGCCAGACGGTAAAAACATAACTCCGCTTCCAAATAATACCGCAACCCCTAAAATCGTTACATTCCTTTCGCTGAGCTCCACTTGTTTTATATTATGCAACCCAATTCCAATTAGCTGTACGAACGAAGCCATTAAAACTGCAGATGCAACTGCAGACGGTAAAGATGCTAAGTAACGAATAACACTTGGAAAAAGCGACATAACAACTAGTAACACACATGCCATTAAAAACGATCGTATATATTTTTGTTTTGTTAAGCGTATAAATCCTGCCGTTGCTGGTAACGGCACGACACCTACAGTTGAAAATACAGAGGAAATGATATGCGAAATCCCTCCAATCCACGTACCATCCTTCAACTGTTTTTGTTCAATAGTCGCTTTATGAATCGTAGCTTGATTAATTGCTATAATAGCTGCCACTGTATTTGAAACTAGAATACATACCATAACGAAACTTGATACCGCCATACCTATATTCCATTTTGGAAGTCCCCAAGCAAATATATGTGGCAGTTGCACAAAATGAGTTACTTGAGATGGAATCGTCACTTTCCCTGCCATTAGAAAAATAATCCATCCGCTAATTAATCCTATTAAAACTGCATAACTTTTGACAAAGCCTTTTCCAAAATTAGAAAGTATAATAACGAACAGAAATATACTAAACGCGATTAACGCTGTAAATCCATCGATTTGAGAAACAGTAGCTGTAATTCCTAGCATTCCTTTTAAAAATACACCACTTAATTGTAAACATAATAAAAGTAAAAATGTCCCTGTCACAAGTGGCGTAAATAAAAATAAAATACGTCCGATAAAACCAGTTACTCCTAATCCTATTAAAATGACTCCGGAAATTATCATTCCTAATTCTAAAATTTGCAGTGTACTATGTAATTGATCCTGCCCGACAGTTGCATAAGCAAGTACGGTAAATACACCAACCCAAGATCCAGCTGGGCCGTCCGCAATTGGTAGTTTATGTCCAAGCCATCCTTGTAAAAAAGAAGATATACCAACTACGAAAAACGTACGCTGCATTAAATAAAATACTTCTTCCGTCGTAAGATGAAATAATCCGCCAACGACAATTGGTAGTGCGATTGAATTTGCTAACAAAAAAATAAACCATTGCAAAGTTCCCATAATATGATTTTGATTATGTTGACTGTCCAAATCTTTCATCCCTTCTAGCTTTCCTATAAGAAATATATCTTTAGAATAAAAAAGAAGAGTTCTATACTCACAATTAGAACCCTCCTCAAAGCATTTAAATGATTCTTCTACACAAGATTATTCAATTCCACCTCATTTAAACTTCCGACAACAATATTTCCCTTATACACAACTAAACGCTTCTCTGTTTGACGCGCTACCGCTTCAGCAGTGCATGTTGCATTCGTCAAAACAAAGCTCGCTTCATCCCCTACATTCGGCCATACTCGCTCCCCTTCATTATTTAACGTCTCTTTTCCTCCCGTAATAAAGCGAAGCGCTCTACCTAATGATCTTTCGTCACTCCACCCAAATCGCTCTGCTAATCGATTTGCCTTTTGAAGCATATCACCTGTTCCGAAAGGCGACCAATGATCTGTAATGCTATCATTTCCTAATGAAACTTTAACACCTTTTTCATCTAATAATGGAATCGGGATTACTTGTTTACCAATTGGCACGGTTGAAGTAATATCAATGTTTAAAGCTGCTAGTCTTTCTGCCACTTCTTCAGCTTCTTTATCAGTAACCCCACCAAGTCCAAGAGCATGACTAATTGTTACACGACCTTGCCATCCCGCTTCTTCTGTTAGACTTGCCAATCTCTTCATCGTAAATGTTCCAAGATTACTCGCATCATGCAAATGAATATCAACATCTGCATTAAATTCTACTGCGATATCCATAATTGTATGTAATGATTTTTCGATGTCATTATCCACTGTAGCTGGATCCACTCCGCCTACTAGATGCGCCCCCATACGCATCGCATCTTTTACAAGTTGCACAGAATTACTGCGTAATAACCCATGTTGTGGAAAAGCAACGATTCTACCAGACACCCGATTTTTATATGTTTCTAATGCCGCTAACGTCGCCTCCAAATTACCAAGTCCAATAATCGGATCAATATTACAATGCGTTCTAATATTCGTTGCACCATTTCGAAGCAATAACTTTAGCATATTTTCCGCCCTGTCTTGAGCAGTTGCTAATTGCTTCGGTAAAATCTTTTCTTCTTCACTAAAGCGTGTAAAAATACTGTCTGCTGGCATGCAAGCTTTCCAAGGCCCACTATAATACGTTTTATCAATATGAATGTGCATCTCTTCGAAAGCTGGCAAAATTAATAAGCGATTAGCATCAAGAGTTAATATCCCTTCCTCTTGAACAACACCTGCTATAATTTTTTTAATTCTCTCATCTTCAATGAGTAAACTACATAATTTTGTTTCTGTTCGTGAAATTTCCTCTTCTTCATATGTATACCCTGATTCAAGCATTACATTAGTCAACCAATATACTGTCATCTCTATTTCCCCATCCTTTATTAAAAATCACCTCATACCCCTTACTATAATTTTAATATCACCTGAAAATTAAGACAATTAATAAGACCGTTTCCCTAAAAAAATGTCATACAACCTCATAGTCTTCTCATAAATTTCCATATAGAATAGAAGTATGTAGCTTCATATAAAAAAGGAGTTGATCGTCATATGTCAAAAAAATTATGTAAATCCGAAACTGATAAAATGATATTTGGTATATGTGGTGGTTTAGGAGAATATTTTGATATTAGTTCTACTCTCATTCGTATCATTTGGGTCATTGCTGTTTTATGTTTTGGGACGGGATTTTTAGTTTATTTTATTTGTTTATTACTTATGCCACGTTCGTACTAATGGCATCATTCCATATACTTAAGAAGAGCATATAAAAAATCACCTATAGAATTCTTTTCTATAGGTGATTTTTTCATGAAGAATATTTCATCGTTAAATGTAATACCGCCACTTCATCTTCATTATTTCGGTAACTATGTTTCTTATTTGCTTCGAATTGAATGGAGTCAAACTCATTTAACTCGTACACATCATTCTCCACTTGAATCGAAACTTTCCCTTTCATTACTGTTACAAGTTCAATAGCACCTTCATGATGAGCTTCCGGTTCATATATACTATTGGATCTTAAACAAGCACGGTGCATTTCCATCCCTGTTTCTTTCGTGTAACGGAACATCGTTTCTAAATGCCATGCTTGTCCTACATCTACTGCAAATCCTTCTCCGCAGCGCGCAACAGCTACAGGTTCTCCAACAACCATTAATCTTGATAAAGGAATCGATAACCCTTTCGTTATTTTCCAAATGACAGCTAACGTTGGATTCGTTTCGCCTCTCTCAATTTTTCCTAATGTTAATTTACTAACCCCTGTTTTTTGAGCCAACTCTTCTAAACTTAATTTTTTTTCATTTCGAATTTGTCTTAATAACTGACCTACTTGCTGAATGACTTCTTTCGTTTGCATATCTTCATTTTCTTTCATCTATAAAACCACCTTAAAGTATAAAATAGTTTACTTTTTTGACATTAAAGTATATTATACTATACATAATTATTTGTTTCCAAAAGGAGTGTTATATTTCATGCGCGCAATATTATTAGGTCTTTTGTCATCAGCCTTTTTTTCTGCAACTTTTATTATTAACAGAGCGATGAATGTATCGGGAACTAGCTGGGCTTGGACAGCTTCCTTCCGTTTTTTATTTGCTCTCCCTATTTTATTCCTTATCGTTTTATTTCGCAAAAACTTAGGTGGGTTATGGGAAGAGTTAAAAAAACATCCATTTGCATGGATCGGATGGGGTTCCGTTGCAGGTATTGGCTTCTATTCTTTATTAAGTTTCGCAGCTGTCTTTTCTCCAGCTTGGCTCGTTGCTGGAACTTGGCAAGTTACGATATTAGCAGGTTTACTTTTATCACCACTATTTTTCGTTAAAATAGAAACAAAGTCAGGTACGAAACTTGTACGTGGAAAAATTCCCCTTCGCAGCTTATATGTAGCGTTATTTATTTTACTTGGTGTAATTTGTATGCAAGCAACTGAAGCAGGCCACATTACAATGACTCAGTTCATCTCAGGGTTTTTACCTGTCGTGTTAGCTGCTTTCTTATATCCATTCGGCAACCGAAAAATGATGGAGCTTGTGGGTAGACGTCTTGATACGTTCCAACGTGTATTAGGAATGGCAATTGGAAGTCTCCCTATTACAATTTTACTTGGTATATACGGATTTTCTACTACTGGTATTCCAACATCCAGCCAAATGCTACAAGGATTTTTGTTAGCATTATGTTCCGGCGTTATTGCAACGATGACATTTTTCTTTGCTACTGACTTAGCAAAAGACAATCTCGCTTTACTTGGTGCTGTTGAAGCAACACAAGCTGGAACGATGGTCTTTACAGTGCTTGGTGAAATTATTTTCTTGAATGGTTCATTCCCCGGTGGCCTTTCCCTATTTGGAATGATTATTATTATGTTAGGAATGGTTGCAAATAGTATTTTAAATCGATCTGTTCCAGTCGTTAAACCGAAAAAGTCAGCATAAAAAAGATATGGTTCTTCTTCATAGAGCCATATCTTTTTTTATTGTCCCCCTATTTCACCTTATCAGAATAGTATTTCATTGGCTGTTTATACCAAAACTTATGTTATAATACGTTTCATGCGCATTAATAGGAGGTAAATTATGTTAAAAAAAGCAATTGCTGAATTTATTGGTACATTTGTACTTGTATTATTCGGAACTGGAGTAGCTGTCACTGGCGGCGGAATTGAAGGAATTGGAACATTAGGAATCGCTATGGCTTTCGGTCTATCTATTGTAGCTATGGCATATAGCATCGGCACAATTTCTGGATGTCACATTAACCCAGCAGTATCGGTAGCTATGTTCATCAACAAAAGAATGAATGCTATGGAACTTTGTTATTATGTATTAGCTCAAATTTTAGGTGGTTTATTAGGAACAGCAACGTTAGTAACAATTTTAAAATCTGCTAAAACACCTTTAGATAATTTAGGACAAAATGGTTTTGGAACTCTTGGTGTATCTGGAGCATTTTTAGTTGAGTTCGTTTTAACTTTCGTATTTATTTTAGTTATCGTGGCTGTAACAGGTAAAAAAGGAAGTTCTTCTTTAGCGGGACTAGTAATTGGTTTCACACTAGTTTTAATTCACTTATTAGGTATTCCGTTAACTGGAACATCTGTTAACCCAGCTCGTAGTATCGCGCCAGCTTTATTTGTTGGTGGAGAAGCACTTTCTCAACTATGGGTATTCATCGCGGCACCAATTCTTGGTGGTATCGTAGCAGCTGTTGTAGGTAAATTCATTTTAAACACTGAAAAATAGAATTTTCAGTGTTTATGAACAAAAAAGGCGAGCCCTCATGATGAGGAAGCTCGCTTTTTTATTCTTTCATTTTAGATTTTAAATTTGTAACTAATTGCTCTACCGTTACATTTGCAAGTACGTTTTCCATCGCTTCTTGCGCTTGCATTAAAATAATTTCTAATACTGATTGAATATTAGCTCCTACTGGACATTCAATGTTGGGATTTTCATGGAAGGAAAATAGATGCCCTTCTTCTACAACTTCCACTGCTTTATATACATCAAGTAATGTAATTTCTTCTAAATCACGAGCAAGTGTTGTACCGCCTTTACCGGCTTGTACATCAACAAGTCCTGCTCTCTTCAACATTCCTGTAATGCGACGAATCACAACTGGATTTGTATTCACACTACCAGCAATCCATTCAGAGGTACAGCGAGAGTTTCGATCTATCGCAAGTAATGTCAGCATATGAACACCTACTGTAAACCGGCTACTAATCCCCATCTGCACACCCTCCTTTTTATTCATTCTATTAAAAGACGACTCTTATTATTATATACTATTTTTAATTTATACATAAAGAAAAAGCATGATTTCAGTAGGAAATCATGCTTTCTTTTTATTGGCGTTTAATAAATTTTGCTAAATCTTTAAATTTCACTTTATCTGAGTAATTCATTACACCGTTTACGTAAATGCGACTTGTAACAGCATTTAATATACCGATCGTCACCAAGAGAACCGCCAGTGTGATTGTAATTTCTAACATCCCTGCCTCACCAGCTACAATACGTGAGAAGGTAACCATCGGTGTAAAGAACGGAACGTAAGAACTTACAACAACGATAGTACTATTCGGATCACTTAATGATTTAATACTAATGAAGAATGCAGCCATAATTAAAATCATTACTGGGAAAGATACAGCTTGTAAATCCTCAGTCTTAGACACGACAGCCCCGGCAGCTGCATACATCATCGCATATAGTAAATACCCCGTAATGAAATACACAAGGAACATGCTTATAACTTTTGCATCTAATTTTGTAAAATCAATTGGAATCCCAAATAATGAAGCATTATCTAAATCAACCCAACCTAACAAATACGGAATAAGGTAACCACACGCCAATATGACAAGTTGTAATAACGCTGTAGAAACAACTGCTAATATTTTCGCATACATCATCGTAAGAGGCCTTACTTTCGGAAGCATTACTTCCATTACACGTGACGCCTTTTCCGACGCAATATTCATTGCAATTGTATTTCCGAACGCAACAATAAACATATATAAAGCAAACGTAAAGAAATAGGCAATTCCGAAAGAAGAAGAACGATCTTTTATCGCTTCTTGTTTCACTGAAATTTCAGTTTGCAATTGTTGTGCAATTTCCGGTGAAACATTATGCTTTGTAATTGTCACCATTGTATATTGTTGTTTTAAATAACCTGCCATGATTGCAGAAGTTGCCTGGCTTGGAAATCCATTATACATATACGTAACCTCTGGCGCTCCATTCTTTTCCGTTACATGAAACAAACCATCCAGCTCACCATCTTCTACTTGTTTATGCAGTTTATCAAAATCCGCTTTTGAACCAACAGTTATTTTTGCTGATGGTAATAGCTTGGTTAACTCTTCTTTTTGTACGTTGTATGTGGAACTTTCTGTCACAACTGCAATTTTATCTTTATCCTTATTTTTATCATTGCCTGAAGTAAAATGATTGAATGCAAAAATCCCAAACACAACTAAAAATAAAATCGCACTCGTAATTATTGATTTTTTAGATAAAAATGCTTCTCTAAAGTAAAATGAAAATACGTGAGAAAATTTACGCATCGTTATTTCGCCCTCTCTACAAAGATTTCGTTTAACGTCGGCTCTAACATTTTAAATTGTCGTAAGGTAACACCTTGTTCTTGCAATTGTTGTAAAATCTTTAGAGCTTCTGCATCGTCTTGTACTTTTACATAAAGAAGGCCTTGTTGTTTTTCATACGGAACCTGTATAGCTTCTAATCCCTTTGCATTCTCTTCTGTATCTTCAATCGTTAAATTACGGAAACCGTATTCTTTCTTAATATCACTTAACTGTCCTTTTACGACTGCTTCACCTTTTTTCAAAATACATACCTGTTGGCAAAAAGCCTCTACTTGTTCCATACGATGACTTGATAAAATAATTGTCTTTCCGCTTTTTACTTGTTCTTCAATAATGCTAGCTAGCATCCCAGCATTAACCGGATCAAGTCCGCTAAACGGTTCATCTAAAATGAGAAGCTCCGGGTCATGAAGAAGAGCAGCAATTAATTGGATTTTTTGCTGATTCCCTTTTGAAAGCTCTCCAGCCGTTTTAAATTTATATTCTGGTATCGCTAAACGCTCTAACCAGTGATCAATAGCGAGATCTACTTCTTTCTTCGACATTCCTTCTAACCTACCAAAATATCGCAACTGATCTATTACTCTACTTTTTGTATATAAGCCTCTTTCTTCTGGTAAATACCCAATCGTTACGCCACTATTCCCAAATGATTTTCCATCCCATGTAATTGAACCTTCATTAGGCGTTAATAATCCGAGAAGCATTTTGATTGTTGTTGTTTTCCCTGCACCATTTCGCCCAAGTAACCCTAGCACTTCACCTTTTGGTAACGAAATCTGCAAACCGTTAACTGCTTTTGATTCCCCAAATTGTTTCGTTAAGTTTTGAATTTGTAAACTCAAAGTATAAAGCCTCCCCTTTAGTATCAATCGTACTCTCTTTCAAAGACTATGTTTATGCATGATAAAATATAGCACTATACTTCGTCCTCTTATATGTAACATCACTCTTAATCCATCATTTGTTCTATTTAGTTAAAATTGTAAATAATAAAGTTCTTTTTGTCAATTATAATTGTCATTACGACAATAAAACTTGTCAAAATGACTGTTATTATTTTGCTCATCTTTCTAATATAGGACATACTACTATATATACAAAAGACAATATGCAAATGTTCATATAAAAATATTATATTTTAATATATAATATAAAATGATTTTCTAACATCAAGGAGGATACATATGAAGATGAAGAGGGGCATTACCACTTTATTATCTGTAGCCGTTTTGTCTACATCGCTTGTAGCATGCTCAGGAACAACAGAGAAAACAGTGGCGAAAGAAGAGAAAGTAAAATTAACAGACCAGCAATTAATGGCTGATTTATGGTATCAAACAGCTGGCGAAACGAAAGCACTTTACTACCAGGGGTACAATATCGGTCAATTGAAGCTTGATGCAGCTCTTGCAAAAGGGACAGAAAAAAAACCTGCTATTGTACTTGATTTAGACGAAACTGTTTTAGATAACAGTCCTCATCAAGCAATGAGCGTAAAAACAGGAAAAGGTTATCCTTATAAATGGGACGATTGGATTAATAAGGCTGAAGCGGAAGCCCTTCCAGGCGCAATTGATTTCTTAAAATATACAGAGTCTAAAGGTGTAGATATTTACTACATCTCAAATCGTAAAACGAATCAATTAGATGCAACTATTAAAAACCTTGAGCGCGTAGGTGCTCCTCAAGCAACGAAAGAACATATATTACTACAAGACCCGAAAGAAAAAGGTAAAGAAAAACGCCGTGAACTCGTTTCTCAAACACATGATATTGTTTTATTCTTCGGCGATAACTTATCTGATTTCACTGGTTTTGATGGAAAATCTGTAAAAGATCGCAATCAAACAGTAGCAGATTCAAAAGCACAATTTGGCGAGAAATTCATCATTTTCCCTAATCCAATGTACGGTGATTGGGAAGGTGCTCTATATGATTATGATTTCAAAAAATCAGATACTGAAAAAGATAAAATCCGTCGTGACAACTTAAAATCGTTTGATGCAAAATAAAGAGGATGGCATTCGCCATCCTCTTTATTGCATATTTCTTGTTAAAGGTAAGATAAACACTTCTACACGTCTATTTTTTGCTTTTCCTTCTGGTGTATCATTTGGTGCCATTGGACGGTATTCTCCGTAACCAATTGCACTAAATTTTTCTGGTTGCAGTTCTTTATTTTGAAGTAATACCTGCATAAAATTTACTGCACGCTGTGTACTTAACTCCCAGTTTGATGCAAACTGAGCATTTGCGATAGGAACAGTATCTGTATGACCAGATACTGTAATTTCACGGGGTGATGCCGAAACAAGTAGATTAGACATCTCTTTTGCAATCCCTAACGATTCCAACTTCACATCCGCTTTTCCTGAATCAAATAGGATATTTTCTAATATTGTTACCATTAACCCTTTTTCTGTTAAATCAGTTTTAAAAGAAGAAGATAATTGATTCTCAGCAATATACTTGTCAATACCTTGTTGTACTGCTTTTAATTCATTCATTTCTTGCTGCTTCACTTCATCTTCAGCATTTTTTTTAATCTTCTCAGACTCTAAACTACTAGCCGATAACTCTTTTTCATTCTTCGGTTTTTGATCACTTAAAAACTCTTTATTTCCCGTTCCACCTGCTAGTTCACTTCTAAAAGCTACTGCCATCTGTTTAAACTTTGCAGCATCTATACTACTCATTGCGAATAAAACGATGAACAATGCAAATAACAACGTTAACATATCAGAATATGGAATTAACCAAGTTTCATCGATATGCTCATCATGTTTTTTCTTTTTTCCTCTTCTATTTTTCTTACTCCGCATTTTTTTCTGCCCCTTTTTCTAGCTTTTTACGCTCAGTTGCAGAAAGTGCACCTAAAATGCGGTTCTTCATAATAAACGGATATGTACCTTCTTGTAACATTAATAAACAATCAATAATTAAACGTTTTTTCTCGATTTCAGCTGCAGATTTTTGTTTTAACTTATTTGCAAATGGATGCCATAACACATAACCTGAAAAAATACCAAAAATCGTTGCAATAAACGCACCTGAAATAGCATGTCCTAACTTCTCAATATCAGTTAAATTCCCAAGCGCAGCTACAAGACCGATAACAGCACCTAAAACCCCTAATGTCGGTGCATACGTACCAGCTTGTGAAAAAATTGCAGCTCCTTTTGCATGCCTTTCTTCAATTGCTTCTAATTCAGCTTCTAAAATCTGCTCTAAATCTTCCGCGGATACTCCATCAATCACGAATTTCATACCACGTAAAAGAAATTCATCTTGAATTTTGTCTAATTGTTGCTCTAAAGACAAAATACCGTATTTTCTACTTTCAGATGTCCAATGAACAAATAATTCTAGCAACTGTTCATAACTTAAATCCTTTTTATTTGAACCAAAAAGAACTTTAAATAATTTTGGGACCCTTTTTAGTTGATTCATCGGAAATGCAATACATACTGCAGCAAATGTACCGATAAAAATAATTAATGCTGCGGCAGGATTCAATAAGGCTGTTACGTCCGCGCCCTTGACGAACATCCCTACTACTACCGCTACAAATCCTAAAATGAGTCCAATAATTGTTGCAAAATCCATTCCCATTCACTCCTAGTCTATACAAGAAGTTCTTTATTCTCGATAATCGTTACATCTTCTTATATATATATATTACATAAAAAATTCATTTCGTGAAAGATAAGAAATGAATTATATGAAAAAATACTACAATTTCACACATTTTCTGACATTTTCTTTGCATTTCTATTACGTTACGACTCTTATATTTCTTTTTCAACAAACTAGACTTATAATAAAAACAATACATATTTTATTAAGAAAGGACTGTGATTACAAGGCATCATGAAAAAAATAATAATTATTTCTGCCGCTACTATTGTAATCGGTATCACATCTTTCACTTATTTCAGTTCTAAATCACCATTACAAAATGAGGCGAAAGCTGTCGAAAGTCAAAAACATAGTAACCATCCAAAAGAAGAGATTCCTGCTTTTCCAAAAGCTGATCATAATGAAAAGAAACTAGATGATAATTTTTCCGTTGTAACAAATCCAGATTCTGCTCTAGTATTAGTCAATAAACATCGTAAATTACCAGATGGGTACATTCCAGAAGATTTAACGAAACCGAATGTACCATTTACTAGCCCAAAAGATAAAGAGAAAACATTACTTCGTAAAGATGCCGCAGACGCTCTTGAGAAAATGTTCCAAGCAGCCAAAGAAGAAGGATTAGAACTGACAGCAGTTTCAGGTTATCGTTCTTACAAACGCCAACAATCGTTACATAACACATATATTAAGCGCCAAGGGAAAGCTGAAGCCGATTCAGTAAGTGCCATTCCTGGGACAAGTGAACATCAAACTGGTTTAGCAATGGATATTAGTTCAAAATCTGCTAAATTTCAATTAGAGCCCATCTTTGGAGAGACTGCAGAAGGAAAATGGGTTGCGAAACATGCCCATGAATTTGGTTTTGTCATTCGTTATTTAGAGGATAAAACAGAAACAACAGAATATGCATATGAACCGTGGCATTTACGCTACGTTGGTAATCCACACGCTACATACATATATAAACATCATTTAACATTAGAGGAAGCAATGGAAGACAAAAAATAAGAGAGCGATTTGCTCTCTTATTTTTCTTTTACTCTATCATTGTAGTAATTTTTTCTTCCATTCTTCAGGCCACGGTTCGCCTCTTCCTGTTTTTTTCGATGCTTGAACCATCATTCCACGACCAACTAAACAAACTTCTCCTTCTGCATTTTTCACCATATAGTGTAAATCTAAAGAAGAATTCCCAACTGATCCTGCTTTTACATACACCTTCAACTGTTCATCAAAATAAATTTGCTTAATGAAATTACATTGTAAATCAGCAACAACAATCATCGTTTCTGATGATTCATGTGTCCATTCTTGCATAAATCCGAGCTCTTTAAATAATGCGATACGAGCTTCTTCAAAATAAGTAAAAGCAACGACATTATTTACATGCCCAAACATATCTACTTCACCAAAACGAACTTTTACAGGATTGTAAAATGAAAAACCACTTTCCCATTTCTCAAAGTCATCAATATAAGAAATTCTCTTCATTGTTCCCTCTCCTTTTCCCTTTAATAAACAGAATAAACTGAAAAATAAAGTTATAAATATTGCCTCTTCAAGATGAAGAGGCAATATTTATTAATAGTTATTGTCGCTACCAAAGAAATCTTTGAACGATTGAATTGTTGTATCACGGTTTAATGCTGCAATTGAAGTTGTTAATGGGATTCCTTTTGGACATGATTGCACACAGTTTTGAGAGTTACCACAGTTTGCAAGTCCTCCATCTCCCATAATTGCACGTAAGCGATCTGCCTTATGCATTTCACCCGTTGGGTGTGAATTGAATAAACGAGCTTGTGATAATGGTGCTGGTCCAATAAAGTCAGACTTACTGTTTACGTTTGGACATGATTCTAAGCAAACACCACATGTCATACATTTTGAAAGTTCATAAGCCCATTGACGCTTTTTCTCTGGCATTCTTGGTCCTGGTCCTAAGTCATACGTACCATCAATTGGAATCCAAGCCTTAACGCGTTTTAACGCATTAAACATACGACTACGGTCAACTTGTAAGTCACGAACAACCGGGAATGTCTTCATCGGTTTTAAGCGAATTGGTTGTTCTAACTGGTCAATAAGAGCTGTACATGATTGACGTGGTTTTCCGTTAATCACCATCGAACATGCGCCACATACTTCCTCTAAACAGTTCATATCCCATGCAATCGGAGTCGTCTGGTTTCCTTTTGAATCAACAGGATTACGACGAATTTCCATAAGCGCCGAAATAATATTCATATTCGGACGATACGGAATTTCAAACTCCTGATCAAACGCTTGCGCGTCTGGTCCGTCTTGTCTCGTAATGATGAGGCGGATTGTTTTCTCAGACATGTTGTTTATCCCCCTTCTCTTCACCCTTAGCAGCTACATCATGTTTTGAAGAATAGTCACGTTTACGTGGTTTAATTAAGGAAACATCCACGTCTTCGTAATGGAATGCTGGTGCATTTCCTTCTCCTTCAAATTTTGCCATCGTAGTTTTTAAGAAGTTTGCATCATCACGATTTGGGAATTCAGGTTTGTAATGCGCCCCACGGCTCTCATTACGGTTATATGCGCCAATTGTAATAACACGCGCTAACTCAAACATATTTGCAAGTTGACGTGTAAATGAAGCACCTTGGTTACTCCATCTTGCTGTATCGTTAATGTTAATACGTTTGTAACGAGCCATTAACTCTTCAATTTTTGCATCTGTTTCTAATAACTTTTTATTTTCACGAACTACTGTAACGTTATCTGTCATCCATTCTCCAAGCTCTTTATGAAGAACATACGCATTTTCGTTACCATCGAGCGTTAAAATATTGTTAAATTTCTCTGTTTCGATCAATTCATTTTGCTCATATACAGTAGATGAAACAGCATCTGATGATTTAGTAAGACCTTTCATATATTCAATTGCATTTGGTCCTGCTACCATACCACCGTAAATTGCTGATAATAGTGAGTTCGCACCAAGGCGGTTACCACCGTGCATAGAATAATCACACTCACCTGCTGCAAATAAACCTGGAATACTTGTCATCTGCTTATAATCAACCCATAGTCCGCCCATTGAATAATGAACAGCCGGGAAGATTTTCATTGGTAGTTTACGAGGATCGTCACCTGTAAACTTCTCATAGATTTCAATAATTCCACCAAGTTTAATATCTAGTTCTTTCGGATCTTTATGAGAAAGATCTAAGTACACCATGTTTTCACCGTTAATACCTAGTTTTTGCTCTACGCAAACATCAAAGATTTCACGCGTTGCAATATCACGAGGTACAAGGTTTCCGTAAGCCGGATATTTCTCTTCTAAGAAGTACCATGGTTTACCATCTTTATATGTCCAAACACGCCCACCTTCACCACGTGCAGATTCACTCATAAGACGTAATTTATCGTCTCCAGGAATTGCCGTTGGGTGAATTTGAATGAACTCACCGTTCGCATAATATGCGCCTTGTTGATATACAGCAGAAGCTGCTGTACCTGTATTGATAATGGAGTTTGTTGATTTTCCGAAGATGATACCAGGGCCCCCTGTTGCCATAATCACGGCATCAGCTTGGAAACTTTTAATCTCCATAGTTTGTAAGTCTTGTGCAACGATTCCTCGGCACACACCTTCATCATCAACAACAGCTCGTAAGAAATCCCAACCTTCATATTTCGTTACAAGTCCTGCTACTTCGTGACGACGTACTTGCTCATCTAATGCGTATAGTAATTGCTGTCCAGTTGTTGCACCAGCAAATGCTGTACGGTGATGTTGTGTTCCACCAAAACGACGGAAATCAAGAAGTCCTTCTTCCGTACGGTTGAACATAACACCCATACGGTCCATTAAATGAATGATACCAGGTGCTGCTTCACACATTGCTTTAACTGGTGGTTGGTTCGCTAAGAAATCCCCACCATAAATTGTATCGTCAAAGTGGATCCATGGAGAATCCCCTTCACCTTTCGTATTTACGGCACCGTTAATTCCACCTTGGGCACACACAGAATGCGAACGTTTTACTGGTACTAAAGAGAACAGTTCAACATTTACTCCTGCTTCCGCCGCTTTAATCGTTGCCATTAAGCCAGCCAAGCCACCGCCGACTACTATAAGTTTCCCTTTCATGCTCTCCCACTCCTTACTGGTTTGCTAGCTGTGGATCGATGAACGCTAATAATGCACTCACACCTACATAAGATAGACCTAAGAAAATAGCTAATGTTACATAAGTAGAGATTCTTTGTGAACGTGGAGATACTGTAATTCCCCAGCTGATGCAGAATGTCCATAGTCCATTTGCAAAGTGGAAAATTGTTGAAACAACACCAACTAAGTAGAATGCAAACATAGCTGGATTGTTTAAAATATCTGCCATCATATCATAGTTTACCTCTTTACCTAACATTGCTTGAATACGAGTTTCCCAGACGTGCCAAGAAATGAAAATCAGCGTAACGATACCTGAAATTCTTTGGAAGACGAACATCCAGTTACGGAAATAACCGTAAGAAACCGCATTGTTCTTAGCTGTAAATGCAATATATAAGCCATATATAGCATGGTACAGTATCGGTAAAAAGATGATGAAAATCTCTAGCGCATACCGGAATGGAAGGAGCTCCATAAAGCCTGCAGCTTTGTTAAAAGCCTCTGCTCCTCTTGTTGCAAAGTTGTTTACAATTAAATGTTGCGTCAAAAAGACACCAACCGGGATGACCCCCATTAATGAGTGCCACTTACGAAACGTATACTCGCGGCCTTTCATGTCCCCATTACCCCCCTTGAATGTTTAACTGCTGTTTTCAGATTAGTTTATGGCAATAATGTTTTTTCACTATTGGCATAAGAAAAACTGAAAAAATTATTCGAAATATTTCAGCATAATTTGATACCAAGTTCATTTTACTCCTATTTTTGTCGAAGCGTCAAGAAAACGTATACATAATTTGCATATAATTTGCCAATTCTTTTTTTCTTCTTATATATTCAGATTTTCCCGAAGAAAAATCTGTTTTTATAAATGCGAAATGTTATATAATAATCCCTATAGAAAGAGGGGAATATTGTGAGCAAAAATACAATCGATATAACATCTTTAGAAGATGTTTCATTGAACGCCTTCGCTTATGAATTGCTACGTGAAGAATTACTACCTGATTTAATTGGTAACGACTTAGATGGTATTTTATACTGGTCCGGTAGAAACCTTGCAAGAAAATATCCACTAGAAACAATTGAAGAAGTTATTCAGTTCTTTGAAAAAGCTGGTTGGGGCACTTTAAGCATCATTGAACATAAACGTCGTGAAATGCAGTTCCAACTTAAAGGCACACTCATCGCTGAACGTCAAAAACAAAAAAGACATTCTTCTTATCAATTAGAAGCTGGATTCATCGCTGAGCAAATTCAAAAGCAACGAAGCGTCGTTGCAGAGTCATACGAAGAAAAGAAAAAACGTTCGGACTCTATTACATTTCTTGTGAAATGGGATATAAAAGATCTCATTGAAGTGTAGCATTACCTACAGTCAACTAGACATATAAGTTTAGTTGACTTTTTTGTATTTTCATTCAGATATGTTTATTTTAAATCTTCAGAAATTATACCAAAAAACAGAAGACATTGTAAACTACAACGTCTTCTTATCTGTTAAATACGTATAAATTGTCTCCGCGACATTTTTCGGCATACCCGCTTCGACAAATTCTGCTACAGAAGCTTCTTTCATCTTCTTCAATGAACCAAAATGTTTTAACAATACCTTTTTCCGTTTATCACCAATTCCCGGAATATCATCCAGCGCTGATTGAATAACAGATTTCCCGTGTAATTGACGATGGAATGTAATCGCAAATCGATGCACTTCATCTTGAATACGCTGCAATAAATAAAATTCTTGGCTATTCCTCTCAAGCATCACAGGTTCAGGTGGATCTCCAATAATTAAATGTGATGTTTTATGTTTGTCATCTTTTACAAGTCCTGCCATTGGAATATATAATCCGAGCTCATTCTCCAGAACATCGCTTGCAGCCGCCAGATGACCTTTTCCCCCATCAATAATAATTAAATCTGGTAAAGGTAAATTCTCTTTAAGCGCCCTCGTATAACGGCGTCTCACAACTTCTCTCATAGACTCATAATCATCTGGTCCTTGAACTGTTTTAATTTTATATTTTCTATATTCTTTCTTTGCTGGCTTCCCATCAATAAAAGCAATCATTGCCGAAACCGGATTTGTCCCTTGAATATTTGAATTATCAAACGCCTCAATACGATACGGCGTTTCAATACCGAGCTGCTTCCCTAAATGATCTACAGCTTTAATTGTTCGCTCTTCATCACGTTCAATTAAATAGAATTTCTCTTCAAGAGCGATTTTCGCATTTTTATTCGCTAATTCTACAAGATCTTTTTTCTTACCACGTTTCGGCTGTGTCGCTTCAACTTCTAAAAAACGCTCCACTAATTCTGAGTCTATACTTCCTGGAACGACAATTTCCTTCGGCTTAAAATGACTACTGTTTTCATAAAATTGACCGATAAACGTTAAAAATCCCTCTTCTGGTTCATCATAGATTGGAAACATAGAAACATCGCGTTCAATTAGCTTTCCTTTCCGAACGAAGAACACTTGAACACACATCCACCCCTTATCAACTGCATATCCAAACACATCACGATCTACTAAGTCACTCATAATCATTTTTTGTTTTTCCATAATCGCATCCATATGAGCAATTTGATCTCTTAGCTCTTTCGCCCGTTCAAATTCTAGTTTCTCTGAAGCCTCATACATCTTTGTTTCTAATTCTGAACGAATTTCTTTATGCCCACCATTTAAAAACTTAATAATTTCATCTACAATTTCTTTATTTTGTTCTTCCGTCACTTCCTTCACACACGGCGCTAAACATTGGCCCATATGATAATACAGGCAAACTTTATCTGGCATATTCGTGCATTTACGAAGTGGATACATACGATCTAGCAGTTTTTTCGTTTCATGAGCGGATTGCGCATTCGGATAAGGACCAAAATACTTTCCTTTATCCTTTTTTACGTTTCGCGTAATGAGTAAGCGCGGCTGTTTTTCAGCCGTGATTTTGATAAACGGATATGTTTTATCATCTTTTAATTGAATATTATATTTTGGATCATATTTTTTTATTAAATTTAACTCTAAAATAAGAGCCTCCAAATTTGAGGAGGTTACAATATATTCAAAGTCAACAATTTCTCCTACAAGCCGCAGTGTTTTTCCATCATGCGAACCAGTAAAGTACGAGCGCACACGATTTTTAAGCACTTTTGCTTTTCCGACATATATAACCGTTCCTTGCTTATCTTTCATTAAATAACAACCAGGTTGATCTGGTAAAATGGCCAACTTCTCTTTCAAATGTTCGTGCACTCGTCACCCTCCATTTCTACATGCTTAGCATTTTTATTTTCACACGAAAACATACTATGCCAAAACACCCAACATACGTTCTTTTATTGTAACGGAAAGGTTGTAAAAAAGAAAATAAAAAAAGCTACCAAATGGTAGCTTCTTTATTTTAGAAGTGTTTAGAAACTAATTCTACTAACGCTTCTTTCGGTTTGTAACCTAACGCTTGATCAACTACTTTACCGTCTTTTAATACGAAAAGAGCTGGAATGCTCATTACTTCGAATTGACGAGCAGTTTCTTGGTTTTCATCAACGTCTACTTTTACTACTTTTACTTTTTCGCCTAGTTCTGCATCAATTTCCTCTAATACAGGAGCGATCATTTTACAAGGTCCACACCAAGGTGCCCAGAAATCTAATAATACAACACCTTCGCTAGTCTCAGCTGCGAAGCTTTGGTCATTTGCGTTTACAATTGCCATTTTATTTCCTCCTTCAAGTATATTCTACCAAGAGTATATCATTAACTTATATACGTGGCGAATAATATGTATCGTTATGTATTGTAACAAAAAAATGTTCCTTTATACTATATAAAAATACAGATTAAATACTAAAAAGATGAGAGACAGGGGATCTCTCACCTTTTTCTATATATAGGGGTACTTCACTTGGAACTCAAGGGTACTCAAATCATGAATGTACTTTTAACTTTTTAAACTCTTCTGTTAAAAGAGGTACGACTTCAAATAAGTCACCGACAATACCGTAGTCAGCTACTTTGAAGATACTTGCTTCTGGATCTTTATTAATCGCAACGATTATTTTTGAGTTAGACATACCAGCTAAATGCTGAATCGCACCAGAAATACCACATGCAATGTATAAGTCTGGCGTAACAACTTTACCAGTTTGACCAATTTGTAATGAGTAGTCGCAATACTCAGCATCACAAGCACCACGAGATGCCCCAACAGCGCCGCCTAGTACGTCAGCTAATTCTTTTAATGGTTTAAATCCTTCTTCACTCTTCACACCGCGTCCGCCAGCGATAATAACTTTCGCTTCAGAAAGATCAACACCTTCTGCAGTTTTGCGGACAACATCTTGAATGATTGTACGTAAATCTTTCACATCAACTGTAATAGAAGACACGTCACCGCTGCGAGACTCATCTTTTTCAAGAGTTGTAATGTTATTTGGACGCACTGTCGCAAATAAGATACCGTCTGTTACAATCTTCTTCTCAAACGCTTTACCAGAGTAGATTGGACGAGTGAAGATAACATTTCCACCTTCAACTTCTAAACCAGTTACGTCAGAGACTAGACCTGCTTCAAGCTTCGCCGCTAATTTTGGTGATAAATCTTTTCCAAGTGCTGTATGTCCAAATACAATACCTTCTGGCCTTTCTTCAGCATACACAGCTAAAAACGCTTGTGCATAGCCATCAGATGTATATGATTTTAATTTATCATTTTCAACTGTCACAACGCGATCTGCACCGTAATGAATCAATTCATTTGCAAAAGAGGCAACGCTGTCTCCAACTAGAAGACCTACCACTTCACCGCCTTCTGCAATTGTTTTTGCTGCTGCTACCGCTTCAAACGAAACGTTACGTAGCGATCCGTCACGAACTTCACCCATTACTAATACTTTACGAGCCATAGATTTTCCCTCCTGCATATATAATTTCGTATTTTATTAGATTACTTTCGCTTCTGTATGGAGCAACGATACAAGTTCTTTTACTTGATCTTGCAGCTCGCCTTGTAACACTTTTCCTGCATCTTTCTTAGGAGGCAAATAGATTTCAATTGTTTTTGTCTTTGCTTCCACATCATCTAATTCTAAATCTAAATCATCTAATTCTAATTCTTCTAGTGGTTTTTTCTTCGCCTTCATAATACCTGGAAGCGATGGATAACGTGGTTCATTTAAACCTTGTTGCGCTGTTACTAAAACTGGTAATGATGTTTCAATTACTTCTGTATCCCCTTCAACATCACGCTCAATCTTCACGTTTGTACCGTCAATTGCAAGTTTTGTAATTGTCGTTACATACGGAATATTTAACGCTTCTGCCACGCGTGGACCAACTTGTCCAGATGCACCATCAATTGCAACGTTCCCACCTAAAATTAAATCTACTTCTTTATCTTTTAAATATTCAGCAAGTACTTTTGCTGTTGTGAACTGGTCACCATTTTCAACATCATCTTCAATATTAATTAATACCGCTTTATCGCAGCCCATCGCTAATGCAGTACGAAGTTCTTTCTCACTATCTGCGCCACCGACTGTTACAACTGTAACTTCTCCACCTTGTGCGTCTCTTACTTGAATTGCTTCTTCAATCGCATATTCATCGTAAGGGTTGATGATGAATTCCGCTTCGCCATCGTAAATTGCACCGTTTTTAATTACGATTTTTTCTTCTGTATCAAATGTTCGTTTCATGAGTACGTAGATGTTCATTCCATTTACCCCCTTGTTTTTCAGAAAGATTCTATCAATTTTAATTTTCTGTTAATTTATATTAAAAAAATAATTGAACTACCTGCCGCTAAATGAAGGTTTACGCTTTTCTAAAAATGCCGCTACACCTTCTCTTCCATCCTCACTCGTAAATACTTCACCAAAAATTTGAGCTTCGCGCTGTACACCTTCGTAATAATGAGACGATTTTGTCGTTTGCAATAACTCTAGCACAGCACGAGTTGTTGCTGGACTTTTTCCAGCAATTTGTTTTGCAACTTTAAGCGTATCATCTAAAAGTGTTTCTTCAGAAAACACTCCGTTAACAAGTCCCCATTTTAATGCTTCTGCACCAGTAATTGGTGTACTTGTTAACATCATTTCACAAGCTTTTGCTTTCCCAACATAACGTGGTAAGCGCTGTGTACCTGCAAAACCAGGAATTAATCCAAGTGTTAATTCAGGTAAACCAAGCTTTGCACTTTCAGTTACAAAGCGCATGTGGCAAGACATAGCAAACTCAAGGCCGCCGCCAAGTGCCGCTCCATGAATTGCCGCAATAACTGGTTTTGAACATTTTTCAACGCGCTCAAACGTAACTTGTCCAAGCTGTGCTAATTCTGTCGCTTGTTTCGCTTCAGTAACAGATGTAAATTCTTTAATATCTGCTCCTGCTGAGAAGAAGCGCCCTTCACCATGAAGAACAACCACACGAATGTTATCATCCTTTTCCACTTGGTCAATTAACTCAGTAACGTCATGCATAACTTGTGAAGACATTGCATTAGCTGGCGCATGGTTTAGCGTCGCCACCGCAATATGGTCTTCAACTCTTACAGATAGGAATTTCAACATGATCCCTCCCATTATTGACGATAACCACAAGCTGCAATAAGTAGCCCATGTACCGTTTTTGAAAGTGCGACCAGATCATACTTATGATCGCTCATTACCCAATTGGTCACAACTTCATCTACTGTTCCAAAGATCATTTGTCTTGCCACGCGAACATTTAAGTCCGCCTGAAATTCACCTTGCTTTATACCTGTTTCTAAAATCTCATCCATAACTTGTAAGTAGCCTTTTAATACTTCATTTATTTTAAGGCGCAAGTCTTGATTGGACTGTCTTAGCTCTAATTGCGTAACGATAGCAAGTGGATCATTTTGTGATAACAGCAAGAAGTGCGTTTCTACCAACATGAATAACTTCGCTACAGCGCTTTCAATTCCTGCTGTTTTTTGACGAATTGTTTCAATAAATTCTCCCATCTTCTCTTGGAATAAGGATATTAATATATCTTCTTTATTTTTAAAATATAAATAAATCGTGCCATCAGCTACCCCAGCTTGCTTTGCAATTTTAGAAACTTGCGCTTGATGGTATCCATTCTCTGCAATCACAATGACTGCCGCATCAATAATTTGATTGTATTTCGGTCTATTTTTCTTCACTTTACTGTCCCCTTCAAGAAGATGACTGAATGAATAGTCATTCATATTCTTATAATACTGACTATTTAGAAAAGTGTCAATCCTATTTTTTCAAAAAGAAAGGGCCTTAGCCCGTTTGCTCATCCTCATTCTTTCTCTTCTCTTCATCTATTAGGACACGGCGTAAAATTTTCCCTACTGTCGTTTTCGGCAATTCATCTCTAAACTCGTATACTTTCGGCACTTTATAAGCCGCTAAATATTTACGTGCAAACTGATCTAATTCCTCTTCAGAGCATTCGGCGCCTTCTTTCAAAACAACAAACGCTTTTACAGTTTCCCCTCGGTACGGATCAGGAACACCGATTGTCACTACTTCTTGCACCTTTTCGTGTTCATATAACACTTCTTCTACTTCACGAGGATATACGTTAAAACCGCTAGCAACAATCATATCTTTCTTACGATCTTTCACATAGAAAAAGCCATCCTCATCCATGTAACCAACATCCCCTGTATGAAGCCAGCCATCTTGCAATACAGCCGCCGTTTCCTCTGGCTTATTCCAATACCCTTTCATAATTTGTGGGCCTTTAACAACAATTTCACCAATTTCACCTGGAGGTAATGCCTCTCCTGTTTCAAGTGACATAATGATTGCCTCTGTATCTGGCCACGGTACCCCAATACTTCCTGGCACACGTTTTTCCCACAAGAAATTCCCATGTGTAACTGGTGATGACTCCGTTAATCCATAGCCTTCTACTAGTTTACCACCTGTAACTCTCTCAAACTCCTCCTGTACTTCTACAGGAAGCGGTGCGGAGCCACTAATACAAGCCTGAATAGAAGAAATATCATATTCTTTTAAAAGAGGGCTATTTAATAGAGCAATATAAATAGTTGGTGCTCCTGGGAATAGTGTGACTTTATGTTTTTTAATTGCTTCAAAAACCATTTTCATATCAAACTTCGGAATCAGAACCATTTTATATCCTTGCATAATACTTAAATTCATGACAGCTGTCATCCCGTACACATGAAAAAACGGAAGGACACCAAGGATTACTTCTTCTCCATCTTTACAATTATATAACCAATGTGCTCCCATTAAAGTGTTCGAGACAAGGTTTTTATGCGTCAACATAACCCCTTTCGGAAATCCTGTCGTCCCCCCTGTATACTGCAAAAGAGCTAGATCATTTTCAGGATTACACGGCACTTCAACATCCGTATTTACTTCTCTTTCTACTGAATTCCAAAGATGAATCGTTTCACTTTCTGATACTTTCACAACTAAATTCGACTGTTTCTTCTGCACAAATGGATACAATAAATTTTTAGGGAAAGGTAAAAAATCTGCAATACGGGTTACGATAATATGTTCAAGCTTTGTCGTATTTTGGACATTCGTCACTTTCGGAAATACTAAATCCAGGCAAAGAATTACTTTTGCTCCTGAGTCACGAAGTTGGTATTCTAGTTCTCTTTCCGTATACAATGGATTCGTTTGTACAACGATACCTCCCGCAAGTAATGTACCGTAATATCCAATTACAGATTGCGGACAGTTCGGCAACATAATGGCAACTCGATCCCCTTTTTCCACACCTAGCGTTTGAAGATAATTTGCAAATCTCTTCACCTTATCATGGAAATCTGAAAATGTAATATCCTTCCCTAAAAAGTGAAGCGCTTTCTTTTCCGGATAACGAGAAGCCATCTGTTCTACATATCCATGAAGCGGCTGAATATCATAAGAAATCGTACTTGGAATTTCCTCTGGATAATTTTTTAACCAAGGTTTTTCCATCTTCATTCCTCCTTCAAATACATAAAAAGTAAATGAATGTTCATTCATGATGATTGTTTTCATTATATTATAGTCACCATAACGTTACAATCATAATATTCTGACTTTTATATAACTATGCCTTATCTCATTAACCTCTTATTATATGTACCAACTCTCCTAATCTTAAAAGAATAAGAGAGTTATAACTATTTAGCTTAGTCTTATAATCGTTAATACCGCACCTGGAGTAGCTGTTGACAATATTGCAACAGCTACCAAACCAAATAATTGCAAACTCATCGCACTTCCAGCTGCAAGAGAAGCTCCATTGATTGTAATTTGAGAACTTACTGCTAATGAAGTAGTAATATTAATCGTATATGAAATATAATAATTTCCAGCATTCGCAACTGTAAATACTGTATTTCCACCAGACACAGTAATTCCTGGACCTATATTTTGATTATTTGGAAGCGGGACATTTGTTCCACCGAGAAGTACCGATATCGCTGTACCCGACGTATTATTTGCAAATGCATACGTCGCAGTTACACTGTACCGGTTGAACCGATCTTAGGAACTGTCCCGCCGCAACTAAAACAGCATGAATCAATATGTACATCATTTTGATTATTACACCCACAATATCCATTTATATTATTGCGCCATGAAGACATGTTGATCACTTCCTTCAAACGCAATCGTTTAAGTACAAACAACGAATTAGAAATCATATATCAAATAATAATGAAAAACTTTACCTAGTGAAGACAAACACAAGTTTATTCCGTACATTCTAGTAATTATTACATGCAACATTCTATCCTTTTGCTTATACTTTCACCTTCCTTTTTTATTATTCTTTCCCATATATCAAAAGGAAACTATCCTTTTTTCACGAATTTAACCTATGAACAAAAACAGGAGGGATGACAATGTACCAAACAATTGAAGGCTTTTTACAATCATGGAAATACGAGGCTGAGTCTACTCAGAAAATGCTCGATGCATTAACGGATGAATCTTTATCACAAGAAATTGCACCTGAACACTGGACGTTAGGAAGAGTCGCTTGGCATATCGTTACTGCAATTCCTGTTATTCTATCTGGTACAGGATTAAAGTTTGAGGGTGAAACGAAAGATTATCCCGTACCAAATTCAGCAAAAACAATTGCAGATGAATATCGAAAAGTGAATGCATATTTTGTTGAAGCACTTCAAAGCGAATGGACTGATAAAGACTTGGCTACTATTAACGACTTCTTTGGTCGTCCCATGCCGAATTCTATATTTTTAATGACACTCATTAATCATCAAAATCACCACCGCGGGCAGATGACTGTTTTAATGCGTCAATCTGGATTAACAGTTCCTGGCGTATACGGTCCTGCAAAAGAAGAATGGGCTGCTGCCGGAATGGAAGCTCCTAAAATGTAACGATAGAAAAAGATAAGTGGGATATTCGTTTCGGGAAATGGGTGGAGAAGCTCCTTCATTTCAAACTGATGTGAGTTCTCAAGAACAGGTTGAAAATTTAATTCAATCAACCTTTGATAGTTTTGGAAGACTAGGTTTTGCTTGTAATGTTGCGGGATAGGTTCTATGTCTGAATATTAGTCGTGGTTAAAAATGCAAGATGTTTCGCCACAAGGGCATTCTACAAGATTAAATTGATGAATAAAAAACTTTTTTGAGTTGCGCAGTATATTCTGAATATAATCTCACTTATGAACGAGCAATCAGTCGATGATGACATCTCAGTAAAAATCCTCTCTTAATGTTATAAAAGAAGCGATAGAAATTAGTAACCTTTTGTGTCGGCACACTAAACTATTGGAGGGATTAAAATGTTAAACAATGGTGTCGTACTCTACACTGAGGAAAATGGTATTGCAAGAATTACATTAAACAGACCGGAAGCACTAAATGCGTTAAACCGAGATGTTCTTGAGCAACTTTCCTCCGTCTTGGACAGGGTTAAAATTAATTCAAGTGTAAAAGCATTGATAATTATCGGTGCCGGAGAAAAGGCATTTTCCGCAGGTGCTGACATTCAGTTTCTCAATAAAGCCACTCCACTAGAAGTACGGGATTTAGCTCAGTTGGCTGTTACGGTTACTCATAAAATCGAGTCATTAGGAAAAGTGGTTGTTGCTGCCATCAACGGATATGCACTAGGAGGTGGACTTGAGTTAGCTGAATCCTGTACGATTCGTATTTGTGCTAATCATGCAAGATTAGGACATCCTGAAGTCCGTATTGGAGCTGTTGCCGGATTTGGAGGAACTACGAGATTGCCCAGACTTATAGGTAAGGGACGTGCTACAGAACTGTTGCTCACTGGAACCGCGATAAGCGCAGACGAAGCTTATCGAATAGGACTGGTTAATAGGACTGTTGAGCCTGATAAATTATTATCAGAGGCAGAAGCGTTTATCCAAGAAATTCTATCTCAGGCTCCTATCGCAGTAAAAATGACTTGGGAGGCAATTCATCGGGGAGGTAATTTAACTTTAGAAGAGTCGGCACGTCTTGGAGCAGATTATTTCGGTTTGATAGCGTCCACAGAGGACTTCAGAGAAGGTACTAAATCATTTTTAGAAAAGACCAAACCACTATTTAAAGAAAGATAGTTAATCGAACCAATCATTTTGGGTTAAACTCTTTATATGTAAAAAATGAAATTTCTTTGCAAAATCATATATTTACATGAGGTAAAATAGCTTATTTTTATCAATCTTTTTTATAGTTTGTTAATAGGAGGACCACCACATCGCTATCAAGCTAAGATTTTAAAGTACCCCCCATAACGAAATTTTTATCTCTCTACAGTTATTTATGAGAATTCGGCTCGTTTTTTCGTTTTGGGGGATAATTAGTTTTTTAACTTGATGGGATGTGGCGAAACTCCTATTTGTGTAAAGTTATAAAGAAAAGACACTCATATAAGAGTGTCTTTTCCGATAGTTTTTTTAGCAGAAGCAAGCAGCTCCAACTATAATTAATAAGATAAAGAGCACAACGACTAAAGCGAATCCACCACCAAAGCCTATGCCACAACTACCACCAAAGCCCATATTAATCTCTCCTTTGAGTAAGAGGGGGAATTCGAGTTCACACATGTGTTTTAACGGGTTCACATTACTTTATGATTTTACGCCTTAATTGAGCAGGTCCTTTTGAAAATAAAGAAAAGACATCCTAAGATGCCCTCCTCCGACTTGATTAAATATTAATTATTTTAATTCTGTATGTTTTCCTTGCTCGCCATTACCTTGCCAAATTCAACCTTACCCGTATGAAGATTGTCCCAACGTACGTATTGGTACCACATGTTTGGTTCATCTTTAAATTTAACATGTGCTCCATATTGACCTATTTTACTATTAAAAGAAGATTTAATTTCTAGAATATCTGACTTCATATAGCCTTTTTTTCCAGGCGCCACATAGTACCTATAATAGCTTCTTCTCTTAATTTTGGATCACCTGTAATAAAATAACGATCTATTATACCTTTTCCCATAATAAATATGTAACTATAAGAGTTCCTTTTCTCATGTATAAGTATCTTCCTTATTTCCCTCTATCCTTTATATAAGAATAAAAGAATTATACTGTGAAATATAAATTTAAGAATCAAAAAGAAAAGACACCACAAGGGCCTTTCTCCTCCTTCATTTTTTATATCAATAGAGGATTTTTATTAGTATACATATTGAAAATGCTAATTTATTCATTCTTTTAGAAGTATTAGTATCCTCGGATGGTGGTATATGTTCGGTGGTTCTAGATAAACCTATTTTTGGTATATTAACATAAATCGCTTTAGAAGCAACTTTTTTTATTTGATAGGTTTCGTGAAAAACACCGATACTCCCATTATCTTTAATCTTATTATTGTATGATTTCCAAGCATATGAATGTTTTTTCCGTGGGCATAGTTTACTAATTCATCAAATCCCTTCCAGTATTGAATTAAGATTACTTTTCTTCAACTAAATTTTTTATGAGAGAAAATAAGTTTGCTTTTGTTAGATAGATTTTTTATATTTTTTTGCCAAACTGTCTATTTCATTTATTAAGCTTAAACATATTCTATTTGTATAAGTAATGATGAATTAATTTAATAGAATTTCATTGTTATTTATTAAAATTTAGTAGGAAAGGAAGATATCACAATATGGCTGAACTTCAGCAAGAAACTGAAATTCGTACTTTGTTACAAGCATTCCAATTGGTAGGAGCAAGAGTTGTATTATTTTTACCATCGTTCCATGTAGAGGGTCTTATTACACGAATTGGAGAAACTTTTGTTACTCTTCGTCGTGGTAATGGAGAAGGCGTTGAAGTGGAAAGCAATGATAATGGTGGAGCTCTTGAAAATCCAAATCAAATTAGTGTTAAAATTAGTGACATTTTATCGGTTAGTGACGATCAAGGAGCGTAATAAATTTAAAAAATGTACTGGGTATTTATAGATACCCAGTACATTTTTTATAACATGTTTATTATATAGTACATATCATATGTTTGTAAGGGGGGATACGGGTGTGTCAGTTTTGTTCTGATTTTAAAAATAAGGAACGGAAATTTAGATTATTTGAAGTAAATCCTAGTCCTTTTTTTACTCCATATAAATCAAAAAGAATGTCTGATACTTCAGCTGAATCAGACAAATCTTCTGATGCTTTATTAGAGTCAAAAATGTCTTCTAATAACTCTGTAGAACTAATGAAATCATCTTCTCAACATTTAGTAGATAATAGTTCTAATGACTCTTTAGAATTAATAGAATCATCTTCTCAACATTTAGTAGATAATAATTCTAATGACTCTTTAGAATTAATGGAATCAACTTCTCTTTCTTTAGTAGATAATAGTTTTCTAGAATTAACAAATGAGATTAGAGAACTTTTATATTCTTATCAGTTACTTCATTTACGTACTGTATTATTTTTAGAAGGAATTCATATTAAAGGTTTTATAATGAATGTAAGTTATAATTTAGTTACTATTAGTGAACCAAATGTAGAAGTAAAAAGTAATTTAACTAATAATATTATAGGTTTTCCAAATAAGATTAATGTTAGACTTGATTCTATTCAAGCAATTGCTGATGTAGGATAGTTTTTTATAGTTTTTGTAATTATTAGGAGCTATTAGGTGTGCCATTTTTGTCACACCTAATAGCTCCAGTTATATCAAGGGAGTAATTTTTTTGTAGATGGTCTCTATTATCACAATTATTAAGGGCTAATAGTTCTGGGAGGAACAGGTAGTATTTTTGGGCAAACGACGCTCAAAAATCTCCACCTTCATAATAAAAAAGAGAAAAAACAAAATGAATAAGCATTTGTGTGAGATTAACATACTGCACTATTATCAAATAATTTAGGAACCAAATTGAAACTCTTCCATAATATATACTTAGGAAAAACAGTTTTGGAAGCAGAACGCCCTTTCCATCGGGGCAACCCGAAGGGAAGACCACCTTAGGGTGGTCTTTTTTCATTTTAGGTAATTTTCAGGTGTGATGAATTCCTCTCACAATGTCTTTTTCTGTAACTTGTTTCATGTGAAACTTTATAATGCATCTTCCCTCTCTATATTTTTAATTCCGTAATATGCAATCGCAACTCCAATTGCTGCAAGTGCTAGTTGAAGGGGAAGAAAAGTTGCTGTAGAAAACATCGGATTGTTATTAATTGCAATTGACACAACGATAATAGATGAAGCGATTGTAGTTGGCACCGAATGTTTACGCATTCCGAAATATAGAGGGATTAAACTTATTCCCGCAGTTGCAATTGCTAAAGGGACAAGATTTACCCCTTCTTGAATCAATTGATCTACTGTAAATGAATTAGGAAGAATTGAAAAATAACTATCTATCCCAAAAAGAATTCCTACTACTAAAATGTTAGATAAAATAACTGTTATAAATGTTACTAGCGCTGTAATAGCTAACTTACTAACCATCATTTTCTTTCGGTTAACTGGATAAGAAAACATAAGTAATATTGTTTTATTTTTATATTCATCAATTATTAGTTTCGCTATTAGTACGCCACCAAAAACAATAAATGTTGCTCTTACTAACGTACTAGCCATCAACAAAATCATCTGTGGATCCCTTATTTCTGGATCTCCTTCTATTTGAGCAACAATACTAAAAAAGATTAACAGTGCCAGTATGGTGATATTTGCAATAATTGCTCCCTTCACATACCATCCAAGCTTAAACTTCTTCAATTCTAGCTTCATAAGACGTAGCATGACAGTCCTCCTTCCTTTTATTTAAGGTTTAATCGATATAAATTACCCCTGTTTCACTTACAACCTTTACTTTATTTGTCGCATCACCAATAGTTCCTTCTTTTATCTTTTCTGTATTTTTATCTTTCTTAAGTCCGTTTAAATCTACCATTATGTCAGTCGAATTACTTTTAGCCGTAAGTTTCAATGAAGTCGGAGCATCTTTATACCTTACGCCAATATCGCCTGATTTTGTTTCTACAAATAATGATTTTCCTTCTGTCATATCTTTCAATAATACTTCACCCGATGTTGAAGTGATGCTCATATTTTCGTTTTTTACATTTTTCACATAATTATCGCCAGTAGTAGAAGCTACATTTACTTCTTGTAATGAACTATCTTTTAAAATTAAATCTCCACTTTCGGATGTGAACTCCCCCTTTTCCGCCGATAGTCCTGCAAACATTTCATCTCCCGACTTGCTTTTTGTCACGATACTTTTTACTACTATATCGCTTATTTTCACATTACCCGATTTATTATTTAATGCAATTTTATCTATTTCTTTCTTCGGAATAGATATAGAAATGATATTTTTCTTCCTAAACGTAAAACCATTAAAAAATCTGGTCACCTTTTGTTTTTGCTTAATCATAATTTTATTTCCGTCATTTTCTATCTTGACGGGATCTAGATCTTTATCTACTTGTTGACCTTGAGCGGAAATTACTATTTTATTAGAGTCTGTACTTATAAATTCAATATCCCAGTTTTCATTGTCTACTTCTATTTCTTTTATATTATTTATCTCAAAAGAATTTTCTTTCTTAAAATCTTTCCTATGAAATGTCTTAAAACCAAAAAACACACTAGCAATTGTAATAAATAAAATTGCAATTACTATTATTTTTTTCACTATTCATACCCCAGTTCGTTGTTGTTTTAGGCTTGCTTCACGCCACATCAATCTTATCGATTTTACGATACGAAAGATAACTAATAAAAATTCCTAATAAACAGAGCACCATTGGGATAGCTATAAAATCAAACATACTTACTTGACCGTTTCCAACGTTACCACTAATTATCATCCCGATTATTACTGCGGAAGTAATCGTTGTCGGTGTCGATTTCTTTCTCATCCCAAAAAATAAAGGAATTAAACTTATACCAGATATCATAAATGCACTTATAAGAGTAGCTGGAATGGTAGTTATTATTTCACCTATTGTAGCAGGCGTTTCAATCAGTCCCATCATTGGACTTACAAAATATACGAGCAAACTAATAATGAAAGTAGCGATAATCGTGCTCACAAAACAAAAACAAAAAACAAGTGTTAATTTCGCTCTCATTAGCAATTTCCTTTGCAGTGGGTACATAAATAGTAGCTGTATTGTTTTGCTCCTATACTCATCAATTACTAAACGTGATAAAATGACCGAACTAAAAATAATGAATGTGATCCTAATAAAAATATTTGCAGCAACCATTTGTTCTGTGAAGTTAGAAAGTACCACTTCTACCTCACCTTTCGCTCCCAACGCCATAAGGCTTACTGCAGCAAAAATTGCTATAATACAAATTGCTACCCCTTTAAAGTAACTAGATAATTGATGTTTCTTCCATTCAAGCTTCATTAATCTAAACATGTAAACCACGCCTCCATTCCTTACATAACGTCTCTACGCTACTAGCATTCTAATTCCAGCTGTAATTACACTTACTATTCCTATCACTAGTAAAACTAATATCCACTTTCGTTCTGGTTTTCTATAATATAAAATTCCACTTATCAGCATTAGGATAAATCCAGCTATAACATTTAGTATTAATACATTCATCATCATATCCCCCTCGCTGAAATTACATTAAGCGTGAATACCTTCCCCATCCATTACGTTTAAGAAATATTCTTCTAAAGAACTATGTTTCTTATTAATACTTTCAATTTCTACATCGTTCATAATGAGTGCTTTTGAAATTTCTTGCTGAGACGCTGCCGTATCATACACACGAATTATATTTCCACTCATTATTTTGTAGTTTTTTATACCAAGTTTATCTTCTAAAATATAAGCTGCACGTTTCACATCAGGAACAGTGATTTCAATGTACTCTGTTTGTTTTCCGTTAATACTCTTCATTGAAACTTCTTTTATTAGTTTTCCGTTTTGGATAACACCAATTGTATCTGCCATTAGTTCCATCTCGCCTAAAATATGACTAGAAACTAATAATGTAATACCATATTCTTTGCAGAGCATTTTAAACAAGTCTCGTAATTCTTTAATACCAATTGGATCTAATCCGTTAATCGGTTCATCTAAAATGAGTAATTCCGGCTTTGTCACGATGGCCCTTGCAATACCAAGTCGTTGTTTCATTCCTAATGAAAAATCTTTTACTTTTTTATTATCTATGCCTTGCAGTTTCACTAAATTTAAAGCATGGTCAATTGCATTTTTATCGTAATAGCCCATATATTCACAATGTAATTCTAAGTTTTCTTTTGCCGTTAATTTATCATAAAAGATTGGATATTCAATAATTGTCCCCATTCTTTTTAATACTTCATAGGATGTGTCTGTTAACTTCTCACCGAAAATTTCAATATCACCGCTCGTCGGTTTTATTAAATTTGTAATCATTTTCATAATCGTTGTTTTACCAGCACCATTCGGTCCTAAAAAACCGTAAATCTCTCCTTTTTTCACATGCATGTTAACACTAGAAATAACTTCTTTCCCTTTAAACACTTTCGTCAGCTGATTCGTTTTTAATATATATGTCATGTCACTTTCCCCTTTCGCACTGCTCTATATTTCTATAATAGACAACGGAAATCTCTTTTTTCTTACCCGTTCCTTACAAATTCCTTACGTTCAAAAAAGCCTGTAGAATCTACTGCTCTACAAGCTAAAATTGCATCTTTGTTAATATAACTGTAAAAATTGTTTTTTCATACGGCTTACTAGAAAGATGAATTTTTCCATCCATCGCTTCCACAAGCCGTTTCGTGATCGTTAATCCTAGACCGCTTCCTTGGTACAATCTATTTCTTGAATCTTCAAGTGTGTACATACGCTCAAATACTTTATCAATATGAGATTCATCAATTCCTTTCCCTTTATCCCATACGTCTATATACACACTCGTTTCATCATCTCTTAATACCATACCGAGCGTCTTCCCATCATATCCATAGGCAATCGCATTTGATATTAAATTGTTTAACACCCTTCCAATCACTTCTGCATTTCCAAATGCATATATATTTCTCTCTGGTATATCAATATGAACCTCGAATCCCTTCGAAGTTACTAAATCATAAAACGATAAAATCTTCTCCCTGCATATTTCATTCATGTTTATCTTCGTTATTTCAATTGCTTTATCACCAGATTCCAGTTTCGCTAAATCGAAAAACTTATGAATCAGTTCCATTACTTCTAATGTTTTCACATGTACCTTTTGTAATAATAATTGCCGTTCTTCTCCACTTATTGTTTTATCTACATTTAACATTTCTGTATATCCAAGAATGACGGTAAGCGGCGTTTTTAAATCATGTGAGATGTTCGAAAGCATTTTTCTCATCGAAATTTCTACTTTCGCATGATCTGCATTCGTTTTCTGTTTCGCATCTAACAAATGATTAATAGTAACTAATAGTTTTTGCAGTTCTTTATCATCTGTCATAACTAATAACTTCTCACCAGTTTTCTCTTTTACAATATCCTCTAATTTTTCATATGTATAACGTAAATTTCTATTATTATTTTTTCGAATTTTATATTGTACATAAATTATTATTAACAATATAAAAATAACGGCCGTTAAAAAAGTAACCATACTACATCCCTTCCAGCTTATAACCGATGCCCCACAATGTTTTTATATACGCTGGGTTAGATGGATCAGTTTCAATTTTCTCGCGCAATCTTCTCATATGGACATTAATAACGTTGTCATCACCATAATATTCTTCATTCCAAATTAGTGAATAGATTTGCGCTTTCGTAAATACACGATTTTGGTTCTTTACAAACAGTTTTAAAATCTCAAATTCTTTTAAAGTAAGTTTAAGATGTCTTCCCTTTTTCTCCACAGTAAAATTAATTGGGTCAATTATTAAATCACCAATCTGAATGGTCTCATCTTTTGATTCCACAGCTGAATACTTTGTAGATCTTCGAATAGCAGCTTTTACACGCGCTGCTAGTTCAATCATAGAAAACGGTTTACAAATGTAATCATCCGCTCCAAGACCTAAACCAACTGCCTTATCAACATCTGTATCCTTCGCTGACATCATTAAAATCGGAACGGCACTTTTCTCTCGAATGATTCGCACAACCTCTAAGCCATCTAACTTCGGCATCATAATATCGAGAATGATCAAATTAAATGAACCTTTTAAAAATGCGGTAACTCCTTCTTCTCCATCAGATGCGATTGTAACTTGAAAACCTTCTTTTACTAAATATGTTTCAACCATCTCTTGAATTGAAATATCATCTTCAACTAATAAAATATGATGTGACATATGTCTATCCCCTTTTTTACAAACATTAACATATCAATTGTATCGCAACGAATGAATGCTGGAAACAATTATATGAATTTTCAAACCAACTTCCCTTCCTTCCTTAACAATGATATGATGAAATTTACTACGATAGTTCATAATTAACTTTATATAAAGGAGACTTATCATGTCAGAAAATAAAAAAGTAAGCTTAGCTGATTTAATGCGCGAACAACTTGCAAAGAAAAAGCAAGGAAATGGAAATGGTCAAAATGCAAAAAATCAAAGCCAAGAAACGAAAAAATTACAAAACCAACAAACGAAGAAAACAAACAACCAACGTAGACGTACAGGTGTGTAAATGAACGGGCAAAAACGTTCTAATATCGCACCCGGTCTTGAAGTTGATATTGTATTAAAACAAGATCAGCGCACAGGCAAGCTAACAAGAGGAATTGTAAAAGATATTTTAACGAACTCACCGTCTCATCCGCACGGCATTAAAGTGCGATTGCAGGACGGACAAGTTGGAAGAGTTCAAAATATTGTTCAATAGGAAAAGGAGCTCATTTGAAATTGAGCTCCTTTTCTTATTTTCATTACCCTTTAATTTTTTCGATGAAAACTACTTTTAAATAGTCTCCCTCTTTAAATTGATCAATTGTACGGAAATCTTCGGGTAAAGAATGTTCTTCTAATATTTTATATTTTCCGTTCATTTCTTTAAATGCAGTGTCGATAAACCCTTTAAACTTTTTCATATCGAATGTACTACAATTCGTAGAAGCAACGATAATACCGTTATTCTCTGTAATCGCAATCGTCTCTTTTAATAAGTTTTTATAGTCTTTCGCTGCGCTAAATGTATACTTTTTAGAGCGTGCAAAGCTCGGAGGGTCTAATACAACCATATCGAATTTCATCTTTTTCTTCGCAGCATATTTAAAGTAAAGGAATACATCTTCTACAATGATATCTTGCGCTTCATAATCAATTCCGTTCACACTAAATTGCTCAATTGTTTTACTTAAACTACGATTTGCAAGGTCAACACTCGTTGTTTTACTCGCTCCGCCAAGCGCTGCAAATACAGAGAAAGCGCCTGTATAAGAGAACATATTTAACACAGTTCTTCCCTGTGCATATTTATCACGAATTTGTTTTCGAACGTTACGCTGATCTAAAAATACACCAACCATCGCTCCGTCATTTAAATAGACAGCAAAGTTCACACCATTCTCTTTTACGATAAGCGGGAACTCACCGCGCTCTCCTGCTACGAAATCATCGCCTTCAATATATTTCCCTTTCGTATCAAAACGCTTTTTCTCATAAATACCTTTAAAGTTAGCGACTTTTTGAAGAGCTGCTATAATCTCATCTCTGAAAGTATAGATCCCTTCACTATACCAGCTTACTACGTAATAGCCGTCATAATAATCGATGATTAAACCGCCAAGACCATCGCCTTCACCATTCACAACACGGAATGCTGTCGTTTCATTTGATTTATAAAAATGTTTTCGTTTATGTAAGGCAGATTTGATTTTACTTTCAAAGAAAGGTTGATTAATTTGCTCTTTCTCTTTTCTCGTTAAAATCCATCCGTATCCTTTATTTTGTTTTCCGTAATAGCCTTTTCCGATGAATTGGTTCTTCTCATCTACTACTTTGATGATTGTCCCTTCTTCACTCACATCATTTAAATTTTGTATAGCATCTTTTAAAATAAGTGGATATCCACTTTTAATTTCCTTTATAAACTTCGGTTTTATTTTTATAGTTACTTCAGATCGCATGTAATGTCTTCCTTTCCATTTGAATGCTTTCTAATTCGTAGGAAGCATTTAAAAAACAAGACTGAAAAAACAGCCCCGTTTCACTATACCATATTATTGCTTTTCTAGTACAACTAGCCTACCCTCTCGCATAACCGCTATATATTTACTAACTTTTGAAGTGAACATCTTACTATCTACAATAACCGAAAAAATTTATATAAAAGAGACTTTCTATCATAGAAAGCCTCTTTTCTTTACTTTTCTACAGCAACTTCTTGTTTTTGAAACAAAGAAATTACATATCCAACTGCAATACCTACCATGGCAGGTACTAACCAACCAATCCCTACACTGTATAATGGAATTTTATTTAAAATAGGCGCTAATGCAGCAATCTCAAGATTTGCATTGTGCAATCCATCGAAGAAGCTAATCATAAATGCTCCTACAATACCACCTACATACATTACTAAAGGAAGACGAACATAGTTTTCAACAAGTGATAAAACGATCAATACAATGCCAATCGGATAAATTGCAATTAAAATTGGTAATGCTAATGCGTTTAACTGAGTTAATCCAAGATTTGCTACCATAAATGCTAATACACAGAAAATGAAAACGACTTTTTGATAAGAAAGCTTTGGCAATAAGGAAGAAAAGTACTCCCCACAAGCAGCAACAATACCTACCGAAGTTGTTAAACATGCTGCTGTAATTGCGATCCCCAGTAATAAAGTTCCGTAACTTCCAAATAAATGATTCACAACGTTTGTTAAAATAATTCCTCCGTTCGCGCCCATTCCAAGTGATACACTAGAAGCCCCCAGATACGCAAGCGCTAAATACACAAGTAGCAAACCAAGTGCTGCAATAACCCCTGCAAAGATTGTTACTTTCGCAATGCTTTTCTTATTTGTAATCCCTTTTGCTTTTAAAGCATGAATGACAACATTCCCGAATACAAGTGCTGCAAGTCCATCTAAAGTTAAATATCCGTCAATAAAACCTTTAAAGAGCGGAGCACTATATGCTTCTGTCGGTGCACCAAATTCTCCAATTGGTGTAATAAGTGCTTTAATCACGATAATTGCAATAACAGCTAATAAAATTGGCGTTAATACTTTACCGATGCGGCCTACTAATTTTGAAGGATTTAAAGCTAAATAAAAAGTTACCGCAAAGAAAATAAATGTAAAGATAACAAGCGGATAGGATTGACCAGCTATCTCACTTGGTAAAAACGGTGCAACACTCATTTCATAAGCAACTGTTCCTGTACGCGGAACACTTACGAATACGCCCAAGCATAAATAAATTGCAGTAATAAAAACTAGTGCGAATACAGGGTGTACACGTCCCGCTAGCTCATTAATATCTCCCTTTAGAGCGATAACAATTACTCCTAATAAAGGCAATCCAACGCCTGTTACGATAAAACCAAACAACGCGATCCATACATCTGTTCCAGCACCTTGCCCTAACGCTGGTGGAAAAATCATATTGCCTGCACCAAAAAATAGTGCAAATAACATTAAACTTATTGCAAACATCTCAGAAAACTTTAAAGATGATTTCATTTCTACTAACCTCCTAAATGATTAATTAACAAAATATTCTGAATTAAAATCCGTCACATATCCTCTTTCAAGCATACTTCCCCGTAAAAGAACGCAAAAAACACCCGTCCCTAACAAAGGGACGAGTGTTGAAATCGTGGTTCCACCCTTATTCTAATAAAATGAATTTATAACAAAATAAGCTCATTTTATAGCTCGTGTAAATTGATAACGGTTTTATCCGCCAAGAATTACAATGCATCACGCAGTTCACTCTTGGAGTTTAGAGGTGGTAAGCATGTCTTTTCGTATTAGGAAGCTCACAGCCTAAGGCTTCCCTCTCTGAGAATCGTAAAAAACAACTCATGTCCTCATCATTACTTTTATAAAATATCTTGTCGAAACTTGTTGTTTTTTATTATATGGGCTATTTTTTAAAAAATCAATAGTTTTATTTTTTCTGACAAAAAAATATAGGGAGAAAACTTTTCTCCCTATAACTGCCCTATTAATGTTTCTAATTCCTCAGCTGTAACGCTCCGCCATTTCCCTACCTCAAGCTCATTTAGTTCTATATTCATAATGCGCACTCGCTTTAGCTTTATTACAGTGAACCCGAAAGCACGGCTCATTCTACGAATTTGCCTGTTCATTCCTTGCGTTAAAACGATGCGAAATGTTGATTGATCGACTCTCGTCACTTTACATGGCTTCGTCATCCCATCCTTAATCTTTACACCGCTGGACATCATATCAATAAACCAATCTGTAAATGGTTTATCGACTGTAACAACATATTCTTTCTCATGCTCATGATCTCCGTGTAAAATTTGATTCGCAATCGCACCATCATTCGTTAATAAAATGAGTCCCTCCGAAGCTTTATCTAATCGTCCAACAGGAAAAATCCGCTCTGGATAATCGATATAATCAATGATGTTTCCTTCAATCGCTTCAGCTGCTGTACAAGTAATTCCGACTGGTTTATGAAAGGCGATATACACCTTTTCTTTCTCTTCCTTTGCAATAACCTGTCCATCAATCGTTACAACATCACTTTCGTTAACGAAGGCACCGTGCGTACATATTTCGCCGTTAATAGCCACGCGTCCCGCTTTAATAAGACGGTCTGTTTCGCGTCTAGAGCAGGATTTTGCTTCGCTTATGTATTGGTTGATTTTCATGTTTTATTCCTTTTCGTGTAGATTAAAAACGTCAATCTATGGCAATATCATTATGCCAAGATTGACGCTCTTTTACTTCGCAAAAACAACTAAATAAATAACCCCAATCACCAAAAATATTCCACAACAAGCTAACAATACTTTTGCAAGTTTGTCCATAAACATATAATGGTTTCCCCTTTTGTTTGGTTGTTTGCTATTTTAATTCGACAACTGTTACACCTAGGCCTCCCTCGCCCATATCACCGTAACGGAAGCTTTTCACACCGCGGTGCTTCTTCAAGTAATCTTGTACACCTTGGCGAAGTGCTCCTGTTCCTTTACCGTGAATGATTGATACACGGGGATAGCTTGCAAGCTGGGCATCATCTAAATATTTCTCAACGCGCACCATTGCATTTTCAAATCGTTCACCACGAAGGTCAAGTTCTAGTGAAACGTGATAGTCTCTACCTTTTACTGTTGCAACTGCTTTTTTCTCTGTTTGCTTCGGCGTGTTGATGTATTCCATGTTAGACTCTTTTACTTTCATCTTCAGAATACCGATTTGTACGCTCCACTCTGTATCACTTACTTTTTCAAGTAATTGACCTTTTTGACCGAACGTTAATACTTTTACTTCATCACCTGCACGTAATTGTTGTTTCGGCGCAGTGTTTTTCACGTTTACTTTTTGTTTTTTCACAAGTTCTGGCGCTGCGCCTTCTAGACGACTCTTCGCTTCAATAAGCTCGTGATCTTTCACGTTTGCAAGCTGGGCTTTACGCAACTGACGAAGTTCTTGAATAATGCCTTCTGCTTCTTTCTTTGCAGCTTCGACTTTTTCTTCCCCTTCTTTTTGCGCTTTTAATAATCGTTCATCACGCTCTTCGTTAAATTCAACAATTTGACGTTGTAATTCGCGATGAAGTTTTTCAGATTGCTTGCGCAGTGCCTCTGCTTCGTTCCAGTCACGTTCTGCGTTCTTTTGACTTTCTTCTAACTTCGCAATCATATTTTCAATTTTATTCGTATCTGTACTTATATGGTTACGAGCTCGATCAATAACGCGATCAGATAATCCAAGGCGCTTCGAAATCTCAAAGGCGTTACTGCGTCCTGGTACACCGATTAATAATTTATACGTTGGGCTTAATGTATTTACATCAAACTCAACACTCGCATTAATAACCTGCTCACGGTTATATCCGTATGCTTTTAATTCCGGGTAATGCGTCGTTGCGACAACGCGAGCACCGCGATTACATACTTCATCTAAAATTGAAATTGCTAGTGCAGCCCCTTCTTGCGGGTCTGTTCCAGCACCTAATTCATCGAATAAAACTAAGCTTTCAAAATCAGCTTTTTCTAAAATATCAACAATGTTCACCATATGTGAGGAGAACGTACTTAAACTTTGTTCAATTGATTGCTCATCACCGATATCAGCAAAGATATTTTTAAATACACAAATCTCTGATTCATCCATTACTGGAATGTGAAGACCGGATTGCGCCATTAATACACAAATACCAACTGTTTTTAGTGTAACGGTTTTACCACCCGTATTCGGTCCTGTAATAACAATCGTCGTGAAGTCTTTACCGAGCATAATGTTATTTGGCACAATAATTTCCGGATCAATAAGCGGATGACGTGCTTGTCTTAAATCCATATAACGTTCGTTATTTACGATTGGCTTCGTTGCTTTCATTCGTTTTGCATAAAAAGCTTTCGCAAAGATGAAGTCAAGATTCGCAACTACTTCTACGTTAGATAAAACGATATCCGCTTCTACTGCTACTTCTTCTGTTAACATCAATAAAATTCGTTCAATTTCTTGTTTTTCTTTCACTCGTGCTTCTTGAAGCGCGTTATTTAATTCTACAATGACTTGCGGTTCAATAAATAACGTTTGACCAGAAGCAGATTGATCGTGAACAATACCGCCATATACACCGCGGTATTCTTGTTTTACCGGGATTACGTAACGTTCGTTACGAATCGTTACAATCGCATCTGATAACATCTTTTGTGCGTTTGAAGAACGCGTCATATTCTCTAACTTTTCACGAATACGGCTTTCCGCAGTACGAATTTGGTTACGAATACCACGCAGTTTATCACTTGCGCTATCGACTACTTCACCGCCGTCACCGATGCAATTTGTAATTTTCTTTTCTAAGTCATATAAAGATACAATTTGAGCGACATGTCTTTCTAAAATCGGAAGTTCCACACCGTTATCAACCATATCTTCGATGAAACGTTTCATTTGGCGACTACCGTACATCGTATTTGCAATATCAAGTAGTTCGTTTGGACTTAACATACTTCCGATCTTTGCACGCTTCACATTTGAGCGAACATCAGTAATACCACCTAATGGTGCACTCCCTTTTAAACGAATGACTTTCGCCGCCTCATCCGTTGTATCTTGCATTTCTACAATTTCTTCAAAATTAGTGCTCGGCACTAAATTCTTCACTTTATCACGACCAAGTGAAGAGGCTGTATGTTCAAGTAATTGTTCTTTTACTTTATTGTATTCTAATACACGCAACGTTCTTTCTAACATGTTGCAGGTCCCCCTTGTGTTACTTATTACGTTTAATATAGTCTAATAAACGTTCAATATCCCACGTGTTAATCACGGTATCTTTTTGAATCCACCCTTTACGTGCAGCCGCTACACCTGTTTCCATATCTTCTAACATTTCAAGTGTATGAGCATCCGTATTAATCGCTACTTTCACACCAGCGTCTTGTGCTTGCTTTAATAATTTCGCGCTTAAATCTAGACGGTTCGGATTCGCATTTAATTCTAAAACTGTATTTGTTTCTTTTGCGAGCTCAATTAATAAATCTGTATCTACATCGTAACCCCCGCGGCGTCCAAGAAGACGTCCTGTCGGATGGGCAATCATTGTGACATGCTTATTCTCAAGGGCCGTACGCAGACGTTTCATAATCGTTTCACGGTCCTGTGAGAAGCTAGAGTGAATCGCTCCAATAACATAATCTAATTCTGCTAATACTTCATCATCAAAATCAAGTGTTGCATCCGGTAAAATGTCCATTTCAATTCCACGTAAAATTGTAATGTCTGGATACTTTTCATTCATGCGTTCAATTTCTTTCGCCTGCTCGCGAAGGCGCTCTTTCGTTAAACCGTTCGCTACTTTCAAGTATTGTGAGTGATCAGTAATCGCCATAAACTTATATCCACGAGCACGGCACGCTTGTACCATTTCTTCAATGGAAAAAGCACCGTCACTCCATGTTGTATGCATATGTAAATCACCTTGTATATCAGAGAACTGAATTAAGTTTGGATACTCTTTAATTAATTCAATTTCTTTTCCATCCTCACGCACTTCTGGCGGGATAAATGGAAGACCGAAATGAGCAAAGAATTCTTCTTCAGTCTCGAATGTTTTCACTTCACCTGTTTCCAAGTTCTCTACACCGTACTCACTAATTTTTTCGCCTTTATCTTTTGCAATTTGGCGCATTTTTACGTTATGGTCTTTTGATCCTGTGAAATGGTGAAGAGTCGTAATAAATTCTTCTGGTTTTACTAAGCGGAAATCGATCGAAATATCATATTCATACTGAAGACGAACAGACACTTTCGTATCACCGCTCGCGATTACTTCAATCATATTATCGAATTGCAGTAAATGCTCACGTACTGCTGCTGGTTCTGTCGTTGCAATAATGAAGTCTAAATCCTTCACTGTCTCACGAACACGTCGTAAACTACCAGCGCGAGAGAAACGGATTACTTCAGCAATATTCGACAATTTCTCCTCTATTTCCCCGGCAATAGGCAATACCATCGCAATTGGTAAACGCTCTGGACGAGAGCCTACTTGATCGATTGCTTCTAGTATTTTCTCTTCTGTTTTTTTACCGAAACCAGCTAAAGCTTGTACTTTATTTTCCTCACAAGCAGCTTTTAACGTCTCCATATCAATAACGCCTAGCTCTTTATATAATTTAGCCACCTTCTTACCACCAAGGCCTGGTAGTTTTAATAACGGCAATAAGCTACTTGGTACTTCTTTTTCAAGCTCTTGTAATACTTCTGATGTTCCCGATTCTATATATTCTTGAATAACTGCTGCCGTTCCTTTTCCGATGCCCGGAATCTTTGTGAAATCTTCAATTTCAGAAAGACTACGATCATCACTTTCTAGAGCTGCCGCTGCTTTACGAAATGCAGATATTTTAAATGGATTCGCGCCCTTTAGTTCCATAAAAAGCCCGATTGTCTCCAGTAATTTAATAACTTGTTTTTTATTTACTTTCATCATTGCCCCCGCCTTTCTTTCATAGAAAAAAACTCCTCTTTCCGAAAAAAGAGAAGTTATACTCTGCTACCTGTCTGCCATAGCTCCTTCACCTTTTCAGAAAGAATCGGTGTATCGTCTACAATTATTTTGCTAATTGATGATTTTTGTAATGGTGTTTGTATTTGTTCAATCGGAAGAATGTTTCCAACGATAATTAAGACAAACAAAATAATGTATACTTCTAAAAATCCGAGGATTGCCCCCGCAAACGCATTTACTTGCTTTAAAACCGGTATTTCTGCAAACATATTTAACAAATTACCAAGCAATGAAAGTGCGATTTTTGTAATAATAAATAATACGATAAACGCAATCGCTTGATAAAATACAGTTTCAATATTATTTGCATCAATCCATTCTGGAACAGATACATTTTTATCAAATGGATACGGAATAAATTTCGCAAGTGCTGGCGCTAAATCTTTACAGTACCAGTATGCAACAAGGTATGCGATAATAAAGCTTGTTAACTTTACAAGTTGCAGAATAAACCCTCTGCGTAAGCCGAGGAAAAATCCCATAACAAGCAGTAAAATGATAATAATATCAATCATGTTATTCCATTCCTTTTTTTGTCATACTTTCTTTCAACTTTTCATGTTCTTCTTTTAATTTTATGTAATCGTGTATGACGTTTACCGCCGTCAATACCGCTAGTCTACTCGTATCAAGCGAAGGATTCTTGGCATTGAGTTCGCGCATTTTATCATCCACAATCGCTGCTACCATGCGGATATGACTTGTACTTTCATCGCCAACAACTGAATATTGCTGACCATAGATTTCTACATTAATTCGACTTTTCTTTCCCTTTTGTTGTGACAACTCACCGGCCTCCAATCACGTACAGAATCCTAAAGTTTATCATACCATGAACCTTCATAATATGGAAACAGAAAGAACAATCCGATATGATAAAAATAACAATATAAAAAAAGGAGCGACCATTTTGTCAAATTCTATCGTAATACAAACAAGTTCTACAGTAATTGAAGACATGAAACAACAATATAAACAAGCGTTAAGCCCGAAAATTCCGCAGGGCGGTATCTTTATGGCAAAGGTGCCATCTTGCACAATTACAGCGTATAAATCTGGAAAAGTAATGTTCCAAGGAGGACGTGCTGAAGCAGAAGCTTCTCGTTGGCAAACTGTCTCTCAAACACCGAAAACAGCTGTAAAAAAATCGGTCGATTCACATCGTTATGCTCCGCCTACTTCCATCGGTACAATGTCTATTGTAGGGTCTGATGAAGTTGGTACTGGTGATTACTTCGGACCGATGACAGTAGTTGCTGTATATGTGGACGCAAAACAAATTCCGCTCTTAAAAGAACTTGGTGTAAAAGATTCCAAAAACTTAAACGATGCCCAAATTGCTGAGATTGCAAAACAACTCCTTCACGTTGTTCCTTATAGCTCTCTCGTTCTTCACAATGAAAAGTATAATGAGCTATTTGATAAAGGAAACAACCAAGGTAAACTGAAAGCTTTACTACACAATAAAGCCATCACAAACTTATTGACAAAAATTGCGCCTACAACACCAGAAGGCATCTTAATCGACCAATTTACGCAACCTGATACATACTATAAATATTTAGCGAAACAAAAACAGGTACAGCGTGAAAATGTTTATTTCGCTACGAAAGGTGAGAGCGTTCACTTAGCGGTAGCCGCTGCTTCCATACTAGCCCGTTACTCATTCGTAAAACAATTTGACGAACTAAGCAAAAAAGCCGGTATGTCACTTCCAAAAGGTGCTGGTAAACAAGTTGATATCGCCGCTGCTAAATTAATTCAAAAGCTTGGTAAAGAAAGATTGCCTGAGTTTGTGAAACTACATTTTGCTAATACAGAGAAGGCGTTTCGCTTATTAAAATAGTATCGACAAAAACAGGAGCCTGCAAACTCCTGTTTTTTGTTTCATATTGCCTCAATTCAATATAATTGCATGTACTATTTTCCTCTTCCCTCTCCTAACTATATCGCTAAATCAACTCATTTTTCGTGATTCCCCTATAAAAAGGGAGAGCCACCAAGACTCTCCCTTTTTATATTAGCTTCGTTTCTGCTTCTTATTTGATGAAGATACTTTATGAGAACCGGTTTCATGTGTCGTTGTTCCTTGTCCTTCTACTTCTGGAGAACCTAGGACTGATCTAGAATGATCTGTTTTCACTTTTTTACTCATTTATATTCACCCCTTCGCGTTACTTTTTGCTATGAGGTAATAAACTATTCAAAATAAAAAGCGAGAGGAATCCCTCTCGCTTTTTTATATTTTAGAATTCAGAAGAACCTGGAGTTCTTGGGAATGGAATTACGTCACGGATATTAGCCATGCCAGTAATATACATTAGGAAGCGCTCGAAACCTAGACCGAATCCAGCGTGTTTTGTACCGCCGTATTTTCTAAGTTCTAAGTACCACCAGTAGTCCTCTTCGTTCATACCTAGTTCTTTAATTCTGTCTACTAAAACATCCATTCTTTCTTCACGTTGGCTTCCGCCGATTAATTCGCCGATGCCAGGAACTAGAAGGTCAGTAGCAGCTACTGTTTTACCGTCTTCATTTAAGCGCATGTAGAATGCTTTAATGTCTTTCGGATAGTCAGTTACGAATACAGGGCGTTTGAAGATTTCTTCTGATAAGTATCTTTCATGCTCTGTTTGTAAGTCAATACCCCATTCTACTGGATATTTGAAGTCAGCGCCTGATTCTTGAAGCACTTTAATTGCTTCTGTATAAGTGATGCGACCGAAGTCAGAGTTGATTACGTTGTTCATGCGCTCTAGAACTGTTTTATCAACGAAGCTGTTGAAGAATTCCATTTCTTCTGGTGCATGCTCTAATACGTATTTCATTGCATATTTCAGCATATCTTCTGTAAGGTTCATTACGTCGCCTAATTCAGCAAATGCAATCTCAGGCTCAACCATCCAAAACTCAGCTGCGTGGCGAGTTGTGTTAGAGTTTTCTGCACGGAATGTAGGTCCGAATGTGTATACATCACGGAATGCTAATGCATAAGCTTCAGCGTTCAGCTGTCCACTTACTGTTAAGTTTGTTTCTTTACCGAAGAAGTCTTTTGATTCATCAACTTTTCCGTCTTCACCTTTTGGTACGTTGTTTAAATCTTGCGTTGTTACGCGGAACATTTCGCCAGCACCTTCTGTATCACTACCAGTGATGATTGGTGTGTGAACATGTACGAATCCACGCTCTTGGAAGAACTGGTGAATCGCAAATGCTGCAATAGAACGTACACGGAACGTTGCAGAGAATGCATTTGTTCTTGGACGTAAGTGAGCGATTGTACGTAAGTATTCAAACGTGTGACGTTTCTTTTGAAGTGGGTAATCAGAATCTGATAAGCCCTCGATATCAATTTTTTCTGCTTTAATTTCAAATGGTTGCTTCGCTCCAGGTGTTGCGATTACTTTACCTTCTACTTTAACTGAAGAGCTAAGTGGAAGCTTTGCAATTTCTTTGAAGTTATCTAATTCTGTATCGAAAACGATTTGAACGCTTTTGAAGAAGCTACCATCGTTTAATTCGATGAAACCAAATGCTTTTGAATCACGTAAGTTACGAATCCAACCTGATACTTGTACTGTTTGATCTGCATACTTTTCTGTATCTCTATACAGACTTTTTACTAATGTGTTTTCCATAGTGAAATTCTCCTTTGCTGATATATTTAAATACAAAAAAACCTTTCATCCATAAAGGGACGAAAGGTTTAGCTTCGCGGTACCACCCAATTTGTCATAAAGACCAACTTTAACTCGTATGTAATACATACTTCCCGGTTTGTAACAGGCCGGATTCCCGTCTAAGTCTACTCTTGAATACAAGCTTCAATTTCGGTTAGCAACTCCAAGGTGTTCTTCACATATACCGCCTCATCAGGCTCTCACCGTCCCTGACTCGCTTTGGATTATAGTATATACTACTTTTCCTTATCATCGTCTTTCATTTTGTTAAACTAAAATTAATGTACTACATTCGAGAGAAAGATGCAAGATGCCTTGATATATATCGGTGATTTTTGCAATTTATCGACCGCAACTTCAAATTTATCAGCGATTTTTATAATTTATCGGCGATTCGACATAGAATATCGACTTATCAACAATAATCGACAACCGCTCCAATAAAAAAATTGCCGGAATTAAATCCGGCAATTTTTTATTACTTACGTAACTCCGCACCAAATTTCTCTTCTACCGCTGTTAATACACGGTTATGTGCTTCTGTTACTTCTTCGTCTGTTAATGTACGTTCTGCATCGAAGTAGTTCATAGAGAATGCAAGTGATTTCTTGCCTTCTTCCATTTTTTCACCTTCGTATAAGTCGAATAGTGTTACGTCTTTCAGAAGTTCTCCGCCAGCTTCAGCAATGACTTGCTTCATTTCACCAGCTTTTGTTTCTTTTGTTACTACAACAGCCATATCACGTGTCATAGATGGGAAACGTGGAATTGCTGAGTAATAAGTTTCCTCCGCGTCTGCACCGAATACTTTTACAAGAGATAGTTCGAATACGAATGTATCTTTCACATCTAATTGTTTTTGCGCTTCAGGGTGCAATTGACCGATGAATCCAATTACTTCACCATCTAATACGATGTCAGCTGTACGGCCTGGGTGCATACCTTCACGTTTTGCTGGTGCATATGTGATTTGGTTTGCAACGCCAAGTACGTCGAATAATCCTTCTAGTATACCTTTCACAACGAAGAAGTCTACCACTTTCTTCTCACCTTGCCATGCATGGTGAAGAGCAAGACCTGTCATAACACCTGCAAGATGTTGTTCTTCTTTCGGAAGTTCTCCTGCTTCTGTTGGCAAGAAGACAGAACCTACTTCATATAAAGCGACGCTGTCGTTTTTACGAGCAACATTGTATGAAACTGCTTCTAACAATTGTGGTACTAAGCTTAAACGAAGTTGGCTACGCTCTTCACTCATTGGAAGTGCAAGGTTTACAGGAGCTTTTTCGTTTGGCTCAACCATATATTGTTTCGCTTTGTCAGCGCTTGTTAATGAATACGTGATTGCTTCATATAAACCAGCACCTTCTAAGAATCGACGTACTTTACGACGTTTCGTTTGTGCTGCTGTTAATTTACCACGAGTCATCGTTCCAGAAGGTAATGTAACTGGAATGTGGTCATAACCGTATAGGCGTCCCACTTCTTCTACTAAGTCTTCTGAAATTGTAATATCAGGACGACGTGCTGGTACGTTCACATGGAATGTTCCTTCTACTTCTGTGAATGGGAATTTTAAGTTTGTGAAAATTGTACCCATTTCACTTGCAGAAATATCTGTACCTAATACACGGTTTACTTTTTCAGCTGTAACAGATACTGTACGTTCTTGTACTTGTAAGTTATCAGCTTCTACTACACCTTCAAGTGCTTCTCCGCCAGCGTATTTTGCCATTAAAGCAGCAGCGTGTTGAATTGCTTCAAATGTACGTGTTGGGTCGATTCCTTTTTCGAAACGTGCACTTGATTCACTGCGAAGACCTAAGTCTTTTGATGTACGACGTACTGTTTGACCTGCAAAGTATGCAGACTCAATTAGAACGTTTACTGTATCATTTGTAACTTCAGAATCAGCTCCGCCCATTACACCCGCAACAGCTAAAGCTTTTGTGCCGTTTGTAATTACAAGGTGGTGGCTTTGTAATGTACGCTCTTGATCATCTAACGTTTCAATTGTTTCGCCTTCTTTTGCAAGACGAACAACGATTTCTTTTGAACCTAATTTATCGTAATCGAATGCATGTAACGGTTGACCGTATTCCATTAAAATGTAGTTTGTAATATCTACTACGTTGCTAATTGGACGAATGCCAGCTGCCATAAGGCGAGTTTGCATCCACATTGGTGATGGACCAATCTTTACGTTTTTAACCATTTTTGCAATATATAATGGATTTTCTTCTTTCGCTTCTACACTTACAGAAATGTAATCAGAAGTTTTTTCTGCTGTTTCTTGTAAGTCGATAGCTGGAAGCTTCACTTCACGGCCATAAATAGCAGCTACTTCATATGCAACACCTAACATGTTTAAGCAATCTGCACGGTTTGGTGTTAAACCAAGTTCAAGTACTTCATCATGTAAGTTTAAAATTTCAAGTGCATCTGCACCAACTTCAGCGTCGCTTGGGAAGATGAAGATACCATCTGCGTATTCTTTTGAAACTAATTTTCCATCAATGCCAAGTTCTTGAAGAGCACAAACCATACCGTGAGAAGCTTCACCGCGTAGTTTCGCTTTTTTAATTTTAAAGTTACCAGGAAGTACAGCACCAACTTTTGCAACTGGTACTTTTAAACCTTTTGCAATGTTAGCAGCACCACAAATAATTTGTACTGGTTCTTCTTCACCGATATCGATTAAGCATTTGCTTAATTTATCAGCTTCTGGGTGTTTTTCACATTCTAATACGTGACCAACTACAACACCTTTTACACCTTTATTTAATACTTCAACGCCTTCTACTTCAATACCACTTTTCGTGATTTTGTCTGCTAGTTCTTGTGCTGTTACATCTTTAATATCTACATACTCTTGTAACCAACGATATGATACGAACATATTTATCCTCTCCTTCCCTTACGCTCGTTTGAATTGTTGTAAGAAACGTACATCATTTGTATAGAAATGACGAATGTCATCAACGCCGTATTTCAACATTGCGATACGCTCTGCGCCCATACCGAATGCGAAACCTTGATATTCTTTTGAATCATAACCAGCCATTTCAAGTACGTTCGGGTGAACCATACCTGCGCCTAAAATTTCGATCCAGCCAGTTCCTTTACAAGTGCCGCAACCTTTACCGTGACACATCATACAAGAAATATCCATCTCTACAGATGGCTCTGTGAATGGGAAGAAACTTGGACGAAGACGGATTTCACGATCTTCACCGAACATCTTTTTCACGAATACTTGCAGTGTACCTTTTAAGTCACTCATGCGAATGTTTTTATCAATTACAAGACCTTCAATTTGCATGAATTGGTGTGAATGTGTCGCATCATCGTCATCACGGCGATACACTTTACCAGGACAAATAATTTTGATTGGGCCTTTTTCTTTGTTATTTTCCATCGTACGTGCTTGCACAGAAGATGTATGCGTACGTAGTAACGTTTCTTCTGTAATGTAGAATGTATCTTGCATATCACGCGCTGGGTGATCTTTCGGTAAGTTTAATGCCTCGAAGTTGTAGTAGTCTTTTTCTACTTCTGTTCCTTCAGCTACTTCATAACCCATACCGATGAATACATCTTCAATTTGCTCTACAACAGCTGTTAACGGATGATGACAACCTGTTTCAACAGGACGACCTGGCAATGTAACATCAATTGTTTCAGTAGCTAATTTCGCTTCAATTACTGCTTTTTCTAAGTTACCAATTTTGTCATCTAGACGCGTTTGAATCGCTTCACGTACTTCATTTACTAATGCTCCCATACGTGGACGCTCTTCTGCTGATAATTTTCCCATGCCGCGTAATACTTCTGTGATTGGGCCTTTTTTCCCTAAATACGCTACGCGTACATCGTTTAAGCCCTTTAGCTCTTTCGCTTCTTCAATAAGCTCTAACGCTTTTTGCTTTAGCTCTTTTAAACGTGCTTCCATTTGGAACCCTCCTAATTTTAAAAATAAAAAAACCTCGCTCCCAAAAAGGGACGAGGTAAATTCGCGGTACCACCCTAAATTGACAGAACAAGTCTGCCCACTCATTAGTTATAACGATCAATTCTGACCGGAACGCCTTTACATATACATGGTCCTGGCGTCAACTCCAGAGGTGAATTCACTTCCGTCTACCATAAGAATGCTTTCAGTCTACGGCACTCTCTCCCTATATGGCGATTTTGTAAGCTACTCTTCTCTATCAACGTTTTTCGTTATTTAACTTTAATTATATGTTCATTACGAACATGTACTTCAACTTATTATAAGAAGTTTTTTATTTGTTCGCAACTGGGCTTTGTAAATAATACGTTAAAATCCCTGCTGCAACTGCAACATTTAATGATTCTGCCCCGCCGTAAATCGGAATATACAAGTTTTGATCCGTTTTCGCAAGAATTTCTTGGCGCACGCCACTTCCTTCATTTCCTACAATTAATGCAAAACTTCCAGCTGGTGTTACTTCACCGTAAGGAACTCCATTTTCAAGAGCTGTTCCATATACAGGAACGTTATTTTCTTTTAACTTGTCTACCCATTCTTCTAAGTTCCCTTTTACAATCGGTAAGTGGAAAACAGAACCTTGTGTAGAGCGAAGTACTTTACTATTATATGCATCAACGCACCCTTCTCCAAGCACAACGGCATGAATACCAGCTGCATCAGCTGTACGAATAATTGTCCCTAAGTTACCTGGGTCTTGAAGACCATCTAATAAAAGAAACTTCCCATCTGTAAGAGCTACTTCACTCTCGTGTTTCTCACAAACAGCAAATACACCTTGCGTCGTTTCTGTTTCACGAAGTACTTTTACGATTGCTTCAGGCACGATATACATTTCCACATCATTAACTGTCCAATCTTTCGGAAGATCTGTCTGATCAGAAACGATAAGTTCTGTTACAACTCCTGCCTTCAAAGCTTCCTCCACTAAGTGGAATCCTTCTACAAAAAATAAGCCTTTTTTATCGCGTTCTTTTTTCGTTTGCAGCTTTTTCCACTGCTTCACACGCGGATTTTGTACTGAATCAATGTTTTTCATAATATGTATTTCCCTCTCTTCTTGTCTTATCATTATAGCCTATTTTTCATACATATTTACATAAAAAAGAACAAAAACTAACGTCAGTTTCAATTCTGAAGAAGAGGTGAAAGCAATGAATTTTAATTTACGCGGCGCTGTATTAGCGAATGTATCTGGTAATACGCAAGACCAATTACAAGAAACGATTGTCGATGCCATTCAAAGCGGTGAAGAAAAAATGCTTCCAGGCCTTGGCGTTTTATTCGAAGTTATTTGGAAAAATGCTGGTGAAAATGAAAAACACGAAATGTTAGAAACACTAGAGCAAGGATTAAAAAAATAAGCAACAAAAGGTCACCTTAGTATAAGCTGAGGTGATTTTTTTATGGAAAAAAATTTTTCTTTTCCTAAACATTTCTACTTTACTAACACCAATTGATGGAGTACAATGTTCAAAATACATTTAAACCGATCGATTTTCTTCATATACACCATTAGATAAAAGGAGTGAATGTTTTATGCACCGTATTACGCTTGAACAAATTTTTAAACATCATATTACACAAAAATACGTAAATCGTTCTGGAATGGTCCACGCGATTGCTGTCGCTTACCATGCGTTTCACTTAGCTAAAAAGCATCACGCCTCAGTCGATGCTGCGACAAAAGCTGGTTTCCTGCATGACATTGGGCATCATACGTGGTACACAGGCGGCGAATGGGATTATGACTTATATAAAAAGAATGATATACATGCAATTAAAGGAGCAGAAAGAGCTCATAAATTGCTTATTAGATTAGGAGAGCATCCGAAACTAGCAAAAGAAATTTCTATCGCGATTCTTCTTCATACAGATTCTTTCTTAGTGGAACAAGAAATTGAAAGAACATCTCTGCAAAACATTATTAAATGGGCGGATGAAGCAGATGAAGAACCGGGCGGAGCACATCATTATAGAACGATTTCTTATGAAAAAGCACTAAAAGCAATTCAGCAGTTAGATCGATTGGTAGAGCGTGAATTGCAAATAGAGCAATCGAAATCGGATAACAAGGCAGAACATAGTTATCAATGAGAAAGAGGCATCACTACAGGGTGATACCTCTTTTATTTTTTTCTTTAAATACAATGTAGGATGTAATATTTAAATATTACACCCTGAATAAAAATACCTTATAATTGGATATACAAATATAAAGAGGTGATTCTACATATGCAATCCGCTACACAACTTCCTTATGAACAGAAATATTCTATGTCATGGGGACAATTTATTAGCTCGGTTTTATTTGCTTTTTTCGGAACTGGACTTATTACTTTGTTCCTAGCAATGCCCTTAACAATTTATACAGCCGGTCTCACTAATAAAAAACAAATTGCCCTGTATGAATCTATTGCAAACACCGCCAGTATCGCATTACAACTAGCCATGCTGTTATTCTTCATATTTAAATTTGAACCAGCGAAAAGATTATTACTAAAATCTTTTAACTTTAAGGTGATTAAAGAATGGCGTACATACATATACTTACTTCTTTTTTCACATTAAACATCTTACTCAATTATATCTTGCTAAATTATGTATTCCAAAGCGCAACAAAGCAACAATCTTCTGCACTCAACTTAGACGTTTTTAATCAATATCAAATATTATTACTTATCGGATTTGGGATACTCACACCTATTTTTGAAGAACTCATTTTTCGTGGCTTCATACTTCGCTTCTTATCAGAGCGTTTTTCATTTTGGATTGCAGCAATCTTAACGAGCTTCTTCTTCGGTATCGCTCACACATACTCACTCGGAGTAATGGTAATTACTTTCTTCATGGGATTATTAATGGCTATTTTATGCAAGAAAACAAACTCCATTATTCCAGCTATGCTATTTCATATTACAAATAATATGTTGGCATTTTTAAGTTAAAAAGAGGTATCATCACGATACCTCTTTCACTCTTTTATAACAACTTCAAACCCTTCTTCCGTTAACACTTTTCAATCATTCGTATCGTTACTACTCATTTCTATCAAATTATACATATTTATTAATAATATCCAAAATAAACCTCATGTAGTAAAATATAACTTAATTAATATAAAGGAGTTTACGTATGTTCAGTATTATTTGGATGCTTTTTATGCCACTTCTCTTATTATGTGGAATTGCTGGTGGTATTTTTTTAGTAGTAACAGGAATTATTCATCGGAAATTATTTGTTATCTTAATGGGGATTATTTGCTTCTCATTCGTTATAATGCCTTTTATTTTTTTGAACAAAGGTATCAACGGAGAGAACGTTCTTCACATTCCAACTGTTCTATATTGGATGCTTTTCTCTCTAGCTGGTTTATTAGCAGGATTGAATGGGGTACGTTCAAAAATGAATAGTATACGCAACATGGGATTCATTATTTTCTCAATAGGGCTGTTCGCAGCTATTTGTTATCAGCTCATGTCTATGCCAGATTCATTTTTCATTCGTTAAGGAGTTATTATACATGGAATCTACCGGATTATTTATTTGGCTTATCTTAGCCCCTATTTTATTGTTATGTGAAATCATCGTTGGTATTTTTTTAATTGCTACCGGAATTAAATATCGCAAATTACTTACCATTATAGCTGGATTGATTAGCGTATTATTTATCGTTGTTCCTATCATTTGTATAGGAATCGGAATAGATTCAGGGCTAAAATTCCCAATTTCAGGAACTTTATATTGGAGTTTCTTCCTTTTAGCTGGACTATTAGCTATTATAAGCGGGAGACAATTAACACATATTCGTTCTATGGGTATAATTTTGTTTATAACAGGATTATGCTCTTTGACTGCTTATCATCTTTTATATCTAACTACATAAAAACACAAAAAAGCAGGGAAATTAATTCCCTGCTTTTCTATTTGCTTTCTTTCCTGATGGTAAGAAGAACGATAACACCCAAGCAACACCTGCTAATATGGTTGCAATTAAGAAGGCATCGTTAATACCGTTAATTGCAGATAGCTTTGAAATTTGTCCATATAATAGTTGCGTACTCATCGCGTCTCCCGCTTGAGCTGATCCGGCTAAGGCCGCTAAGCTTTGACCCATGCCGTGTACTTTATCAACTAATATTGGGTTTGATGTTGTTAACATGTTGCCGTAATCTGCTACGTGAGCAGTTGTTTGTTGCGTCATAAGCGTGATTAATATTGCTGTTCCAATTGAACCAGCTACTTGTCTGGATGTATTTTGCGTTGCTGTACCGTGAGATATTAATTTCATCGGCAGTGCGTTCATACCAGCTGTCATAATTGGCATCATAATGAATGACATACCAATCGAACGTATAATATAATCCGTCATAATAACACTATACGGCGTATCCATTGATAACTTTGTAAATTCATATGTTGCAAACGTTGTAATGGCTAATCCGACAATTGCTAACGGACGAATGCCATACTTATCAAATAGTTTACCTGCAACCGGCCCCATGATACCCATAATTAATGATCCTGGAAGTAATAATAAACCTGATTCTATCGGTGTAAAACCGCGAATGTTTTGCAGATATACTGGAAGTAGTAACATACCTCCGAATAAAGCCATCGTAACGATTGCATTAATTAATAAGGTGAAAGTAAATACTGGATATTTAAATACTTGTAAATCAAGCATTTTATTGTCCGTTGTTAGCTCTCTCCAAATAAATAACCCTAAACCAATGACGCCGATGATAAGTGTTATAACAACTTCTGCACTAGTCCAGCCATTATTTCCAGCTTCACTAAATCCATACAGTAAGCTTCCTAGCCCTATACTTGAACTAATAACACCGAATACATCTAACTTCGTTTTAGACACTGGCTGAGCTAGTGTAAAGAATTTTAAAGATAAGAACGTAATAATTAAACCGATCACAAACATCCCATAGAACATTAAGTTCCAGCTATAGTTTTCAATTACCCAACCTGTTACAGTCGGTCCGATAGCTGGTGCTAAAATCATCGCTACCCCTAATAGTCCCATCGCCGCTCCGCGCTTATGAGGCGGGAATAACGCCATGAAGATATTCATACCAACTGGCATTAAAATACCTGCACCGACCGCTTGAATAACGCGGCCTGTCATCATCATTGTAAAGTTTCCTGAAGTAGCACAAATGATAGATCCTACAGTGAAGAATAACATTGCTGCTACGAATAATTTACGATACGTAAACCGTGAAACTAAAAAGGCACTAATCGGTACTAAAATTCCGTTTACAAGCATGAAACCTGTAATTAACCATTGTGCTGTTGAAGTTGATACGTTAAATTCGTTCATTAATGGCGGTAGTGCAACGTTAATGATTGTTTGGTTTAAAATAGAAACGAACATACCGAAAATCAATACCGCTACGACTGCCTTCACATTTACATTCTCTAGAGGCATAGACATTTGTTTTTTCGGCACTTCTTTTTCTTGTTTTACTTCTTCTTGCTTCCCTGTTTCTAATTCAACTACATTAGAAACTTCTGTTTCTTGTTTTGATTCAATTTCTTTCTCTACTGTTTCTACCTTACTTACTTCTATCTTACTTACTTCTATCTTACTTACGGCTGGGACTTGTTCTTCTCCCACATTCGTTTTTTTCTTTCGTAAAAGACGATTTACAAGGAAGAAGACGATTATACAAAATAGTGCATATCCTGCAATTACAATTGAGGACATCTCATCTCCCCCTTACTTATGAATACGAACTGACACATTCATTCCAGGAACAATATTTACTGATTTACTATGATCTAAAGAAATTTTAACTGGTACAACTTGCTTTACTTTCGTATAGTTCGCTGTTGCGTTACTTGATGGTAACATCGAGAATGTATTTGCTGTTGTTAATCCAACTTGTTCTACTTTCCCTGTTAACGTTGTATCTGGGTATGCATCTACATATACATCTACTGTTTGGCCTTTTTGAACATCATCAATAGTTGTTTCTTCAATGTTTGCTGTTACCCATAAATTGTTCATATCAAATGCGTAAGCAATCGGGCTACCTGCTCCAACGAACGCATTTGTCGTTGCGTTTGATTGTACAACTGTTGCATTTTGTGGAATTGTTACATCTACTGTTTGTTCTCCATTTGCTGCCGCTACAGTAACAGCACCTAATTTATCGTTCTCATTGTAGTTCTTTCCTACTTCAGCTTTCCAGTCAGTTAGTTTACCCGCTACTGGTGAAGCAATCGGAATTACCTTTCCATCAATTTTTGCATTGTCTGTTTTTAAGTAATTTTCCGTTTGATTGTAATAGTAATAACCGCCAATGCCGCCACCAACTAATACAATTAATGTGATAATGTTAATAATGACCATTCTTCGAAACTGATTCATTGCATTCCTCTCCTTATATCGCATATAATTTTTTTCTAAACTATTTACATCCTTTTTGTTTAGATTGCTTAATTGTTAATTATATTAACTTTTAACCAAAAAAATCACACCATCGGCAGTATAAACCTAATTTGTTTGCCTGCGAGCGGTGCTGATTTCTAAAGGACTATCGTTTATAATTATAAATAATTATGCCGAATCTACAACCAACAATTTAAACCTATATGTTGTTTAAACAACATTACACTATATATGTGTTGTTTAAGTTAAAAAAATTAAACGAGGTGAAGTAAAAATGTCTATTAAAAATACAAATGATCCACGTGTAAAACGGACGAGACAAATCATACAGGATGCTTTTGTCGCTTTAGTAGGCGAAAAGGGCTTTGAAAATGTAACTGTGCAACATATCGCAGAACGTGCTCCTGTAAATCGCGCTACATTTTATAGCCATTACCATGATAAATATGACTTACTAGATAAAAGCATAGACGAAATGCTAGAAAAGCTAGTCGAGGTGATTAAGCCTGAAAAACGAAGTAAAGAAGGCTTCCAACTTACATTTGATTCCCCACATCCGACCTTTTTGGCTTTATTTGAGCATATCGCAGAAAATGCTAAATTCTATAACGTTATGCTTGGGGATAAAGCAGCTGGAAACTATACGTATAAGATGATGAAAACAATTCAAACACATTTAACATTAAGCCTTTCCATTTCACAACCTAATGATGAAAAACTAATGGTTCCACGTGATATTCTCATTAGTTATGTTACTGGCGCCCACCTTGGGATGATTATGTCATGGTTAAAAAAAGGCATGATTTATACCCCGCATTTTATGGCCATGCAATTAACTCGTTTAATTATTTTAGGAGCCCATACTGCTGCAGGCTTAGAAAGGCCCTTTTAAAACAGAAAAAAGCGAAGGAGAATCCCCCTTCGCTTTTTTCTATTAATTAAATGTAATGTTATGTACAGCCTCTTTATCAAGGCGTTTAATAACTTCTACAATTAACTTCACTGCATTTTCATAATCATCACGATGTAACATTGCTGCATGTGAATGGATGTAACGCGTTGCAATTGTAATTGCCATAGATGGAATACCATTTACAGCAATGTGAATTGCGCCTGCATCCGTTCCGCCACCAGCTACTGAATCATATTGATATGGAATTTGTAATTCATCGGCAACATCAACTACGAAATCACGTAAGCCTGTATGTCCAATAACAGAAGCATCATATAAAATGATTTGTGGACCATCGCCCATTTTACTTTGCGCTTCTTTTGACGTTACACCTGGTGTATCTCCAGCGATACCAACATCTACTGCGAACGCGATATCTGGTTTAATATAATTCGCCGACGTTTTTGCACCGCGAAGACCAACTTCTTCTTGTACAGTTCCAACACCGTATACAACGTTTGGATGTTTTTCATCTTTTAATTGTTTTAATACGTCAATTGCAATAGCACAACCAATTCGGTTATCCCATGCTTTTGCAAGTAACATTTTTTCATTCTTCATCACTTGGAATTCAAAGTAAGGTACAACTTGATCTCCAGGTCGTACGCCCCACTCCATCGCTTCTTCTTGGCTAGAAGCACCAATATCGATAAACATGTCTTTAATTTCAACTGGCTTTTTACGTGCTTCTGGAGGTAAAATGTGCGGTGGTTTTGAACCAATTACACCTGTTACATCTCCTTTGCGCGTTACAATCGTTACGCGCTGTGCAAGCATAACTTGTGACCACCAGCCACCCACCGTTTGGAAACGAAGGAAACCTTTGTCATCAATTTGCGTAATCATAAAGCCAACTTCATCTAAATGACCTGCAACCATAATTTTTGGGCCGTTTTCTTCCCCTACTTTTTTCGCAACTAAACTTCCTAAATTATCAGTAGAAAGTTCGTCCGCAAACGGCTCAATGTATTTCTTCATTACTTCACGTGGTTCACGCTCGTTACCAGCAATACCGCGTGCATCTGTTAACTCTTTTAGCATTGTCAATGTCGCGTCTAATTTTGTCATTGCCAACACCCTCCTTTTTCTTCAGTCACTTCATTATACAATAAGTAAATCGAAATATTCAAAAATCAACTTAATATCCTTGTGTTTGACGCTGATGATTTACTTCATTTTTATCTAAATACGCCTTTTCAATTTCTTCTTGTTCAAATTCAAGCGCTTGTCCAAGTCGAAGATAGCTTGTAAATAATTCAATATAGTTCGTAATAGATGGTTGATCTGTAAAACGAATCACTTTCGCATATGTGTCTAAGAAAATTTCTACTTGTGTTTTATTCGTTTGTGCACATTTATAGAATAGGAAATTTTTATCAATACCTAAATCAATTCCGATTGACAAAATAAAATGCAAACCATCTACGTATTCTTCTAATATTACTTCACGTTCTGAAGCTGGTTTATTGCTCCAATATTTAAAACAACGTGTTTCGTTTGCAAGCTCTCCAATTTCTACAAGAAGAGCTAACATTTTTTCTTTCAATAGCTTTTTCGGTTGTAAGTCATGTTCTTTCGCAATACGGTCATCTAATTCTTTTTGTAATTTAAATAGTTGTAGTAAGTCCATTCTATTGTCCTCCTCCAACATCGCATTTTACGCAACAATGTTGTTTCATCTCAAAGTTCATTATTATTTTTCATTTCTTATTAATAAGTCAGCTATCTACCTCTTTATAAAATAGCTTGTCCTTAATTTGCAAATACGTTTCAATCATCACTCATAGATTGTTCACCCGATGAAAGTTCCATATCATCTTTCCATTATAGCAGTGTCGTTTCAGCTAGGAAAGATACTCTTCTTTCCAAACGAGCATAAATAAAGTGAAACTTTAATCAGTGGGGGTCTTACTGCCCGCAAATAGCGGGATAAAAAAAGCCAGGAGGATTCTCCTGACTTCATACATATATTCTTCTATATTGCTATAGCTTTTATATTGATTTTGTCATATCGATAACGACACATCCGTTAATCTTTGGAACTTCTTTCACTTCTAACTTTTCCTTGAACTCATTTACAACTGCTACATTCATGTAAACACTTCTTCGTTATCGTTACAAAAGTTCTTACAAACACATATTAATATACTTGAACGAGAAATAGCTCCCTTAATTACGACGATAATCAGCGGGAAATTTCGGTTGATTATAATGAATACAAATAAAAAAACCTTAGAAGAAAAATCTTCTAAGGTTTTAAATAATTAGTTAATGTTGTTTTTTGCAACTGTTGCTAATTCAGCGAAAGCTTTTTCGTCATGAACAGCTAAGTCAGCAAGCATCTTGCGGTTAACTTCGATGCCAGCATTTTTAAGACCGTGCATTAAGCGGCTGTAAGAAAGACCATTCATACGAGCTGCTGCGTTGATACGTGTGATCCATAATTTACGGAAGTCACGTTTCTTTTGACGGCGGTCACGGAATGCATACATTAGAGATTTCATAACCTGTTGGTTAGCAACCTTAAATAATGTATTTTTAGAACCATAGTAACCTTTTGCTAATTTAATTACTTTTTTACGACGTTGACGAGTAACTGTACCACCTTTTACTCTTGGCATAATATTACCTCCTAATTGTTCTATATATCAGCCGAACTTATTTTAAGTTGTCAAGCATTTGACGAATGCGTTTGAAGTCACCAGCGCTTACTACACCAGCTTTACGTAGTTTACGTTTAGCTTTTGTAGATTTGTTAGCGAATAAATGGCTTGTGTAAGCGTGAGAACGTTTCAGTTTACCTGATCCAGTCTTTTTGAAACGCTTTGCAGCGCCGCGATGAGTTTTTTGTTTAGGCATAGGTATTTCCTCCTCTATCTATTACTTATCGTTTTTCGGTGCTAAAACTAAGAACATACTACGTCCTTCCATTTTAGGCTTAGATTCAATTGTACTAACTTCAGCACAAGCTTCTGAGAAGCGATCTAAAACACGTTGACCGATTTCTTTATGAGTAATGGCACGTCCTTTAAAGCGAATTGACGCTTTAACCTTGTCGCCTTTCTCTAAAAACTTGATAGCATTACGAAGTTTTGTGTTAAAGTCATGTTCATCAATTGTTGGACTTAAACGTACTTCTTTCATGCTAATTACTTTTTGATTTTTGCGCTGTTCTTTTTCTTTCTTTTGTTGCTCAAAGCGGAATTTACCGTAGTCCATAATGCGGCATACTGGCGGTTTCGCATTTGGAGCAACCAATACTAAATCAAGATTAAGATTTGCAGCTAAGTCTAAAGCGTCATTACGAGACTTGATTCCAAGTTGATCGCCATTTGCACCAACTAAACGTACTTCACGTGCACGAATTTGCTCGTTAATCATCATATCCTTGCTAATAGTAAGCCACCTCCAAGGTTTTCTCAGAACATATTTTGTAGTCATAGAACCCGACAAAAAAAGTGCGGGCATACGACACCCACACTTGTAAAATCTTAAGTAAGAAATACATTTACCTGCTAACTGCGAATGCGTCCATCAGGTGAGAAGCGGGTGCTTCTACTTGTTCCACAAAACAATATTCTATTATCCTTGATGAGTTTATCATAGGACATGACGTCTGTCAAGAAGACGCAATGTGTTTTACTAACAACAAGAAATATTGTAACAAACAACTAACATACTTGCAATACTTTTTTATGATAAGTGTTACATGGTTATTTTTTCTAATTTTTCTCACTTATATTACATAGAAAAGCCGCGGTACACCGCGGCTCTTTCTTATCGTTTTCCTTCTACTTTAATCATGTCAACAAAAGCATCTAATGCGATTGTTTCTGATTTTTGTTCACCATATTTACGTACGTTTACGCCGTTTTCAGTTACTTCATTGTCACCTACTACAAGCATGTACGGAATTTTTTGCATTTGTGCTTCACGGATTTTGTAACCAATTTTCTCTTCACGAGTATCTAATTCAACACGGATACCAGCACGTCGTAATTCGTCTTGCACTTTCTTCGCATAGTCTAAATGTACTTGCGGAGAAACTGGAATTACTTGTACTTGAACTGGAGCTAACCAAGTTGGGAATGCACCTTTGTATTCTTCAATTAAGAAGGCTACAAAACGTTCCATAGTGGATACAACACCACGGTGAATTACAACTGGACGATGTTGTTTACCGTCTTCACCAACGTAAGTTAATTCAAAGCGTTCTGGAAGTAAGAAGTCTAATTGTACAGTTGAAAGTGTTTCGTCTTTTCCAAGAGCAGTACGAACTTGAACGTCAAGTTTTGGACCGTAGAATGCCGCTTCACCTTCAGCTTCATAGTAATCAAGACCCATTTCATCCATCGCTTCTTTTAACATACCTTGTGCTTTTTCCCACATCTCATCATCAGCATAGTACTTTTTAGTATCTTCAGGGTCACGATAAGATAGACGGAATGAATAGTTCTCTAAACCGAAATCTTTGTACACTTCTAGAGTTAAGTTTACAACACGTTTTAACTCTTCTTTAATTTGATCTGGACGAACGAAAATGTGCGCATCGTTTAAAGTCATTCCGCGTACACGCTGCAATCCAGATAACGCACCTGACATTTCATAACGGTGCATTGTTCCAAGTTCCGCAATACGGATTGGTAATTCACGGTAGCTGTGAATATCGTTTTTATAAACCATCATGTGGTGAGGGCAGTTCATTGGACGAAGAACTAATTCTTCATTATCCATTTCCATTGATGGGAACATGCCATCACGGTAGTGGTTCCAGTGACCAGAAGTTTCATAAAGCTCTCTGCTTCCTAATACTGGAGTATATACGTGATCATAGCCTAAGCTTGCTTCTTTATCAACGATGTAACGCTCGATAATACGGCGAATTGTTGCACCTTTTGGTAACCAAAGTGGTAAACCTTGTCCTACTTTTTGGCTATTAGTAAATAGTTTTAACTCTTTACCTAATTTACGGTGATCGCGCTCTTTTGCTTCTTCAAGCATACGTAAGTGCTCATCTAATTCTGCTTTCTTAACGAATGCAGTACCGTAAATACGTTGTAACATTTTATTACTGCTATCGCCGCGCCAGTAAGCACCAGCAACGCTTAATAATTTAAACACTTTAATTTTCCCTGTAGATGGAAGGTGAACACCACGGCAAAGGTCGAAGAATTCGCCTTGTTCATAGATTGAAATAACTGCATCTTCTGGAAGATCGTTAATTAAATCTAATTTTAACTCATCACCAATTTCCTCATAGCGACGAAGTGCTTCTGCACGTGGTACTTCATGACGAACGATTTCTAAGTTCTCGTTCACGATTTTTTGCATTTCTTTTTCGATTTTCTTGAAGTCTTCAACTGTAATTGCTTCTTCCATATCAATATCGTAGTAGAAGCCATTTTCGATTACTGGACCAATGCCAAGCTTAACATCTTTATATAAACGTTTTAACGCTTGTGCTAAAAGGTGAGCTGTTGAGTGGCGTAAAATGTATAAGCCCTCTTCAGAATCTAATGTAACAATAGAAACTGCACCATCTTCTTCGATTGGTGTAGCAAGATCGATCATCTCATCATTTAATTTTCCAGCCACAGCTTTTTTCTTTAAGCCTGGGCTAATAGAAGCTGCGATTTCTTCAGTTGTTACGCCTTTTGGAAACTCCTTCACAGCTCCATCAGGGAAAGTAATTTTAACTACATCTGCCATCACTGGTCACTCCTCTTTTTCTCAAAATAAAAAACACTCATCCCGTAAAAAGGGACGAGTGTTGAATTCGTGGTTCCACCCTTGTTCCAATTAACACCATTGTTAATTGCTCAAGTTCAACATAACGGTGTTGTCCGTTAGCAATTACTAGAAAAACCGTTCACTGCTAAAGTTTAGAGGGGGTAAGTAATAATCCCGTACTAGGAAGCTCACACCCTAAGGCTTCCCTCTCTGAAAATCGTAGAAAACTACCCATGTCCTCATCATGACATTTCAATATATTTCATTTATGTAGGTAATTATATGCTCAAAAACTTAGAAAATCAAGGGCGTTACCTTTATTTTTTAAATTTTTCACATTGCGTTCAAACTCATGTAATCCGTGCAATTGTATCCGTTCTTGAAATACATTTCGCAAAGTAATAATCATATTATGGTCTTGTTCTTTCGTATATAAATAAATCTTTTTCGGCGAAATAGAAAGGAGTGGTGCAATTACTTTCGTATCAATATATACATCCTTTTGCTTTAATAAATCTTCATCTATATATTGGACCAATTTCTCCTGTTTTAAACGTCTACCTTTATCATCATAGAAAATAAAACTTTCATCAAAAATAAGATGCACACAAGACAAACGTGACTTTCGGCTACTAACTTGTTGCCGAAGCGTTTCAATGAACATTTGATATTCTTGTTCCATCTTATACTCATCAATCGCCACTTCCGCAAGTTTAGCTACCATTTCCCTATATGTACGAAGACGAAAACGGACATATGATGAAAACGAGAATGAGAGCGGATCACAAAGCCAATTATTTAAAGAAGACTTAATATATGATTCAAATGTGTAACGTGTTAATTCACGAGTAACCCCTTTTCTTCTTCCCTTTAAAATCTCTTGTGCCATGTGCAATATTTGATGACACTCTTCTTGTTCTTCATAAAAAAACTTTTCTTTTAAGATTGTATATATCCATTCATTTTGTTTCACATTCACAATGAAATACACCATTACTGGTAATAAAATCTTTTCAATATAATTTGATTCACGTATTGGTATGTGAATCACAACTTTTTGTTCCTGTAAATACACACTCGTTTCCTTATATAACACTTCCGCTTTTTTCAGTAGTTGTTTATATACGTGCATAGCATCATTTTTTTCTTCGAAGCAAATTTCAATCACTTTTGTCCCCCCTTTTATCCCCGCTCTAAAGGATTTAAAAACCCTATAAGAGTCCGCCGTGGTAAAGTCTCTCAGCAGAAACAATCTTCTATCATTAGACATTCCACTCGGTACAACTTGCTAATTTCATATATATTAAGGGAGGGAGAAAAAAATGATACAAGCTCATATAATTTTTTATTGTATAATTGACGTATCACTAAAATGGGGTGTATAAATGTTTGAATATAAGTTTGTGAAAATCGAATTACATTGGGGGTTCGCTCGCTCAAAACCAGCTGAAGATTACCAAGAAATTATTCAAGAACATGCTAGAGACGGATGGAGGTTCGTGCAGATTTTCGCCCCTACGATTGGTAGTTCTGGCCAACCTGAATATTTCGATCTCATATTTGAAAAGAAAATATCACTATAATACAAAAGAGCAAGCTTCTCAGCTTGCTCTTTTACTTATGACGACGGTTCTTCCCGCCAATCGGAATTGGTTTCGCCAAATATTTAATTCGTTCCATAATACGTGCTGCCTTCATTTCTTCTGCTTCACCGCGCTGCGTATACGTCAAATGATGTTCTAACTGTTTGAAATCAAAGTTAGACGTAAAGAACGTCGGTAAGTTTTCTAACATACGGAATTGCAAAATTGCGCCGAGCACATCATCACGCACAAAGCTTGACATCGCTTCTGCTCCGATATCATCTAACATTAGAACTTGTACGCGTTTAACTGCATCAATCTTTTCCCCAATCGAATTATCTTGAATCGAACTTTTAATTTCACGTAAAAATTCTGGGAAGTATACGAGCATCGAACTTATTTTCTTTCGAGCAAGCTCATTCGCAATTGCTCCTAAAAGATACGTTTTCCCTACACCAAATTTACCGTACAAATATAAACCTTGTACTTTTTTACCTGGTTCATATGTGCTTAAAAATTCATTCGCTGCACCAATTGCATCAATACGTGCGTCTAAATCTGAAGGATCTAAGTTTTCCATCGTCGCCTGTAAAATATCAGTTGGCATATATACACTTTGAACAAGCTTTTCGTATTTCTTTCTCTCGTCATATGCTACTTTCCTAACGCAGCGATCGTATTGAATATCAATCATCTTACCTTGTATAACAAGCTTTGGCTCATATCCTTGCAACATGTTTTTACATGACCCTAGATCTGGACAATCCACACACCCTACACTTTGCCCAATATATTCATATAACTTCACAAGGCTGCGCTCAATCATAGAAGTTGTTACTTCACCTTTATGTTCGTCTATAAATTCTTTCACACGCGGATGTGCCATCACTTCCGCTTTTAATACTTCATATCTATTTTTAAAGTTTTCATTTTCCATTAATTTTGCAAATGAATTTTGAATATGCTCCATCTTCTCACCTCAAAGAGCGTTCATTCTCTTCTATTAATCACGCTTATATTTTTTCAACACTTCTTCTAGTCGTTTTCGTTCATCTTCCAACGTACTTGCATTTTTTTCCGCACTCACGTCTTTTTTCACAGTTTCTTTCGCTTGTTCTTTCGGTTCTTCTTTCAGCCAATCCGGCACCATTTCTTTACGCACTGTTTTCTTCGCCGTACGGCCTTTTTTCTTCGTCTCCGCCCACTCTTGATATTGACGGTTCTCTTCTTTCGCTAATGCCATCGCTTCAGCTACTGTACCGACCTTTTTACGCGCCCAATGCCCAGCAATCTTCTCCACATACGTTTTCGCAAGCTTCATATCTGAGCGTAGCATAACGTAATAAATAAGTACATTCACAACTCCTGGCGTTAATTTTTGATTGATCATTACATCTTCAACAATTTGCAAGTCCGCTTTCGTCGCCTCTGCACCACCAGAAATCTCCTTCAATAGTTGTTTTGGCGAGATTTCCTCTAACTGTTTTATAAGCATTTCCTCTTGCGTTGAAGGCTCTTTCTCTTTCATCGTACGCGCAGCGTGAGGCTGTACTCTTTCGCTTAAAACAGGTAACGCTTGACCGTTTTCAAATTGATACCAATCGCGCGCTCCTTTTCTAAGCCTTTCTATATCAATGGTCTGCATCTCCGTCACCGCACCAAGAACGATATTTTGCATCGATAACACATCTACACCATACACGTAAGCGAGTGTAATGACACATTCTCGCACTTGATCTGTAATTGCCTTCTTAGGAACGAGGGCGGACAATCCATCTACAAATAAGGAGAAGTCAAAGAAATCGTTCCAAACTTTCGGAACGTCTCCCTTCTCATTATTTGGCATAGTTGTCGTTTTCGGGATACGAAGGTCTTCTTGCGCATGTTCAAGCTGGCCTGGATTAAACGAATCAAATACATCATTGAAAGAACGCGTAATATTTTCATAAGAAGCAAAATCAAATTCTTCTTCTAAGAAATATTGCTTTACTTGATTATATTTTGTCCGACTCAATCGATTGTATAAAAAGATACTTAAAACAATATCATCAAAAAACTGCTTTGGAGATAAAGGTGGTTGCAATTCGTATATAAACATTCGAATATCTTTTTCTTTCTTAATATATACCTTCAAAAGCCCAATTGCTTCTAACTTTACTCGTTCCTCATATATTTCTGGAAGCTGCATTTGCATGGTCACCATAAGGGAATGATGCGTATTTTCTTTTCCAAAGACACGATCTTGCTCTAACTCCCCCCATAGTGTCATGTATAAGCTAAAAGCTCTACTACCTATTAACGGTTGATACAACATCGTTAACACTTTTCGGTCATAATTATGTAGTAGTCCTTTCGCACTTACTTTATAACGATCAATCGGCAATAGCTCCATCCATGACTGTTTTTCCATTCTTGCTTTTCCTTTCTCTCATCCAATCTATCCTCTAATTCATTCGTCCTATCTTCATTATATAATTTATTAGTGAAAAAGAGCTATTAGCTTACGCTTCTAGCTCTCTTATCTCATTATTTACAGTATGTAAAGAGAATAAAGTGAAACTTTAATCAGTGGGGATTTTGTCCATCCTCCACTGATTATTAGTTGAACCAATCGGGCAGTTATCTCCCACCTAACTTCCTCGCATTCGCCGAAGTTTGAGGCGAGAGTCTTACTGCCCGCAAATAGCGGGATAAAATATAGCTTCTACTCTCTTTCTTTTTGCAGTATATCTTTTAATTCTTCAATAAATACATTTAAATCTTTAAATTGACGATATACAGAAGCAAAACGCACGTAAGCAACATCATCAATATCACGAAGTTCTTCCATAACAATTTCACCAATCATATCACTTTTCACTTCTGATATACCTAAATTACGTAGTTCACGTTCCACACTTTGTGTTACTTCCTCTAATTGTCTTAAAGATACGGGTCTTTTTTCACACGCTTTAATTAAACCGCGTAAAATCTTTTCTTTATTAAACTCTTCTCGCGTACCTTCTTTTTTAACAACGATAAGAGGTGACTCTTCTACTCTTTCAAATGTCGTAAAGCGACTTAAACAACTTTCACACTCTCTCCTTCTTCGAATAGAACGCCCTTCATCTACCGGACGCGAATCTAACACTCTTGTGCCATTATGAGAACAGGATGGACAACGCAATTCATTCACTCCTTTACAATTTAATCTTTATTTTTCTCTACTCACTTCACGTAAAAATATATATACAATATTATATAACTCATTCTAACGCTCTTACCACTTTGAATTTACACGCACCATCTCGTTTTATCATACCCTAGTAACCAGCTGCCATATCTTCAAATAAAATGATAGGTGAAGCGCTAACTTACCTGTAAGGGCACACTTCATCCAACTAATGAGTACTTTAGATTTTTCCTTTTTTATAAACTAAAAAAGAGGTGCATTATACACCTCTTTACATTTTAAATCAATTATGTTCTTTTTTAAAGAGCTTTTGTTTCTCTCTGCTTAATTTCGAAGCTACCAGTGCCTCGAGGAAGCTCGATGCTCTCACGCGTTTTCGCGTTTAAACCTTCTGCAATATATTCTGCAGCAACATTTGGATCAATACGATCCCCACAAGTATAAACATCAATACTTGCGTAACCGTGCTCCGGAAAGCTATGAATTGTTAAATGTGATTCCGAGATAATTACTACTCCACTTACACCTTGTGGTGCAAATTTATGAAAAGCAACCTCACGTACTTCAGCACCAGCTCTTAGTGCTGCATCCACAAATAATTGTTCAATATACGGCATGTCATTAAGCTTGTCGAAATCGCAATCCCAAAGTTCAGCGATCACGTGACGACCCATCGTATCCATAGTATCCATTCTACAGTTCCCCCTTGTAAATTTAATCTAACTGTTCGAATTGAAAACTAATTTGCAATTTGGCTTGCTCCACTACCACGGGGGAAAGTTAGTCCAGAGAGGTCCTAACCCTTTAAGTAGTGACTACGTACCTCAGCTCTTAAGTTTACGAGTGTTAGTATACTTTGTTTATTTTCATTTTGCAACAACAGTTTTTTCGATTTTCTGTCATATTTTCCTCTTTACTTTTCCCTAAAAAAAATAAATGATTCACGAATGCAGTAATCCCAACGTTTCGTGGTATGTCCACTTTTTAAAATATACTCATATAATTTTTTCCTTTTTCAGAAAAAAATAAAAAAAGAGGGCAAATATTCACTTGCCCTCTCCCTTATTCACTTAAATATGTTGCACATTTTCTTGTTTTGCTAATTCACCAACAACTAACGTTACAAGATCTACAACACGACGAGAGTAGCCCCACTCGTTATCATACCAAGCAAGTACTTTCACTTTACGATCTCCCATTACCATTGTAGATAAACCATCAATGATAGCTGAGTGTGTATTTGTATTAAAGTCGATAGACACTAATGGCTCTTCGCTAAATTCTACAATACCTTTTAACGCACCGTTTGCAACAGTTTTGAATGCTTCATTAATTGCTTCAACTGTTACATCACGTTTTACATCTACTACTAAGTCAACAAGAGACACGTTTGGTGTTGGTACACGAAGTGCCATACCATGAAGTTTTCCATTTAGGTGCGGAAGAACTTTTGCTAGCGCTTTCGCAGCACCTGTCGTTGTCGGAATGATCGACTGTCCACAAGCACGTGCTCTTCTTAAATCTTTATGTGGGTTATCAATATTTTTTTGGTCATTTGTATAAGCGTGAACAGTTGTCATTAAACCGTTTTCAATTCCGAACTGCTCATCTAACACCTTTACAACAGGCGCTAAACAGTTTGTTGTACAAGATGCATTTGAAATAACAGTATGTTTCGTAATATCTAATTGGTCTTCGTTCACACCGACTACAATTGTTACGTCCTCATTTTTACCAGGCGCTGTTAAAATTACTTTTTTCGCTCCAGCTTCAACATGAAGGATCGCTTTTTCTTTTGAATTAAACTTACCAGTTGCTTCAATTACAACTTCAACACCTAAATCTTTCCAAGGCAATTCCTTTGGATCGCGGTTGTTTAAAAGGCGAATCATTTTCCCATCAACTAATAAGTGATCTTCAAATGCTTCTACTGTTCCGTCAAACTTGCCGTGAACTGTATCATACTTAATTAAGTGTGCTAACGTTTCAGATGGATAGCTTGCATTGATTGCTACAATTTCGAATGCGCTTTCTTTTATTGCCTGACGAAATACCATTCTCCCAATACGTCCAAATCCATTAATTGCCACACGAGTCATAATATGTTATCCCCCTTGAATGCGTTATACTATTTATCTCCAATCCCAATAATAGTATAACACAAAAAGGGGATATGTCACTAAGCATTTTCATTAATTTCACAATTTTTTAGTCAATAATGTTCCATTTTTTTAAAATTACCTGTAATTGTGTTTTCGTTTCAATAATTGTGCCATCATTATTTATGACTTCATCCGCATTCTTCACTTTTTCTTCTAACGGCATTTGAGATTGAATACGCGCTGTTGCTTCTTCTTCTGAAAAGTTATTTCGTTTCATTAAACGTTCTAATTGAGTATCAAGCGTAACTGCTACAACTAAAACGCGATCAACGAGACTTGTTAATTTACTTTCAAACAAAAGAGGAATATCTAACACAACCGCTTGCATACCTTCTTTTATGTACATTTCCTTTTGTGCATTCATTTCCTCACGTACTGCAGGATGAACAATTTTGTTTAACTGCAATCGTTTCTCTTCATTATAGAAAACGACACTCCCTAATTTTGGGCGGTCCAGTTCTCCATCTTCTTGTAACACTTCCGTTCCAAATACTTCTACTATTTTGTTATATGCTGGTTTTCCTCGTTCTACGACTTCTCGTGCAATAATATCTGCATCAATAACTGGTATACTTAGCTCGCGAAACATTTGGGACACTGTACTTTTTCCGCTCGCGATACCTCCCGTTAATCCAATTACTACTGTCATAATAATCCTCCTCACAATAAAGTGAAACTTTAATCAGTGGGGGTTTTGTCCATCCCCCCTGATTATTAGTTGAACCAATCGGGCTTTTACGGGCCGTTATCTCCCACCTAACTTCCTCGCATTCGCCGAATTTTGAGGTGTGAGTCTTACTGCCGCAAATAGCGGGATAAAAGGCGCGAAACTAATGTTCCACGCCCATACTTACATTTTCCAAATTCCAATAATAATGAGTAATACCCCAGGCAGGAATGTAAATTTTTGTAACCACTTCATATTCGATAACACCGTTCCAAGTTTCATTCCAATAAATAAAAACAAAGAACTCATAACTGCAACTAATAGCGCCATCATAGCAGGTGTATACCCTAATAAAGATGCACCAATTCCAGCACCAAACGAATCTACGGAAAGAGCGATACCAAGAAGTAACGCTTCTCCTGCAGAGATAGTTCCTGATTTATCAAAATCTGCTACAGTCGGTTTCCGTAAAATTTGAATCACTAGCCCGAGCGAAGCAATCTCTAATTTCCAAACCTTCTCCTCTTGCTTCGGTTCTTCTTTTTTATCACTTCGAAAAAATTGGTATAATACCCAAATTCCTATTCCAATAAGAACAAGCCCACCGATACGCGTTGCAATAACAGGTGAAAATACTTTCGCGATCATATGTCCAATTCCCATTGAAACAAGCATGACAGCCGCTGAACAGATTCCGATAATCATAATGGATCTTAGCGGAATTCTTACGCTCCTTAACCCATATGTCAGCCCTACACTACAGCTATCTAAGCTTAATGTAAAAGCTAATAAAATAAGAGATAAATAAAGGTACATCGGTAAGCTCCTCCCTTATACATAGCTCTGCTGTATGTATATGACAAATGCCTATCCGATGTTATCTCTTTTCTATATTCTAGGCTGGCAAATTGGGCAGTAATGCGTTCCTCTGCCTCCAACAACTGTTTTTTCTAATATCGTGCCACAAGTTACGCACGGCTCTCCTTTTTTTCCATATACATTTAGAAGTTCTTGGAACGAGCCAATTTGCCCTTGTGAATTGATATACGTTCTAATTGTACTTCCGCCGCGCTTCACTGCTTCACCTAACGTTGTCACAATCGCTTCGTAAATTCTTTCGATTTCTTCTTCTGTTAAAGACGCAGCTTCTCGTTCTGGATGGATATGAGAACGGAATAAAACTTCATCTACATATATATTTCCAAGCCCTACTAAAAGACGCTGATCTAATAATACGACTTTTATTTTACGATTTGTCTTTTGCAGTCTTTCTTGCAAATACTTCGGTGTTAATTCCGCATCAAATGGCTCCGGCCCTAAGTCAGCAAGGGGCATTTGATTCAATTCTTCACCTTTCTTAAAGAGATGCATCGTACCAAACTTTCTCACATCTTTATAATGTAGTTCAGTTCCATCTGTAAATAAGAAACGGACGTGCGTATGTTTATCAATCGGCTCATCCTCTTGGTGTAGTAAAAACTTACCTTCCATACGCAAATGTGAAACAATGACATAATTCGTTACATATAAAAGCAAAAACTTTCCTCTTCGCTTTATATTTTCAATTGTCTCGCCTTTTAGCATTTCTTTAAAGATTTCTGCATCATCCGGTCGTTTCACTATTTTCGGATAAGTAATAATGACATCTTCAATCGTCTTTCCTATTACAAGTTTTTCAAGCGTCCGTCTAACATTTTCAACCTCTGGTAATTCAGGCATTTCATCACTTCCTTATTTTGCGTCGTACCAAGTTGGGCCGTAAGAATAATCTACTTTCAGCGGAACAGCTAGTTCAATTGCATGCTCCATCACTTCAGGTACAAGCTTCTCTAATTTTTCAATTTCTTCTTTTGGTGCTTCAAAAATTAATTCATCGTGTACTTGCAGAAGAAGACGTGCTTGTAATCCTTCTTCTTCTAGACGATCTGCCATAATAATCATAGCTATTTTTATAATATCTGCTGCACTACCTTGAATTGGCGTATTCATAGCTGTACGTTCTGCAAAGCTACGCAAATTGAAATTACGACTCGTAATTTCTGGAATATAACGGCGACGATTTAATAATGTAGCTACGTATCCTTTTTGTTTCGCATCTTTTACGATTTCATCCATATATTCTTTTACACCAGGGAAACTTTCTAAATACTTTTCAATAAATTCCGCTGCTGCTTTTCTTGTAATTCCTAAGTTTTGCGAAAGACCATAATCACTAATACCATACACAATCCCGAAGTTAACCGCTTTTGCTTGTCGCCTCATATTCGAAGTCACTTCATCTTTTCCAACGCCGAATACATCCATAGCTGTTTTCGTATGAATATCCATATCATGTTGGAACGCTTCAACTAGCCCTTTATCATTTGCAATATGAGCTAATACACGAAGTTCAATTTGTGAATAATCGGCCGCGTACATAATCCATCCTTCTTCTGATGGAACAAATGCCTGACGAATCTTTCTTCCTTCTTCTAATCGAATCGGGATATTTTGTAAGTTCGGATCTGTTGAACTTAATCGACCTGTTTGCGTTAACACCTGATTAAAACGAGTATGAATTTTAGATGAATCTTCATGTACAACTTTTAGTAAACCTTCAATGTAAGTTGAATTTAGTTTCCCCAATTGACGATAATGTAAAATATTCGGAATAATTTCATGATGATCCATAAGTTTATCTAGCACGTCAGCTGATGTAGAATAACCTGTTTTCGTCTTTTTAATAACTGGTAAATTTAAATTCTCAAACAGAATAACTCCAAGTTGCTTCGGTGAATTAATATTAAATTCCGTTCCAGCAAGCTTGTAAATTTCCTGTTCCATTTCCTTTAATCTACCCGCAAGTTCTTCTCCCATATTACGAAGACGCTCCGTATCAACTTTTACACCTTTCACTTCCATATCAGCTAATACACGAGCAAGCGGTAATTCTAACTCTGTAAATAGTTCATATTGCTCGTTCTTTTTTAATTCTTCTAAGAATGTTTGCTTTACATCATATAATACATGCACTTTACGAGCTACATGCTCCGCTACTACCTCTAGCTCTGGAACAGCACGCTTCGCACCTTTTCCGTAAACTTCTTCATCAGATTTCACAGCATGTGTTTCTTTCATTTTCGCCACGGCGCGGAAATCTTTATCCGTATCAGCTGGATCAAGTAAATATGCAGCAATTAATAAATCAAAATCAATCCCTTGAATATCTATCCCATTCCATTTGAGCGCAACGATAGCACGCTTCGCATCAAATGTATGCTTTCTCATTTCTCCATTTGCAAGCCATGCTTTAAATGCATCAGATGCAAAAGCAATGTCTGTCTGAATAAAGTAGCAACCATTTTCATTTTGAATACCAAAACCTTGAATGTCCGCTTTATGATAGTTATCTTCTTGTACTTCTACAATAAGTGCACTATCTTGCTGAAGCATTTCTTCTGTAACTTCTTCCACAATATCAAATGTAATATCATCTAATTCAGCTGGAGCCGTTTCTTCTGGCGTAACACCTAATTTATTTAAAAGAGATGTAAATCCTAAATTCTCGAACATTGGAATCACATCACTTGCTTCATATCCTTTATACTCCATATCATCCACATGCATTGTAATCGGCGCATCTGTAATAATAGTTGCAAGATCTTTACTCATAAGAGCCTGTTCTTTATTTGCTTCCAATTTTTCTTTTAATTTCTTCCCGCTTACTTGATCGATATTTTCATACACTGCTTCAACCGTTTCAAACTGCGTTAACAATTTAATCGCAGTTTTTTCACCAACTCCTGGTACACCTGGAATATTATCTGACTGGTCTCCCATTAAACCTTTCATATCAATAATTTGCTTTGGTGATAAGCTGTATTTCTCAAATAAAGCTTCTTTCGTATATTCATCTACTTCTGTAATCCCTTTTCGAGGTATACATACAAGCGTATTATCAGAAACAAGTTGAAGTAAATCTTTATCTCCTGAAATAACCTTAACATGAAGCCCTTGCTCACTCGCTTCTTTCGCTAACGTCCCCATAATGTCATCCGCTTCATAATTTTCCAGCTCATAACGCGGTACATTGAATGCATCAAGCATCTCACGAATAAACGGGAATTGTTCTGATAACTCAGGTGGAGTCTTTTGACGTCCTCCTTTATACTCGCTATACGTCTTATGACGGAATGTTGTTTTGCCTGCATCAAACGCAACAAGCATATGCGTCGGTTTTTCTTCCTCTAATATTCTCATTAACATCATTGTAAAACCGTAAATTGCGTTCGTATGTATACCTTTGTCGTTATTTAAAAGCGGTAGTGCAAAGAAAGCACGATACGCGATATTATTACCATCTACTAATACGACTTTTTTTTCCACAATAGAAACCTCCCCATACAAATTTGAAACGATTTTTACATAGAAAAAAACCGTTCCTTTCCTCTCTCTATATTAACATGACTAATAGAGAGAAGAAAAATAACGGTTTTTTCTTTCATATATAAACAAACTTATATTGGCATAAAGGGAAGTGACGAGAATAGCATAACTACTCTCGTCCAAAATTACTCCTTGGATGAAGGGGTTTTCATGTATTATATTAACAGAGCTTTATTAATATTTAATTAAGCCATTGTTAATATATTGTAAACATCCTTCGTCCTATTTTTCAGTTGCCGATTTTGGTAAAACAACTGTAAATGTTGTCCCTTCTCCAACTTCACTATCCACTGTAATTGTACCGTGATGCGCCTCCACTAAATGCTTTACAATCGATAATCCAAGACCTGTTCCACCAGTATTCCTACTTCTCGCTTTATCCACTCGGTAAAAGCGTTCAAAAATACGAGGAATTTCATCTTTACTAATACCAATTCCAGTATCAGATACTTTTATATAAGCATTATATTTATCTTCTGCTAATTCGACAGAAACGACGCCTCCAGCCGGTGTATATACAATTGCGTTATTAATTAAATTAATAAAGATTTGTTTCAAACGACCAGGATCTCCAATAACGGAAACACGCTTTACTACATTCACTTGTAAAGAGATTTCTTTTTCTCCCGCTTTATTATCAAGCACCATATGAATATCTTCAAGAAGTCCCTTCATATCAACGGTCCCCATATTTAACTTAAACCCTTGTTGCTCGATCTTTGACAAATCTAATAAATCTTCAATTAATCCTTGCATGCGTTCACTTTCTTTTAAAATAATGTGTAAGAAATGTTCGCAGAATTTTTTATTATCCATCGCTCCATCTAACAGCGTTTCTGAAAAACCTTTAATAGAAGTAATCGGTGTCTTTAGTTCATGAGAAACATTCGCTAAAAAGTCTTTTCTCATTTGTTCTAATCTCTTTAACTCTGTTATGTCATGGAATACGAGAACAATCCCTTTCCATTCATGGTTCGTCCCAATAATCGGCGCTCCATATACTTCGAAATGTTTTCTCTCAATTCCAAGTGGTAATAACATTTGTTTACGCACTTTCACTTCTGTCATAAAGATTTCTTCCACAAGCTCTATAATTTCTGTATGATGAAACGATTCATAATATAAACGATCTAAATATTCTTCATCTGTTACGTGAAAAGTCTCCTTATAAGAACGGTTTACAAGGTTTATATAACCGCGGCTATCAATTAAAATCATTCCGCTTCCCATATTTTCAATTAACGTATGTAGACGATCTTGTTGCATTTCCTGTTCGAGTGTCATCTCTTGTAAATTACGAGCTAAAATATTAATCGCTTTACTCAGCATTCCCGTTTCATCCGAATGACTTTCATAAGCGCGTGCTTTATAATTACCTTTCGCTAATTCAATGGCAACTTTCGTAACTGATTCAATCGGCCTAATATATTGCCCTGTAATTTTCATACCCAGGAATACAACTACGAGACAGGCGATAACAAATCCAATAATTAATAATCCCCACGTTTTTTGATGAACGTCCCTTAAAGGCTCAATTGTACTTTTCACCAAGATGTATCCTTGTTTCCCCGCTACATCTTGAACGAACACCGCATGATATAATTCATTCTTCTGATCCGTTTCTTTCGTAACGACTTTATTTCTTTGTTTCGCTGTTTCGGAAGAAAGTTCTTTAATCATCCCTTGACTAAATACAGATTGCTGCCCTTTGCTATATTGAACTTTCTTTTTTTCATCCACAAATATAATAGAAGCTGGTATTTTCTCTTCTAACTTTTCAAATATATACGGATTTTTTAAAACATCATCAAATCCTTGTTCTTCTGCTAATACTGCAACATACCCTGTCTCTTTTACCATTCTCTCTTTGGCATGATCTATATAATAGTTTTCAAACACAGTTTCTAGCAATAAACCTAGTCCAACTAAAATAAATACAATAAGAGAAACAAATGTAAAAAGAAGCCCGGAACGAAATTTATTCATCCCCTTTTGGCTCCTCTAATTTATATCCTAAACCACGTATCGTTTTAATGTACGCCGGTTTTTTCGTATTTTGTTCAATTTTATCGCGTAAATGACTAATATGAACATCAACAATTCGTGTATCACCAGCAAAATCATAATTCCATACAGCACTTAATAATTGATCACGCGTTAACACGCGACTTTTATTTTTCGCAAGATATACAAGTAGTTCAAATTCTTTTGGTGTTAATTCAAGCTTTCTTCCTTGGAAATAAGCCTCATAAAACTCCGGTAAAATTTTAAGTTCTGCAATTGTGATGCTATCTTCATCTGGCGCTTCTGCAACTTGTTCTTCTTGTTGTAATTTCGTGCGGCGCAAAATCGCCTTCACACGAGCAACAACTTCCCTCGGGCTAAATGGCTTTGTCATATAATCATCCGCCCCAAGTTCAAGACCTAACACCTTATCAAATTCATCATCTTTTGCCGTTAACATTAAAATCGGCGTCATGACACGCTGCAATCGTAATTCTTTACACACTTCCATACCATCCATTTTCGGAAGCATTAAATCTAATATAATTAAATCCGGACGTTCTGTAGTCGCTTTTTGAAGCGCCATTTCTCCATCCATCGCTGTTATAACTTCAAACCCAGCTTGTTGTAAATTAAATTCAATTAAAGTTAAGATAAACTCCTCATCATCAACTACTAAAATACGATTGTTCATTCTTTTCCTCCAAGTTATAGACTTGAAACCTTCTTCATCCTAGTATTTTCCCCGTTATCCTCATCATACTAGAAAACAAAGCCCCTCTCAATATAATTGTCTATTCATGGATTCAGATTGTACTATTAAAAATAGCGCTAGCATCCTTTTATAGAGAATATGCTAGCGCTATTTATATTTTCATGTTTTAAAAATTATCTAATGCTTTTTCCATAATAGAAACAGATTTAAAAGGTGGCGTTACTGTTAATGAACCTTTTACAACAGTTTCTCCTTTTTCATCATGAGCAGATACAAGCATATCAATTGTATGTTCCTCCTCAGAAACAGCCACAACTTCAAAGTGGATTTGTAACGTCTCATAATGGTGAACATGCTTCACGAACGTAAGGTCCTTTCTAGTAATATGACTACCTGGACCTGGTAAATATTTCGTAACTGCCGTTGTAATCATTCCAGTTAGCATAATGCTTGGTACAATCGGCTTTTCATACGGAGTTTGGGATGCGTAATCATGCTGAATATATAATGGATTGGCATCATTCGTTAAACCTAAATACAATAACAAATCTTTATCCTCAATTTTTTCAGTGATAGATAATTTCTCTCCTACTGTAATTTCATCCATTTTACGACCAATTTGAACTTTTTTCTTTAACATGTTACAACCCCCTCCGATTTTTTCACCTTATTATCCTACTAAAAGCGATACCTTATCCGAAATTTACTATGATGAGGGCAATGTATAGTATAAATCTACAGTTTCATTATAGGATATTACAAATGATAGCGTTTTCATATTATTTCAAAAAAACAATTCGGTAAATAGTAGAAAAAGATTCGGAATCCCGAATCTTTTTCACTACTATTGAACCATTAAACAAGAACCTTCATAACACTACGAACAGATTCTACAGAGCGATCTAACGCTTCTTTTTCATCTGCAAGAAGTTCTAATTCAATAATTTTTTCAATTCCGTTACCACCTAGAATTACTGGTACCCCTAAGTACAGGTCACTATAACCATATTCGCCTTCAAGGTACGCAATTGCTGGTAATACACGGCGTTGATCTTTTAAGATTGCTTCTGTCATTTCAACTAAAGAAGCAGCTGGTGCGTAATATGCACTACCGTTTCCTAATAAGCCCACAATCTCGCCGCCACCTTTACGTGTACGTTCTACGATTGCATCTAGTCGCTCTTTCGGAATTAACGTTTCTAACGGAATGCCGCCTGCATAGGAATAGCGTACAAGAGGTACCATATCGTCACCGTGTCCACCAAGAACAAATCCTGTAATGTCTTTCACCGAAAGATTTAATTCTTGTGCAATAAATGTACGGAAACGAGCTGTATCTAATACGCCCGATTGACCGATAACACGCTCTTTCGGGAATCCTGCCTCTTTAAATACAGAATATGTCATTGCATCAACTGGATTTGTTAATACAACAATAATCGCATTTGGTGAATGTTTTGCAATGTCGCGCGTAATACTTTTCATAATTTTAGAGTTTGTTGCTACTAAATCATCACGGCTCATACCTGGCTTACGCGCAATACCTGCTGTAATAACGACAACGTCGGAATCAGCAGTATCTGCGTAATCAGATGTCCCAATAATGTTAGCATCAAAACCTTGTACTGGGCTCGCTTCTAACATATCTAACGCTTTCCCTTTTGTTGGATTCTCCAGCTGTGGAATGTCCACTAATACAACATCTGCGAGTTCTTTTTGTGCTAACAAGAATGCTGTTGTTGCTCCTGTAAATCCTGCACCGATGACTGAAACTTTCTTGCGTTTGATTGTCATAATTTACCCCCCGCTTTAATTATGCGTTTTTGATTATCGCTACATCCATGTTTTTAATAAGTTCATTAGCGAACTCAGAACATTTCACTTCTGTTGCACCTTCCATTAAGCGTGCGAAATCATATGTTACTACTTTTGAAGCAATTGTTTTCTCAACTGAAGCAGTTACTAATTTCGCAGCTTCGTTCCATCCTAAGTGCTCTAATAATAATACACCAGAAAGAAGAACAGAAGATGGATTTACTTTATCTAAACCTGCATATTTTGGAGCTGTACCGTGTGTAGCTTCAAAGATAGCATGTCCAGTAACATAGTTAATGTTAGCACCAGGTGCAATACCAATTCCACCTACTTGTGCAGCAAGTGCATCAGAGATGTAGTCTCCATTTAAGTTCATTGTTGCAACAACATCGAACTCACGTGGGCGAGTTAAAATTTGTTGTAAGAAGATGTCTGCAATAGAATCTTTTACGATGATTTTTCCAGCAGCTTCAGCATCTGCCATCGCTTTATTCGCTGCATCTTTTCCATCTTTTTCAACGATACGATCATATTCAGCCCAAGTAAATACTTTATCACCGAATTCTTGTTCCGCTACTTCGTAACCCCAGTTTTTGAAAGCACCTTCTGTAAATTTCATAATGTTTCCTTTATGAACTAATGTAACAGAAGAGCGTTTTTCGTTAATTGCATATTGAATTGCAGCACGAACAAGACGCTTTGTCCCTTCTTCTGAAATTGGCTTAATACCAATACCAGATGTTTCTGGGAAGCGAATTTTATTAACACCCATTGCTTCTTTTAAGAAAGCAAGAACTTTTTCTGCTTCTGGAGATCCTTGTGCATATTCAATTCCAGCATAAATGTCTTCTGTATTTTCACGGAAAATAACCATATCAGTATCTTCTGGACGTTTTACAGGTGAAGGAACACCTTCAAAATAACGAACTGGACGTAGACATACATATAAATCTAATTCTTGACGAAGTGCTACGTTTAGAGAACGAATACCACCTCCAACTGGAGTTGTAAGTGGACCTTTAATTGCGATTAAATATTCGCGGATTAAATTTAAAGTTTCTTCTGGTAACCACTCGCCTGTTTGGTTGAATGCTTTTTCCCCTGCAAGCACTTCTTTCCAAACGATTTTCTTCTCACCATCATAAGCTTTTTCAACTGCTGCTTCTAGTACTCGAGATGCAGCTGCCCAAATATCAGGACCAATTCCATCTCCTTCGATAAATGGAATAATCGGATTGTTTGGTACATTCATAACACCATTAGTTACAGTAATTTTTTCACCTGTTGTCAATGTGATAACCCCCATGTTTGAAATTTCATATGTATGAAACTGAGGGAATAACCCCTCAGTTCAAACCGTTAGTCAAATTAAAATATTCTAATCATTACATCTTTCCGAAAAAATCAGACTTTTGAAAGCGTATTTTCACTATCGAAATAGTGTTTTTCGCTTATCTTTGTGCAATTGGAACATACACTTGATGTGTTGGTCCATTATAATCAGCACGCGGACGGATTAAACGGTTGTTTTCATATTGTTCTAGAATATGAGCTAACCAGCCTGACATACGGCTAATTGCAAAAATAGGTGTAAATAAGTCATGGTCAATTCCTAAACAATGGTATACAGAAGCTGAATAGAAATCAACATTTGGTGGAAGACCTTTTTCTTTTGTTACAATGTCTTCAATTTTGATAGACATATTATACCATTTTTCTTCTCCTAAAAGCACGCATAATCTCTTAGACATTTCACGTAAATGTTTTGCACGTGGATCACCATGCTCATACACGCGGTGACCAAAGCCCATGATTTTCACTTTATTTTGAAGAGCATTATGAATATATGATTCTACATTTTCTTCTTCGCCAATTTCAGTTAACATCTTCATTACATTTTCATTTGCCCCGCCATGAAGAGGACCTTTTAACGCACCGATTGCTGCTGTAATACCAGAATATACATCTGAAAGTGTAGCTACGCAAACACGTGCAGTAAATGTAGAAGCGTTTAACTCATGATCTGCATGAAGTACAAGCGCCTTATCAAAAGCTTCAATTTCAACTTCATTTGGCTCACGATCATTTAACATGTACAAGAAGTTTGCAGCTAACGATAAATCTTTTCTTGGCTCAACAACTTCTAAACCTTTACGGATTCTTGCATAAGCCGCAACTAAAGTTCCCACTTGAGCCTGTAATTTAACCGCTTTCAAATAATTGGACTTTTCATCCATTATTTCAGCGCTCTCATCATATAATGATAGCATGGAAATTGCAGTTCGTAAAACAGACATAGGATGTGCGATTTTTAAATCTACTTGTTTCAAATATGTTAAAATCTCACCTGGCACTTTATAGTATTCAGATACAATTTCTTTAAATTCCGCTAGTTCTTTTTCATTAGGAAGCTTGCGGTGCCATAATAAGTATACTACTTCTTCAAACGTAGCATTCTCAGCTAAATCATCAATATTATACCCAACATAAGTTAATGTATCATCAATAATAGAGCTCACAGATGATGTTGTTGCTACTACCCCTTCTAAACCTCGAATAACAGTCATGACATTCTCTCCTTTTCCTGAAAATTCTCCCAACCTTGCTCCTTATATCTATTTGCTCCCCTTATGAATTATGAACGCCCGTTCACTCTTTAGGCAAGCAAAATGCACGATCATGCAAATTTGTTGCGATGTTCCCCTCTTATTATCCATTGCTTACATGGAAAGCATGAGCGTGAATGTCTCCCCGAATCCTCACGCTCAGAACAACAAGTTAGTGAGGAAAGTAAATTCCGAAGAGTTTTATGATAAAAACAACATAAAACAATATCATTATAAAATTGTTTTATGTTGTTTTTATTTTATCTGGTGTAAAGTCTCTGCTGTTATGTAACTTTTCAAAGTTTCTAATTCTATTATAAACAATTATCTGACTTTTGTGAACAGAAAGAATTCAAAAATTTTATATTACTATAAAATTTCTTATTTAAACATCTGTATAATACTCATAACTGCATAGGCAATTCCAGCCCCAATTAACGGGCCTACAGCAACCCCATTAAATAAAGCAACCGCTATAATTGTCCCAAAAACAAGCGCAGTTGTAATATGAGGATCCGTCGTCAACAATTGCACGCCACCTTTCGCTAACATAGCAACCGCTACACCTGAAGCTAAAGCAATCCATGCATAATACGATTTCGCCGCTTCTCCAAGTTGTTTAAAACCTATTTCCCCCGTCGCAATCGGTACGAGCACCGCTATTGTAATGACTGTTACACCGAGGTTAATTCCTTTCGTTTGTAAATAAGGAAAGACTTTATCTCCTAAAAACGTAAACTTCAATAAAAATAACACACCAATAGCTACAGTAAGCGATTGGTTTTTAGCAATAAGTCCTATAATAAGTAGTATGAATAAAAATAACGTTGACTGACTAATCATGTTTGCACTTCCTTTCTGAAAATAATGAACTCGCTTCCAAACAAAAATACCTTTAAACCTATCGTTATACATGCTATATCGATGCCTATTTACCGATAACAACTTCATTTTTTATACATTTTAAAATTACAAAACGGGATTTTCACAAAAAAATTAAGCATGTATACATTTTTGAAAACGGCCGCCTCTCCTTTCTTTTCTAATAAGAAACAGGTAAAATAAAAAGAAGAGAAAATGAAGTTTTTACCATATAACAAAAGCATTACCAACAGGCTTTTACAGTCATTCATGCACTGAAAAAAGCAGGCCAAATCCATCATTCCACTATAACATAAAGTGAAACTTTAATCAGTGGGGGGTTCATCTCCCACTGATTATTAGTTGAACCAATCGGGCTTTTACGGGCAGTTGATCTTCCACCTAACTTCTTTGTTCCAGCCGCATTTTGAGGTGAGAGTTTTACAGCCCGCAAATAGCGGGATAAAGTGAATCATACTCGTTATAAGTTGAACGAATTAGGATAATACAAATTGGAATGGGAGGTATACATCTTTGAACCGAAACTTACTATATATGATATTGCGACTCATATTTGTCATTGTAGCGACGGTAGCTGGGTTCTATGTATTGCTATACATGTCAGGGCTTATCTATCCCTTTATTATCGCTTTTGCATTCGCTTATTTGATTAATCCTGTCGTCAATTTCCTTAATCAAAAACTACAATTTCCTCGCGCACTAGCAGTACTCGTTAGCTTAATTCTCGTATTTGGAGCTATCGTCGGACTTGTTACATACCTTGTAACCGAAGCAATATCTGCCACAACATACTTACTACAACTTGTTACAGTGAAGTTTCCAGATATCGTTACATTCGCTCAACAATTTGCACTTAATCATATTATGCCTCTCTATGATGATTTAATTTCTAAATTTAATCATCTTGGAGAACCACAGCGCTATACGATTACACAAAACATCCAAAACTTAGGAACCGAAGCAACGACACAAATGAAAGAACTTTTAACCGCCATTATAAGCGGATTAACAAATTTCATTAGTGCATTACCAACAACTTTAACTGTCCTTGTATTCGTTTTATTGGCCACTTTCTTCATTAGTTACGATTGGCACCGTCTCGCTCAGAAAGCAAGAAAACTTCTACCGAATCGTGTACATGGCTACGGAAAAACTATTTTTGTCGATTTAAGAAAAGCTCTGTTCGGTTTTGTGAAAGCGCAACTTACACTCGTATCTATGACAACCGTTATTGTACTAATTGGGCTTTTAATATTGCGCGTCCCATATGCAATTACTATCGCGATTATTACAGGAGTTGTAGATTTACTCCCATATTTAGGAACAGGTGCTGTCTTCGTTCCATGGGTTATATACGTATTTTTCACCGGCGACACTGCATTCGCCATCGGTCTTCTCATCCTATACATCGTCGTGATTGTCCAAAGACAAATTATGGAGCCTAAAGTACTTTCATCTAATATCGGTCTCGATCCATTAGCGACACTGATCGCTCTATTTGTTGGCTTTAAGCTCTTTGGTTTTTTAGGATTAATCATCGGTCCAGTCACACTAGTACTACTCAATACATTGCACAAAGCTCATGTATTCCATGACTTATGGAAATATATTAAAGGTTCACCTTCAAAATAACTGTTTCTAATTCATATACAACTAAAAATTTAACTATAATCAGTGGGAAATTCCCACTGATTATTCAATGTGATTTTTTGTACTAACTACATTTTTCAAAAGAGGATTTCCCTAAAAAAGGATGATGCTCTTATTTTTTGCATAAAAACACATATTTTAGGTTTAAATTACATTTTTATTCTTTTTTCTCTATAATTATTACTTACATTTATTACTTTTTATGTAAATGAATAAATATACAAAACAAGGTAGAAGTAGCCCCTCTTTTCCTAGGTTATTCCTTCACACTAGTTGAACCTCCATTTAGGTAGGAATATATCACCCTAAATCAACACTTTTAATTTTCAAGAGCCCCTCCGCATCCCCCACTGATTATTAGTTGAACCAATCGGGCTTTTACGGGCAGTTGATCTCCCACCTAACTCCCTCGCATTCACCGAATTTTGAGGTGGGAGTCTTACTGCCCACAAATAGCGGGATAAAAAAATAACGCTTAGATCGCTACAATCTAAGCGTTATTTCTGAACAATAATAGTAGATCTCTTTCTAAACTTCCATTCCATCCACTTCATAACAAGCGGCTTCAATAAAGCTCTAGTAAAAGGGATAACAAAGATAAAACCTATTATATCCGTCACATATCCAGGAAGCACTAAAAGAATACCTCCTATAAAAATAAAAATACCATCTAGGACAGCACCACCCGGCATTTCCCCTCTATTTAATCTAAATTGAATCTCTCTAAGCACTTTAAACCCTTGTCGTTTCGCCAAATACACACCTACAATACCCGTAAATATAATCATAGCGAACGTAGACCATACACCTATCACATGACTTGATCCAATTAAGACCGTAATCTCAATCGCCGGTATTAAAATCAGCAAGAACAGCAACCATTTCATAGTTCCATACTCCTTTCATACATCACTTTAAACACCCTCACAACGTCCATATAGACTCCAAGAAGGCAAGGTACACTTACATTAAACTTCATAACAAACCGCTTTAAAAGTAATTTTAGACGTTTTAAGCTAATTGTATCCCGTTTTTGTGTAAAAAAAAGAGAAGGACTCCGATCCTTCTCTCCGTATTACTTCTTATAGCACTTCCGCATGTCCATTATAAACAATTCCGCGTGCTGCATCAACTGTTACTTCTTGGCCATTTTTTAAAGTTGCTGTTACGCCGTTTACACCAACGATAACAGGAATACCGATTGATACACCTACAACAGCTGCATGGCTTGTTAAGCCACCTTCTTCTACAACTAAAGCAGCAGCTTTTTCGATTGCAGGAATCATATCTTTATCAGTGCTTGTTGTAACAAGGATATCACCTTTGTTTACGTTCGCTACAGCTTCAGCAGCTGTTTTCGCTACAACTACTTTACCTTTTGCAGCTTTACGACCGATACCTTGCCCTTTAGCAACTTCTTCACCAACAACGTGGATTTTCATTAAGTTTGTTGTACCAGTTTCAGCAACTGGAACACCAGCAGTGATTACTACAGTATCTCCAAGTCCAATTAGACCTGCATCCATACCTGTTTGAATTGCAGTATCTAACATTTCGTCAGTAGAAGCTGCACGTTTTCCAGCCATAAACGCTTGAACACCCCAAACAAGCGCAAGACGACGTCCTACTTGCTCGTCAGATGTTACAGCTACGATTGGAGATTTCGGACGGTATTTAGAGATCATTTTCGCAGTATATCCACTTTCTGTTGGAGCTACGATTGCAGCTACATCAAGAGCAAGTGCTGTGTGCGCAACAGATTGGCTAATTGCATCTGTAATTGTTGGAGTGAACTCTTTAATACGCTTTTTGAACATATCTTCATATTGTAATGACTTTTCAACACGTACTGCAATGTTAGCCATCATTGTTACAGCTTCTACAGGGTATTGACCCGCAGCAGTTTCACCTGAAAGCATGATTGCATCTGTACCATCGAAGATTGCGTTTGCTACGTCACTTGCTTCCGCACGAGTTGGACGTGGGTTACGTTGCATAGAATCTAACATTTGCGTTGCAGTAATAACTGGTTTGCCTAATACGTTACATTTTTTGATTAGACGTTTTTGTACTAATGGTACTTCTTCTGGTGGAATTTCTACACCCATATCACCACGAGCTACCATTAAACCGTCAGAAACTTCTAAGATTGAATCGATATTGTCGATACCCTCTTGGTTTTCGATTTTTGGTACGATTTGGATATACTGAGCGTTATGCTCTTCTAATAATTCACGGATTTCTAATACGTCAGATGCTTTACGTACGAAAGATGCTGCGATGAAATCAACTTTTTGCTCGATACCGAAGATGATATCTTTTACGTCTTTTTCAGTGATACCAGGAAGCTTAATGCTTACGTTTGGTACGTTAACACCTTTTTTATTTTTTACAGTTCCGCTGTTTAATACTTTTGTACGGATGTTTCCGTCAGCTTTCTCGATTACTTCTAGTTCGATAAGACCGTCATCGATTAGAATGCGAGAACCTGGGTCTACATCATCATAAAGACCAGCATATGATACAGAGAACTTCTCTGCAGTTCCTAATACTTGTTCAGTAGAAAGAACTACTTCTGCACCTGTTACAAGCTCAGCTTGTCCGTCTACGAAGTCGTGAGTACGGATTTCTGGACCTTTTGTATCAAGTAAAATACCAACTGTTTTACCAGTTTTCTTTGAAGCTTCACGAATGTTTTTAATACGAGCTCCGTGCTCTTCATGGCTACCGTGAGAGAAGTTTAAACGAGCAACGTTCATACCCGCTTCGATTAATTGTTCTAATTTCTCAATACTTTCACTAGCAGGACCTATAGTACATACAATTTTAGTTTTACGCATATTGCACCTCCGAAAATTATGAAACCGTTCCCAAATATCTGACATTATGCCGATTAGATGGATAATTCTTTAGATAATTGATACATATCTTTATCGATTGTATGCTTTTGAGCTAACGCTTCGATAATGTCATGATCAACAAGTTTGTTATCTTGAATACCTACACAACGTCCACCTTTACCAGCAATTAATAATTCAACTGCTCTTGCGCCAAGACGACTTGCTAATACACGGTCTTGTGCACTTGGTGATCCACCACGTTGTACGTGACCTAATACCGTTACACGAGTATCAAAGTTTGTTGCCTCTTCGATGTGCTTACCGATGTCAATTGCACTTCCAACACCTTCAGCTACAACGATAATACTGTGTTTCTTACCACGTTCACTACCGCGTTGTAGACGAGCGATAACATCATCCATGTCATACTCTTCTTCTGGGATTAAGATTGTTTCTGCACCATCAGCTAAACCAGCCCATAATGCGATATCACCAGCATGACGTCCCATTACTTCGATAACATATGTACGTTCATGAGATGTAGCTGTATCACGGATTTTATCAATCGCATCAATAACAGTGTTTAAAGCCGTATCGAAACCAATTGTGAAATCTGTTCCAGGGATATCATTGTCGATTGTACCTGGTACACCAACACATGGGAATCCTTGTTCAGTTAATTTTTTAGCGCCTTGGTAAGAACCATCTCCACCAATAACAACAAGTCCTTCGATACCGTGTTTCTTTAATTGCTCGATACCTTTTAGTCGTACTTCTGGATCTTTAAACTCAGGACATCTTGCTGTATATAATTTTGTACCACCGCGGTGGATAATATCGCCAACAGAACCAAGTTCTAATTTTTCAATGTGACCAGAAATTAATCCAGCGTATCCATGGTAAATACCATATACTTCAATATCATGGAAAATCGCTTTACGAACAACTGCACGAATGGCAGCATTCATACCAGGTGAATCTCCACCACTTGTTAATACACCAATACGTTTCATTTGTACTCACCTCATAAAGATTATTTGCCTTATAATAAAATAACACGAAAAAATATAAAAACACAATGGAGAAGATGTGTCTTTTCATAATAAAAACGTGCATTCGCGAAGAGGAACGCACGCTTTTATTATTTTATCCCAATGGAAGCGTTTGAAAACGAAACTTGCCCAATTTTCATATATTTTTCATAACGTTTTTCGATTAATTCATCTTTCGAAATTCCGCTTAGTTGTTCAAAAGTTTTCTTAAGCATTAAATCTATATTTTCTGATTGTTTTAAAATATTACGATGAGCTCCGCCTTTTGCCTCTGGAATAATTTCGTCAATTACACCTAATTCTTTCAAATCTAATGCTGTGATTTTCATCGCTTCTGCAGCTTCCTTCGCTTTTCCAGCATCTTTCCAAAGAATTGCCGCTGCACCCTCTGGTGTAATAACAGAATAAGTGGAATTTTCTAGCATATGAATGTAATCTCCTACTCCAAGACCTAGTGCGCCACCACTACCACCTTCACCGATAACGATACAAATAACAGGTACCGTTAAACCAGCCATCTCAAATAGATTGCGGGCGATAGCTTCACTTTGACCACGTTCTTCAGCCGCTTTACCAGGATAAGCTCCCTTCGTATCAATAAAACAAATAATGGGACGATTAAACTTTTCCGCCTGCTTCATTAAACGCAATGCTTTTCGATATCCTTCTGGATGAGGCATCCCAAAATTACGGCGAATATTTTCTTTTGTATCTTTCCCGCGCTGATGCCCAATTACAGTTACAGGCATCCCTTTATATTTCGCAATGCCGCCGACAATCGCTGCATCATCGCCAAATAGGCGATCTCCATGACATTCAAAAAAATTAGTAAATAAGTGCTCAATATAATCGAGCGTTGTCGGTCTTTCTGCATGACGAGCAATTTGAACACGGTCCCATACTTTCATATTGCCGTATATATCTTCCTCTAATTTTTCTAGCTTTTCTTCCAAAATACGAATCTCCTCACTGAAGTCCATCTGGCTGTTTTTCGTATAGTCTTTCAGTTCACGAATCTTATTTCTTAGCTCAACAACTGGTTTTTCAAATTCTAGCTCTGCCATACAGCCATTTCCCCTCCTTGATGAACTTCTAAAATCTTGCGAAGTGATTCTTTCATATCATCACGATGTACAACCGCATCTAATTGACCATGGTCTAGCAAGAATTCTGCCGTTTGGAAATCTTCTGGTAGTTTCTCGCGCACTGTTTGTTCAATTACACGTCTACCAGCAAATCCGATAAGTGCACCTGGTTCTGCAAGATTATAATCACCAAGTGAAGCGAAACTCGCTGAAACCCCGCCCGTCGTTGGGTGAGTCATAACAGAAATAAATAATCCTCCTGCATTACTATGCTTTTTCAAAGCTACGCTTGTTTTTGCCATTTGCATTAAACTTAAAATACCTTCTTGCATACGGGCACCACCCGAAGCAGTAAAGATAATAAATGGAACTTGTAAGTCGTACGCCTTTTCAACCGCACGGGCAATTTTTTCTCCTACAACAGAGCCCATGCTCCCCATTCGAAAACGAGAATCCATTACTGCAACAACAACAAGCATGTCATCAATTGTTCCTTCACCAGTTACAACCGCTTCGTTTAATTCAGTCTTCTTACGATCGCTCTCTAGTTTCTCTTCATAACCTGGAAACTCAAGTGGATTTAATGAAACCATTTCTTTGTCATACTCACGGAATGACCCTTCGTCCAATATACTATCAAGGCGTTCCCATGCATTCATAGGATGATGATACCCACAGTTCACACATACTTTTAAATTTTTTAGAAGCTCTTTCGTATACATGATTTTTTTACATTTCGGACATTTTGTCATAACGCCATCTGGTACATCTTTTCGTACTTGTTCTGAAGGTATTGCAGCGTACTTTTTCTTTTTCACGAATAAATCTCTTAGCACAATTTGACCCCCTTCGTTGAGAGCTAAGGTTAGCGTAAGAAGAAAATGGGGCTAACACCAAAGTTTGATGTTAGCCTTATCTTCTCAATCTGTCTAATAACCTCTCTCTTTACGTTTAACTTTAACCGCTATGCGGTAGAATGTTTGTCATAACGTGTCATGGTCATTTCGACAAATTTTATACATTACGAGTGAAACTGTATATTCTCTACTAATTCATCGTAAATTTTTAGTGCATCATTTTCTTGTTTTTCTTCCAAAGTAGCATATAGCTCTCTATACAATTCGATAGAATCTCCTGAAACTTTACAAGAAAGAGTTGCTACGTAATCATTTACGATCATCCAAATGCGATATAGTAAATAATTATCGACTTGTTCAATAAGTGTTTTAAAGAACGTTTGGTGAAGCATTGGGATTGAGCTTCCATTTTCTTTAAGTACTTGCTGTAATTTACTTAGTACTTTAGAAAACGTTTCTTTCGGTAAATTACATACAATACGAATCATATCTTTCTCAAGCAATCGTTTTGTTTGTAATAAATCACGAATTGTTTTCTCATCTTGCAATAGAAATGGAGCGATTAGTTGCACAAGACCATTATCGTAAAAGTTTCGAATAAACGTCCCTTCACCACGTCTCGTTTCAATCAATCCTACAAGTTCTAAAGCACGCAATGCTTCTCTTACTGAGGAACGCCCTACGTTTAAGCGTGCACTTAATTCACGCTCAGACGGCAAACGATCTCCTGCTACCAATCCATCCTCTTCCATAATGGAGCGGATTTTTTTTACAATTTCGAGATATACTTTTGTATTTGATGATGTCAATGGAAATTCCTCGCTTATTCTTTACCAATCAGCGCTAATTGTTTTGTTTTCTCAGCGACTTCATTTGGATCTACTTGACGGCGAGCTACTCCTGTCTCCATTGCAGCTTTCGCAACGTAAGCCGCTACTTGAGGCGCTACACGCGCGTCAAACGGCGCTGGAATGATATAGTCTGCATTTAACTCATCTTCTGCTACAAGCTCAGCAATAGCCTGTACAGCTGCCATCTTCATTTCTTCGTTAATTTGTGTCGCATGTACGTCAAGTGCACCGCGGAAAATACCAGGGAACGCTAGTACATTATTTACTTGGTTCGGGAAGTCAGAACGACCTGTTCCAACAACAGCTGCGCCCGCTGCTTTTGCCAATTCTGGCATAATTTCTGGAACCGGATTCGCCATTGCAAAAATAATTGCATTGTCATTCATTGTACGAACCATCTCTTCTGTTAATGCACCTTCTGCAGATACACCAATGAATACGTCCGCACCTTGTACGACATCAGCTAAAGAACCTTCGATACGATTCTTATTTGTATATTTTGCAACTTCATCTTTCACCGGATTCATACCTGTAGGACGACCATCATAGATCGCGCCTTTACGGTCACACATAATAATGTCGCGTACACCATAGCGATATAAAAGTTTAATAATTGCAATACCTGCTGCACCTGCGCCATTTGCGACAACTTTAATATCAGACATTTTCTTTCCAACTAATTTCAATGCGTTCACAAGGCCTGCTACTGTTACGATAGCTGTTCCGTGTTGATCATCATGGAAGATAGGAATATTTGTTTCTTTCTTCAAACGTTCTTCAATAATGAAGCAGTTTGGTGCTGCGATATCTTCTAAGTTAACGCCGCCAAAAGTTGGCTCCATTAATTTTACAGTTTCAACAATTTTATCTACATCGTTTGTATTTAAGGCAATTGGGAATGCATCTACACCAGCAAAGCTCTTGAATAATACAGCTTTACCTTCCATTACTGGAAGAGATGCTTCAGGTCCAATGTTACCAAGACCAAGCACAGCCGTTCCATCTGTCACAACTGCTACCATATTTCCCTTCATTGTATATTCATATACCTTACTTTTATCGTCATAAATTTCTTTACAAGGCTCTGCAACCCCTGGAGAATATGCAAGACTTAAATCTTTTGCATTTTCTACTTTTACTTTTGATACAGTTTCTAATTTTCCTTGATGCACTTTATGCATGTGAAGTGCTTCTTCACGAAGTGTTGACAAACTATCCACTCTCCTCAAATTATTGTTGCTGATATCAATTTCTCCAAGTGGTCTGACCACGAACACTACTACTATAATAATCGAAGTGTAGGGAAATTGTCCATTATATTTTCACAACGACATTTTCTTCACCGACAATTTCACGAAGTGCTCCTAAACATTCTTCACTTGGATGAATTGATAAACTTCGAGATAATTGTACCATTTTATGTTCCTTTTCATAATAAATTAGTACTTTCGCAAAACCCGAATAGTCAAACAATATTTTTGTAACCTGATTTAAAAGCTTTTTCTCATACTGAGACGGCAATTTCACGTAAACAGATGCGTCTTTCTTTTCTTCGTAAACGCCCATTTCTTCTAACGGATATAATCCATTTACAATCCATTGCAGCTTATGATTTCTTAGTTCAATCGTACCGTCAACTAAAACAATTGCTCCTTCTTGTAACTTATCTGAGAAATGTATATACGTTTCCGGGAACAGAACCGCTTCCATTTCATCATTTTGATCACAGAATGTAATAAACGCCATCTTTTGCAACTTTTTCGTACGAATCACTCTCACACTTGTTATATACACGATAGCCCTTTGTACTTTTTTCTTATGTCGCATCGCCTGAGCGAGAGATGGAATTTCTAATTCTTTTCCTAACTTCACATACTGCGCTGTCGGATAGCTTGATAAATAAAAGCCAAGTGCTTCCTTCTCTTTATTTAACTGTTCAATAAAAGAGAGCTCTTCTCCTTGTACGTATTTTGATTTTGGAACAGCATCTCCTAAATCACGTGCAAGATTGGCGTACTCTAACGCTCCTTTAAGACTTTTCCATAAATTCGTTCTAGAAACACCAAAATCGTCAAAACATCCCGACCAGACGAACGCCTCTAAATTTCGCTCTGTTACAAACTTTGCTGGCATACGAAGACAAAATTCAAATAAATCCTCAAACATTTTTTTCTCTCGTTCTTCTAATAATGCCGTCACTGTAGCCATTCCGATATTTCGAATGGAAAGTAAACTGTAACGTATTGCATTTCCTTCTATTTGGAAGTTGTAATCACTTCTTTGAAGAGAGGGCGGTAAAACTTGAAAGCCTTTCCGCTTTGTTTCTCGTATATACTGCACAATCTTATCTTCATTTCCAATTGCACTTGATAATAATGCTGTCATAAATTCCAGCGTATAATTCGCCTTTAAGTAGGCAAGCTGATATCCGATCATACTGTAGGCCACAGCGTGACTTCGGTTAAAACCGTAATTTGCAAATCTTACAATTAAATCGTAAATTTTCTCAGCAGATGTCTCACCGTAACCATTTTGCAAACAGCCTTGTACAAAATGCTTACGTTCCTGATCTAAAATATCACGATTTTTTTTACTCACTGCACGGCGCAATAGATCCGCTTCTCCGAGCGAAAATCCAGCTAACTTCGATGCAATTTGCATAATTTGTTCTTGGTATACAATTACACCATATGTTCTTTCTAAAATCGGCTTTAAATCCGGATGTAAATATTCAATCTTTCTTTTTCCGTGCTTCGATTCAATAAAGCTTGGGATTTGTTCCATCGGTCCTGGTCTGTATAACGAGTTGACAGCGACGATGTCTTCAAACTCATTTGGTTTTAATCCGCGAAGTACATTTCGCATACCACCTGACTCAAGCTGGAATACCCCTGTTGTATCCCCTCTCCCTAACAATTGGAACGTCTTTTCGTCTTGAAGAGGTAGATTTCTTATATCAATTTCTTTCCCTGTTTTTTTCACGATAAACTTTATTATATTTTCAAGTAACGTTAAATTACGTAATCCTAAAAAGTCCATCTTTAACAACCCAAGTTCTTCTAATGCATCGGCAGGATATTGCGTAACATAAACATCATTATGCCCTTCTTGGATTGCCACACTTCCTGTTAGCGGTTCTTGACTCATAATAACGCCAGCTGCATGAATAGACGTATGACGCGGTAAACCTTCGACACGCTTCGCGATTTCAAACACACGTTCATGTAACAGATTCCCTTGAATAAACTCACGGAGTGATTGTGATTCTTCATAGGCATCTTTTAGTGTTATACCAAGCTTTGATGGGATAAGTTTTGAGAATATATCAATATCTCTTGGCGGTAGCCCCATTACACGAGCAATGTCTCTAATTGCCGCTTTCGCTGCAAGCGTACCAAACGTTACAATTTGTGCAACACGGAGCTGACCATATTTATCTTTCACATATCGAATCATTTCATCACGTCTTACATCTGGAAAATCGATATCAATATCTGGAAGCGTTACACGTTCAGGATTTAAAAATCTTTCAAATAATAGGTCGTATTCAATCGGATCAATATCTGTAATTTCTAATACGTACGAAACGAGTGAGCCAGCTGCTGATCCACGGCCTGGTCCTGTTAAAATATGATTTTCATGTGCATACTTCATAAAATCCCATACGATGAGGAAATAATCACTAAATCCCATACGAGAAATAACATTTAATTCATGATCCAAACGCTTTATATGCACTTCTTTCGGCGCACCATATCGTTTCCGCAAACCATCTTCACAAATATGACGCAAGTACATATCACTTGTTTCATTAGACGGAACTGGAAACTTCGGTAGTTGATTTACATGGAACATGATTTCTACTTGGCAACGCTCCGCGATTTTCATTGTGTTTTGAATCGCTTCCGGGGCATGAGAAAATAGTGCTTCCATTTCATCCGATGACTTTAAATAATATTGATCCGTTTTCAGCCTCGGCCTATCTGGATCAGTCATTTTCGTTCCACTTTCAACAGATAATAAACATTCATGAACAAGTGCGTCGCTTTGATTGATGTAGCGTACATCGTTTGTTGCAACGACTGGAATATTTACCTTATTAATAAATGCAGGTAATTTTTCTTGCAGGAGCAGTTCATCTTGAATCGCATGATGCTGCAAACTCATATAAAAATTGCCGAACATATTTTGATACATGCGGGCTACTTCTTCAGCCTGACTCTCTTTGTCTTCTAATAATAATTGTTCAATTTCTCCATCTTTACCTGGTGAAATAGCAATTAATCCTTTCGCATAATGCGCAAGCCATTTCTTCGGAATTCCTTCTTTTGACTTCGTCATAATACTACTAGAAATCTTTAATAAATTTTGATAGCCTATTTCATTCTCAGCAAGTAATACAAGGGGATAAGACCTTTCTTCTTCTTCACTAAAAATAGAAGCTGTTAAGCCGATAATAGGCTGTATACCATGTTTCTTACATGCTTTATAAAACGGAATAACGCCATACATAACATTTTCATCCGTAATAGCCAGCGATGAAAAACCGAGTTCTTTCGCCCTGACTACAAGCTCATCAATTTTACAAGCACTTTTTAACAAACTAAAAACGGTTTGACATTGTAAATGCACAAACTTCACTGTTGTACCCTCTCTTTACCTATTTGACTACTTTTATTATAGGTGATGAGGAAAGCGGAAATCAAAACATACTTCTTATACTTTGTCCATATATATGAAGAAGAAAGGAGAATGACGATGGATGTAAGAGAACACACTTTTTTCTCTCTGCTTATTATTAGTTATTTTATTGCCTTTGGGGTTATACTTGGTGGTTCATTAATTGGTGGATTTGGTGCATTTCTTATCGGAAAACCGGCTCTCACTTACATTAATCAATTCGCCCAAAATTTAAGAATTTGGGCACTCGTTGCAGCAATCGGCGGGACATTTGATACCTTTTATAGCTTTGAAAGAAGTTTCTTTGGCGGGGATATGAAAGATATCGTAAAACAAATTCTCCTTATTTTTTTCGCAACTGGTGGTATGCAAACGGGGCTCATTATTATTAAATGGCTGACGCAGGAACATGTATGAGAGTACCAAGTGCCAATACAGCAAAAAGATGGTACTTAGTTTTAGCTGGTGCTGCTGTTGGAGGCGTGTTGAGCTGGTTTATTTTTTTGTACATATACGGTGTTTTTCAACAAGAACAAGCTAGTAAAATAGCAGAACAAAAAGAAATTATAGAAAAGCAAGAAGCAAAACTCCACGTTCTTCTCGAAGATCAAGAGAAATTGAACACGGAAAATAAACGACTCTTAACCATTCAAGAGATCAAAATAAAAATTATAAATCGTGAAAAATACGATTTAGACAACCTTACGCTCGAAAACATGACCACTTCTATCCATAATGACCTCCAGCATCTTTTAACGAAAAACATTCAAAGTATCGCAAAAAATAAAGACCTACTCAAAAAGGCAATCGAAAATAAAACGTACAAACATTACGATCGTATATACCGCTTTAAAGTCGATACGATATCTTTTGATACTGTGCTTGAAATTAGCATCGCTATAGAGAAAGAAAAATAAAGAAGGAGGGCTTTAGCGCCGCTCCTTCTTTTCGTTTTAACATATAATCTTATTTACAAATCTCACGTAAATCAGCAAACAGACGATCCGCTTCTTCCCAAGAAGATGCTTTTGCACCAGAAGCCATCGGATGTCCTCCGCCGTTATATTGCATTGCTAATTTATTTATAACTGGTCCTTTTGAACGAAGGCGAACACGAATTACATCTTCTTCCTCTAAAAATAGAACCCACGCCTTTAATCCGTCAATATTACCAAGTGCTCCAACAACACCAGATGCTTCAGAAGGAAGTACGTCAAACTCTTCTAATACTTCTTTCGTTAATTTAATGTAAGCAGCTCCTTCTTCTACCATTGTGAAGTTTTGTAAAATATATCCATTTAAACGAGCGATCTTTTCTTTCGTCTTATACATTTCATTGTATAAATCTGTGAATTTCACATCCATGTCAACAAGCTCACTTACGTAACGAAGTGTTTTCGCTGTTGTATTTGGGAATAAGAAACGCCCCGTATCACCAACAATTCCCGCTAAAATAAGGCGAGCTGCTTCTTTTGTTATCTTTAATCCTTTATCTTTTCCATAATTGTAGAACTCATAAATCATTTCACTTGTAGAGCTCGCTGTCGTATCGACCCACGTAATATCTCCGTATGGATCTTCATTCGGATGATGATCAATTTTAATTAACATCTTCCCTTTTGTATAACGCTGATCACAAACACGTTCTTGGTTCGCAGTATCACAAACGATAACAAGCGCATTTTCGTACACACTATCTTCAATATCATCCATTACTCGTAAATACGATAAAGAAGGCTCATTGTACCCAACCGTATAAATATTTTTCTCTGGAAACGATTCTTGCAAAATTGTGCCAAGACCGCCCTGTGAACCTAACGCATCTGGATCCGGACGCACATGACGATGGATAATAATTGTATCAAACTCTTTAATTGCTCCTAAAATTTGCTCATGCATATGTATAATCTCCTTTTTATTCATTCAACCTTTTCACTTTATCCTACATTATAACTGAAAATATTTCATACATGCGAACAATTGCTTTATAATAAAAGTTAGAAAGTTTAGATATTTCTTTCTTCTCCACTATTATTTTTCACAAAGCGATGGGAGTGTGCGTTATGCCAGTATTAGTCTTCTGTATTATCGTCTCATTTATGTTGTACCTCTTCTACAAAACAAAATACTTTCGGACAAACCGTCCAATGGAAAAAGGTTGGCTCTCAGGAAAATCCGCAATGGCACTCGGTTCATTCGTCTTATTCTTTGGAGCAAACCAATTCTTTTTAGAACTTTCAACCGCTCGTATTATCGTTGGTGTTTTATTCGTTCTATTTGGTAGTGCAAGTGCATTTAATGGATTTCGCCAATATAAACATTTCTTACCATTAGCAGTTAAAGAAGCAGAAGCTTATGAAGCAACGTAAAAAAGCATCAACATTGTGATGCTTTTTTACTTCCTCTAATTTTCAAAATCATATATGCAACAAATGCAGACGGTATATTAAACGGGTTTCCTTGCACATGAAAATGTAATTGCTCTTCTTCAAAAGACATCTTTTCATATAGTTCTCGCTGAGATAATCCTGTCTTTTTCTTTTTTTCATTTAATCCTTGTAAATATAAATATTGAATCGGTATCATCACAAGAAAGTAAAATAGTGCGATACTACCAAAAAAGAGTACTTCTGATGACATCTTGTATACCACCTTCCCGGAATCCATTTTCTTACAACACAATTATAACATAGTCTAAAATCTAAATGAATTAATATTCTGTCTTTTCTGTTATATAACCGACTCTCCGCATAACTACAACCACTTTTCTACTCATCCTTATACATATCCTGCTAATTTTTTGCTTTCCCACTAAAACTCCTCCATATCTTTAGTGCTAACTTCAAAATCCAATAAAACAAAATAAAGTTAAAGAAAAACCCCAATGGATTAAACCAGCATTCCCAACCACCATAATAAACAAACGTTTCAGATGGTACACCAAAGTAAAGAAAATCCGGCTCATTTTCTCCTGATATAGGAATAAAGGCACCAATACTAGCAAGAATCAAACTTACAAAATACAACCTCCTTTTAATTACATTCATTTTTCTATGCGTTAACACATGAATAATTATGATACATACGACAACTAAAAAGAAAATTATTCCTCCCATTCAGCCCCTCCTTACCGATACTCCATTTCCACACCTTTAAATTTCTTAGTATTTCTACTATAAATATGAAATGATACGCAATTTATTTGTTGATTCTATCCTTTCAAAAAAAAATGGAACAAACCAAAGCGGTTTGTTCCATCTTTTTATTTATCGATTAACTGCACCATAAGTAATGCTTTTCCAACAACATTACCTTCATGATGTACTTCTACATCAACCTTACCAAATTTACGGCCGATTTCTAATACTCTCGGATGAACCGATACAACATTATCAATTTGAACCGGCTTTACGAAATAAATTGTTAAGTTCTCAACAATTAAGTCACTCTTCTTTTGCGCACGAATGACGCGGTTCGTTGCTTCTGTCACAATCGTTGCAAATACACCGTACGATAACGTTCCGATTGAATTCGTCATCTGCGGCGTCACTGAAAATTGATATAGATGCTCATTTTTCGCTTCTTTCGGCGTCATAAATTGATTCGTTACAATATCATCGATCGTTTCACCGACTTGTGGTTGACGCTGAATCATTTGCAGCGCCTGAAGTACATCCTGACGGCTAATAATACCTTGCAGTTTATTTCCTTCATCAACAACAGGAAGTAATTCAATGCCTTCCCATACCATCATACGTGCCGCAGCAGCGACAGACATTTTACCGTTCACTGTAATTGGGTGCTTTGTCATCACTTTATCAATTGGTGTTTCTTTCGCTACACCGATCATATCTTTTGAAGTTACAATACCTAGCACTTTTTTATTTTCATCGACAATCGGATATCTTCCGTGCATTGTCTCTTCGTTATACGCATGCCATTGTTGCACTGTGTCATCTGGCTTTAAATATAACGTCTCTTCGATCGGCGTTAAAATATCTTCAACGAGTACAATCTCTTTCTTAATAAGCTGATCGTAAATAGCACGATTAATTAACGTTGCAACTGTAAATGTATCATAGCTACTTGAAATAATCGGCAATTTTAATTCGTCTGCTAATTTCTTCACATGATCTTCCGTATCAAATCCGCCCGTAATCAATACTGCAGCCCCTGCTTCTAGCGCTAATTGATGTGCGTTCGTACGGTTACCAATGATAAGTAAGTTACCAGCTTCTGTATAACGCATCATCGCTTCTAATTTCATAGCCCCGATTACGAATTTATTTAATGTTTTATGTAGTCCTTCTCTTCCTCCAAGCACTTGGCCATCAACAATGTTAACGACTTCTGCATATGTCAGTTTTTCAATATTCTCTTTTTTCTTTTGCTCAATTCGAATTGTTCCGACACGTTCAATTGTACTAACATATCCTTTATTTTCTGCATCTTTAATGGCACGGTAAGCTGTCCCTTCGCTTACACTCAAATCTTTCGCAATCTGCCTTACAGAAATTTTATGCCCGACTGGCAGGCTATTAATATGTTCTAAAATTTGATTATGTTTGGTAGCCAAATGGTTTCACCATACTTTCTTTTCCCTAAATTCTTCATGTGTTGTATTTTCAGTATACTATATTTTCAAAACTGTTACACTCTCTCTTTGTATATCTGTACCATTTTTTTTATAACAAAATGACCATTACATTCCACCAGTCGCTCCATTACAATAATGTAATGCTATTGTCATCTCGTTCGATAGTTAGTCCACTCGATTCCCTATACAATTAAGACAAGAACTGAAACAAAGGAGCGAATACATGATGAAAAAATTTTTAGAGGTTGTAAGTACTGTATTTTGGGCTTTCGTAGATGGAAAAAAAGTTGCAATGGAATTGAATGAAACACCTGAACAACCACTTCCAAAAAGAAAAGAATCACCAAAACAAACGCAAACTTTAAAAGCTGTACTGCATACGTAAAAACCCTTCACTTGTCTTTTCAAATGAAGGGTTTCTTTTCTATAGTGTAATACTTTCTCCTGCTTCTAATACTTTCCCTGTACAATTTTTTAACTTTTCTACAAATTGATATGGATCTTGTTCAATAACCGGGAACGTATTGTAATGCATCGGTACAACAGTTTTCGCATGAATCCATTTTGCTGCTAATACAGCATCTTCTGGCCCCATTGTGAAATTATCACCAATTGGTAAAAATGCTACATCTATATCATTCAGTTCTCCAATTAACTTCATATCAGAGAATAGAGCAGTATCTCCTGCATGGTAAACAGTTTTCTCTTCTGCTGTAAATAAAATACCCGCTGGCATACCTGTATATGTAATCGTCTTATTTTCTTCATCAATATAACTAGAGCCGTGGAAAGCTTGTGTAAACTTCACCTTTCCGAAATCAAATTCATGCGAACCTCCAATATGCATCGGATGTGTATTTATACCTTGCCAGCTTAAAAATGTTGCTAGTTCAAATGGCGCTACAACAACCGCATTATTTTTCTTCGCAAGCTCTACTGTATCTCCAACATGATCACCATGTCCATGCGACAAAAGAATCGCATCTACTTTTACATCTTCAGCCTTTAAATCCGTTTTCGGATTTCCTGTTAGAAACGGGTCAATTAAAATAACTTTTCCATTTGCCTCAATTTTCACAACTGAATGTCCATGATAAGATATTTTCATTATTACATTCCTCCCTATTCACATTCTCACTTTTTATTCTACATGATTTCTCAATTCCCTGTCTTTTCTAACATCTATTTACTTGTCATAACGCTTTCATCCGAGGTAAAGTTATATTTGTAATTAAATATCTCGGGGGTGCCAATCGATGAATGCTAGATTAGAAAATTTAATGCAATGGCTAAAAGAAAAAAACGTAGAAGCTGCGTTCTTAACTTCTACACCAAACGTTTTCTACATGACAAACTTCCACTGTGAACCACACGAAAGACTACTTGGTATGTTTGTATTCCAAGAAAAAGAGCCTATTTTAATTTGCCCTAAAATGGAAGAAGGCCAAGCACGTAACGCTGGCTGGGCACATGAAATTATCGGATTTACTGATACTGACAGACCATGGGATATGATTGCAAAAGCAATTAAAGACCGCGGTATCCATGCAAATGCAGTTGCAATTGAAAAAGAACATTTAAACGTAGAACGTTATGAAGAATTAACAAAATTATTCCCAAATGCAGCGTTCAAATCAGCTGAAGAGAAAGTTCGCGAACTTCGTTTAATTAAAGATGAAAAAGAACTTTCTATTTTACGCGAAGCAGCTAAAATGGCAGACTATGCTGTTGAAGTTGGTGTAAATGCAATTAAAGAAAACCGCAGTGAGCTAGAAGTATTAGCAATTATTGAACACGAATTAAAAACAAAGGGCATACATAAAATGTCATTTGATACAATGGTATTAGCAGGTGCAAACTCTGCTCTTCCACACGGTATTCCAGGTGCGAACAAAATGAAACGCGGCGATTTCGTACTATTTGATTTAGGTGTAATCATTGACGGTTATTGCTCTGACATTACACGTACAGTAGCATTCGGTGATATTTCTGAAGAACAAACTCGCATTTACAACACTGTACTTGCTGGACAACTACAAGCAGTTGAAGCATGTAAACCAGGCGTTACACTTGGTGCAATCGATAATGCTGCTCGTTCTGTTATCGCAGATGCAGGTTACGGCGACTTCTTCCCGCACCGCCTTGGTCACGGACTTGGAATTAGCGTCCACGAATATCCAGATGTAAAAGCAGGTAACGAGTCTCCTTTAAAAGAAGGTATGGTCTTCACAATCGAGCCAGGTATTTACGTACCAAACGTAGGTGGTGTTCGTATTGAAGATGATATTTACATCACAAAAGACGGATCAGAAATTTTAACGAAGTTCCCGAAAGAATTACAATTTGTGAAATAAGAAAAAAGGCAGCGTGATTGCTGCCTTTTTATTAAAGAAGGCCCCTTAAAAAGTGCCTTCTTCTATTTCACTAATATTCAATTGAAATTTTACGATCCAAACTGAGAAAAGGTGGACAAGAAGCGCAAACGCCATACATGCTCCGCTTAAAAAAGTTAGTATAGGATGCGAATACACGTGCCCTAATCCATAGGATATCGCCACGAAAAACATTGTTATGTAAATATAAATTGCTCCATGTATTTGCCTCATATAAACCTCCTTTTCCCATATTATAACATAAATTTTCTGATTATTCACATTAATTACTTATAATCAATATTTCTCAACTGTTACACCTCTTACAGCCGCCTTAATATACGGTAACCCTTGTAAACTTTGTAAATCCTCTGTTTTTCCTGTTACGACTACACCGTATATTGGTAAGTCTTTTGGTTTGAAGTTCTTCATCTCATTATAGTTTGTCCTAAAATGTTCTTGAAATCCCTACTTTTTGAACAGGACGTTCTTTATGAAATAAAGCATAAACTGTTCAACCCGGACAATTTATGCTTTAACTTACATCTTCACATATACTTTATTAACATATGAATCATTTTTTTGAAACCAAAACTCCCACTCATCTCTCCCCATACTATCGTTATGACTTAGTCGTCATAATAATTGAACGTGGATAAAAACCCAGTTTTCGATAAAATGATACAGCTTCATTTCCGTACACTACTGTTAATTCAATTTCATCTATCTTCTTTTCTTTAAACCATTCCACTGCACTATTCATTAACTTCAAACCAAATCCGTTTCTTCGGTATTTTTCATCAACAAATAAAACTTCAATCTTCCCGCTTACTCCTTTGCTATACGCTATACTAAATCCTAATATATCGTCTGTTTCCGATTCAACCAATAATTCAATTCTATATTCTCCGCACTTTGAATTTATTTTATAATCTTCAATACGTTCCTCAAATGTCATTCTTGGATAATCACCAGAAAAATATTTTGATTTACTGTTATGATATTCATGCAATTTATTTAAGGGGTCTCTTATTATCTCTATTTCATCAAGAGTGATATATTTATTACTAATTCTCATCCTACAGCATCTCCAATAATATATATTTCAGCAAAAAAGAAGACGGTTTTATTTTTGCAAAATACTACTCTATTATTTCATCGCTTCCTTCACAACATCTTGAATCATAACAACTTCTGTTTTCATATCAACAGACGGTGCTTCCTCATCAATACATTCATACCAAAACGCTAAGTGCTTTTTATCAATTTCATGATGAGAATTTTCGACAAGAGTACCGCCTTCTCCTTGCACAGAATACCAATATAAGTACTCTTCTCCATCTCTTATTTCCCGGAAAATTGTCTCTACGTACATTTTTTCGTCGTTTAATGTCAAAAGCACTTCTTTCATATTGTCATTAAGAAGTTTCATCCATTCATCTACACGATGACTTTTACCTTGCTTTACTTTAAATCTTGTTAATTCCACATTCATTTTTATTCCCCCGTTTTTTTACGTGCAAATAAACTATATTCTATTGGATTATGAAAACTTAATTTACTAGCTAATTTTTGCGAAGGAATATTGTCTGCATTACAATCCCAGCACGGTGTAATATCATTTTGTATACAATGTTCAATGAAACGTGTTGCGACAGCTTGGGCTAACCCTTTCCCTTGATATGCTTCATGCGTCACAATATCAATTTCAGCAAAACTATCCCCTCTAAATATTGAGACGCATTCAGCTATAATTATCCCATCTCGCTCTATACAAAATCCAAAACCGTTATTTAAAAATACTTCAGTTGATCCCCAATATTCTTTGTAATACACCTCTGTAAATTCATTACTTCGTTCTATATCTCTTCTATCAATACGCTTAACCTCATATGTATTTTTGTTAAAATCTTGTTTTCTCTCTTCAAAAGTTCCTCTTTGAAATTTCAATCGTGGGATTTTCCGAAGTGCATTACTAAAACGCCCTTCAATCATCATTTCCCACTCTTTACTCGAAGCGAACAGTGTAAATCGCTTCTCTATTTTTTCAATAGCTGTTTTTATATACGAAAATAAATCTTCGTTATAACTTTGATCATGAGTATCACCAAACAAATAATAAATACCGTTAGCTGTAATAATTAGTCCCGCTGTTAACTTCTCGTTTGCAAAAACCTCGCCATCTATCATTTGATCACATACCGCATAAGCAAAAGTTGTTGTTCTTATATTTCCTTCTAAAATCGGAAGAATTTTTCTATACTCGGCTACAGATAATTTTTTCATAATTGCTCCACTATAATCGTATCAGCCTCTATATTTTCAAAACAAAGATTTACCGTTCTCTTTAATGCTCTCGTTCTATGAATCGTACATGCTGGAATTAACATTGAATCATTCGGTTTTAAAATCGCTGTCTCCCCATCCTGAAAATCAATAAGTAATTCTCCCTCTAATACAATGAATAATTCGTCCGAATTAGAATGATAGTGCCAATCATATTCACCAGTAAACACAGCAATTCGTAAACAATGACTATTTACATTTGAAACGACGAAGTTTTTATGTTGATCTTTAATGTCTTTTGTTAGCTCTAATAAATTTATCTTTTCCATAGAATCCTCCTCGCACCCCTTTATATATTTATCTTTAAATTATCATATGAAGCATTTTAACAACAAGAAAAAATTCCCATAATTAAAAACCTAAAAAAAATGATCTCTAATCTTTCCTAACTATAAGAAAAATTAAAGATCATCTTTTCTATCTCATCGGAAATGCACTATCTCCAGCAGAAAGCACACCTTTCATATAACCATTTATAAAATCTGGAAATCCAATAATAAGTACTGCCGTTACAATCCCAATACCAATTCCTCTTAATTTCGCATCATTCTTCTTTTTACCTACAACCATTGTAATAATTCCTGCTATAAGCAAACCCACTGACAAAATATCATAAATATACCCCATATTGCTCCTCCTATTTCTATCTTTATTTCTTTTTATTTATATTATAAGATGTTTCTATCTTAAACAAAAGCCCTCCTAACAAAAGGAAGGCTCTACATATATTTCTATTATGATAAAGCAGGAGCTTTTTCAAGAAGCTCTTTTGCATCAGCATATTGTAAGCCGTGAGCTTCTGCAACTGCTTCGAATGTTACATAGCCATCTAATGTGTTAATACCTTTTAATAATGCAGAGTTGCCTAAGCAAGCGTCTTTATAGCCTTTGTTCGCAATTTGTACTGCATATGGTACTGTTACATTTGTTAATGCAAGAGTTGATGTACGTGGAACCGCACCTGGCATATTTGCAACTGCATAATGAACAACGCCATGTTTTTCATAAGTTGGGTTGTCATGAGTTGTAATACGGTCAGTTGTTTCGAAAATACCACCTTGGTCAATTGCGATATCTACAACGACAGAACCTGGTTCCATTGATTGAATCATTTCTTCTGTTACAAGTTTTGGCGCTTTTGCACCTGGAATTAATACCGCACCAATAACAAGATCAGACTCTTTTACAGCTTCTGCAATGTTGTATGGATTAGACATTAACGTTTTTACTTGGTTCCCGAAAATGTCATCTAATTGACGAAGACGCTCTGCACTTAAGTCGATGATTGTTACATCTGCACCTAAACCTACTGCAATCTTCGCTGCGTTTGTACCAGCTTGACCACCGCCGATAATCGTTACTTTGCCGCGTTTCACCCCTGGAACGCCTGCAAGTAGAATACCTTTACCGCCTTTGTTTTTCTCAAGGAATTGTGCACCGATTTGTGCAGACATACGACCGGCTACTTCACTCATTGGTGCAAGTAACGGTAAAGAGCGATTGTCTAATTGTACTGTTTCGTATGCAATTGATACAACTTTGTTATCAATTAATGCTTTCGTTAATTCTGGTTCTGGAGCTAAGTGTAAGTATGTGAATAAAATTAAACCTTCGCGGAAATAGCCGTATTCACTTGCAACTGGCTCTTTTACCTTCATAACCATATCTTGATTCCATGCTTCTTCAGCCGTTTCAACAAGTTTCGCACCAGCTTGTACGTATTCTTCATCTGTAAAGCCAGATCCTAAACCTGCTCCTTTTTGAACAAAAACTTCATGACCATTTTGTACTAAATGTACTGCCCCCGCTGGCGTCATTGCCACACGGTTTTCATTGTTTTTAATTTCTGTTGGAATACCGATACGCATTATTAGTTCCCCCTTGAGTTATGAAATGACCCCTGAATCATTTTTTAAAGCGCTTTCTACGCTCTTATATTCTAACATAATATCTCAATATTTGACAAAAAATAATACTAGTTTTCCGATAGATTTAATCTTACATTAAAGGACAGTATTATTCGCACCTCTCGTTATAAAGAATAAACTGTCCAATTGTTCGAAACTTCGATTTATTTCATTCTATCGATGTCTATGAATAACATCAACTGCACCAGTTACTTCAATAATTGTACCGGTAATCATATCGGAATCGTCCTCACATAAAAACGAAATGGTTCTTGCGATATCTTCCCCTGTTCCAGATCTACCAATTGGTGTGTGATGACTCTTTAACTGACGTGCTTCTTGAATTGTCGCTTCTTTCATTTCGCCAATTATATCACCAGGACAAACCATATTTGCAGTAATACCGTATTCCGCTTCTTCATAAGCCACTGTTTTCGTTAACGAAACAAGTCCTACTTTCGCAGCTGCAAAGGCTGAACGATAAATCCATCCCGGCGCACTATCTGCCCCTTGAAATCCGTAATTAATAATACGACCAAAGTTCTGTTTTCTCATAACCGGAACAACAAGTTTTAATAAATGAAATACCGCTGTTAAATTCCCCTGAATCATTTCATTCCATTCATCTTCTTCGTAATCGACTAACTTTTTTCGTTCAAATACATATGGACCAGCATTATTAATCAAAAAGTCAATTTTGCCAAAACGGCTCATCGCTTCTTCTACCATTTTATGTAAATCTTCTTTTTTCGTGACATCCGCTTGCACGAATTGTAGACGCTCTTCCACGTTTTTATATGTTTCTTTCATTGTTTCCATAGCATCTATATCGCTATGATATGTTACTGTTACTGAATATCCTTTAGCCAATAACTTTTCTGTTACTTGCTTTCCTAAACCTTTCGTACCGGCTGTAATGAGCGCGTGTCTCACAAACATGCCTCCTTTTAAATTGCTATACTTCATATTTAACAAGTTCTCACTCCAATTACAACTAAAATGAATTGAAACAGAGTTTTCAAAATTCTGTAACGTTTCTGGCAAGCACATTACCAAATTTTGTTTTATAATTAAGTTGTAAACGGTTATAAAAATGATTGGGAGGAATCTACTATGAATAATACATATACAAATATTTTAATTGCGGTGGACGGTTCTAAAGAAGCAGAAAAAGCCTTTAAAAAAGCAATTCAAGTTGCAAAACGAAACAATGCAACATTAACAATCGCTCATATTGTTGATGTAAAAGCATACTCAGCAGTAGAGGCTTATAGCCGTGCAATTGCTGAACGTGCAAATCTATTTGCAGAAGACTTATTAGAAGACTACAAAAAAACTGCGCTTGAAGCTGGCCTTGAAAAAATTGAAACTGTATTAGAATTTGGTAATCCTAAATCTAAAATTTCAAAAGAAATCGCTCCAAACCATAAAGTAGATTTAATTATGTGTGGTGCAACTGGTTTAAATGCGGTTGAACGTTTCCTAATTGGTAGCGTCTCTGAACATATTATTCGCTATGCGAAATGCGATGTCCTTGTTGTTCGTGGTGATGAGGAGCAAGGTGATCTTTAATTTATAAAGTGAAACTTTAATCAGTGGGGGTTTTGTCCATCCCCCCTGATTATTAGTTGAACCAATCAGGCTTTTACGGGCAGTTGATTTCCCACCTAACTTCCTCGCATTCGCCAAATTTTGAGGTGGGAGTCTTACTGCCCGCAAATAGCGGGATAAAACACCAAGTCCACATGGGCTTGGTGTTTTTCATTTCACATATTTCAAAATAAATACGTCTCATTTTCCATTCTTTTTTTATTTCCTAACATTACGTTAACATACATTTTTTAGAAATAGACGGACAAAATATATGTGTTTAGAAAAGGAGGATTTAACATGGATGATTATGAACGTATTATTTTAGATGTGAATGGAAAAGAAATCGAAATGTTAGATACGATTCGTACACATTTTAAAGAGACACATGGAATTGAACTAAGTAACGGTGCATTACTTCGAGATTTGATGGATATTGAGTATATTCGAATTACGGAAGATCGACATAAGTATGATTAATCGATGAAACTTTAAGCCTAGAACAAAATGCTCTAGGCTTACTTACATCCTCACGAAAAATGTTATAATTAGGAAAAAGAAGTGTGGAGGATGCCAAAATATGAAATCTGAAAATATCTCAAAGCATTTTCAAACATTACATGTACAAAGGAGCCAGTTCCTTCCTCATCTCCATTCACTATCCCAAGAACAACTATGGTATCGCCCAAAGAATGGAAAATGGTCTATTGGAGAGCATTTTTATCATTTATATTTAATTACAAAGATGCTAAAAGTGGCGATTAAATTCTCTTTTACTCTTATCCCTTATGCCAAACTACGAAGAAACACCCCGTTCGCAACTGAAATCCATGATATTTATGCGGAATATAAAGAAAAACATGGAAGAGGCATGAAAGCCCCTTGGATTTTAATCCCTTCGAAAAAAATCTATCACTCTATGAATGTGAAAGAATTGGAAAAATTGCTTTCACATGAAACAGATGAAATAAAAAAACTAGTTCAAAATGTAGAAGAAAATATCGCAGGACATATCGTATTTTTAGATCCAATTGCTCACTATCCTAACCTTATTCAATCTATCCAGCTATTAGCAATACATGAGAGGCATCATTTTATGATTATGAAAAACAATTATAAAATGCTCGACGCCCCTCTAAAAATATAAAAGACTGCTCATATTACCTATCAGCAGTCTCTCATATCTATTTAAGCTCTTGATGCTTCCCGCCCATACCACCTGGCGTATCGCTATCTTGGTGTACAGTTAGTTTATTTGTTTTAGCATCTTTCGAAACTCTATATGTATACGATTCATTTGGTTCATCTTTAAACTGTACATTCATACCGTAAGAACCGATTTTACTATAAAAAGCCGGTTTTATGTATGAAATATCACTTTCTTTATATCCTTGTTCTTGTAGGTGCCACATCGTTGCAATAATTGCTTCTTCTCGCTTCTCTTGTTCACCAACAAGTATATATTTGTCCAAAAAAACACCTTAATATTTGCAATTAAGCTACTTAATAGTAAAACAATAAATATTATTTTTTCATAGATTATCCTCAATTGTTGTTTTTTACTACATCATAACTTAAATACTAATAAAAAAGAAAGTACGCCAAACTTTAATAGATTGGCGTACTTTCCAACTCAATTCCTAATAACTTCTTTAGTTAACCCTTTCGCTTTTTCCAAAGCTTTTTGGATTTGCTCAAACCCAGTCCCGCCAGCACTGTTACGGCGCTTTACAGCTGCATATGGTGACAGCACTTCATATAAATCTTCTTCAAATAACGGGCTCATTTCTTTATATGTTTCAAGTGGTACATCTAATAAATAAATGCCTTTTTGTGTGCAATGTAGAACTAACTTCCCAACAATTTCATGAGCTTGACGGAACGGTAGTCCTTTGTTTGCTAAGTAGTCCGCAATTTCTGTTGCGTTAGAGAAATCTTGCGTCACAGCTTGCCCCATCTTTTCTTTGTTTACAGTCATCGTTTCTAGCATGCCTGCCATAATATGAAGGCATCCTTCTACTGTTTTTACTGTATCAAACATTCCTTCTTTATCTTCTTGCAAGTCTTTATTGTACGCGAGCGGTAATCCTTTCATTACTGTAAGTAAACTAAATAAATTACCGTATACTCTGCCTGTTTTACCGCGGATTAGTTCTGCCATATCCGGATTTTTCTTTTGCGGCATAATACTGCTTCCCGTTGCGTATTGATCGCTCATTTCAATAAATTGAAACTCTTGGCTGCTCCATAAAATAAGCTCTTCGCAAAAGCGTGATAAGTGCATCATGAGTATAGATGAGTTACTTAAAAACTCCAGTATGAAATCACGATCACTTACCGCATCTAAACTATTTTCATAGATTCCATTAAATCCGAGAAGCTCCGCACTATATTCTCGGTCAATCGGGAATGTTGTCCCAGCTAGCGCTCCTGCTCCTAATGGTGATATGTTAATACGCTTTAATGAATCTTCATAACGATTCACATCGCGCTCTAACATCCAAAAGTAAGCAAGAATATGATGCGCAAATGATATAGGCTGTGCACGCTGTAAGTGCGTATATCCAGGCATAATGGTTTCAATATTATTTTCCGCTTGATGAACAAGGACAGTTTGCAATTTTTTTGTAGCTTTTATAATATGTTCTACTTTTTCTTTTAAATATAAATGCATATCTGTCGCTACTTGATCGTTACGACTTCGGCCTGTATGAAGTTTCCCTCCTACTTCACCGATTTTTTCAATTAACATCTTTTCGATATTTAAATGAATGTCTTCAGCTTCAACCGAGAAATGTAACTTATTTTGTTTCGCTTCCTCTAATAAATATTGAAGTCCAATCTTTATTTTCTCTGCCTCTTCTTTCGTAACGATGCCTTGTTTTGCTAGCATCGTTACGTGTGCAATACTCCCATTTATATCTTGATTGACTAATTGTTGATCAAAGGAGATGGATGCTCCAAACTCTTCCACCCACGCTTCCGCTTCTTCTGTAAAACGTCCGCCCCAAAGTTTGCTCACGCTTCCACCTTCTTTTGATTCACTTGGCTGTATACTTTCGTAGGTAAACCAAATAATGAAATGAATCCAACTGCTGCATCATGATTAAATTCATCATGGGCAGTATACGTAGCTAATTTCTCATCGTATAAAGAGTATTCAGATTTACGTCCTTCTACAATCGCATGACCTTTAAATAATTTCACACGCACTGTACCTGTTACATGCTTTTGCGTTTCTTGTAAAAATGCATGGAGCGCTTGTTTTAAAGGAGAGAACCATAAACCATTATAAATAAGTTCTGTTATTTTCTGTTCAATCACCGGTTTAAAATGCGCTACTTCTTTTACGTGTGTTAAATCTTCCAGCTCTTTATGCGCAGTGATTAAAGTCATTGCTGCTGGGCATTCGTATACTTCACGAGATTTAATACCGACAAGACGATTTTCTACATGATCAATACGTCCAACGCCATGTTTTCCAGCAAGTGCATTTAACGTTTTAATTAATTCTGAAAGTGAATATGCAGTGCCGTTTAAAGTAGTCGGTACGCCTGCTTCAAATCCAATTTCTACAAACTCTGGTTTATTCGGTGTATCTTCTAACGCTAACGTCATCTCGTATGCATCTTCTGGCGGCGCTGCCCATGGATCTTCTAAAATTCCACATTCGTTGCTACGTCCCCATAAGTTTTGATCAATTGAAAATGGGCTATCTAAATTAATCGGAATTGGTACATCGTTTTCTTTTGCATATGCAATTTCTTCTTCACGTGACCACTTCCATTCACGTACAGGCGCAATCACTTCTAAGTAAGGATTCAATGCTTGAATAGAAACTTCAAAACGAACTTGGTCATTTCCTTTACCTGTACATCCGTGCGCAACTGCACTTGCCCCTTCTTGTTCTGCAATTTCTACTAATTTTTTCGCGATAAGCGGACGAGATAATGCAGAGACAAGAGGGTATTTTCCTTCGTATAATGTATGAGCTTGCATTGCCATCAATGCATATTCATTCGCAAATTCTTCTTGAACATCAATCATATATGATTTAATTGCACCTACTGAAAGTGCTTTTTCTTTTACAAATGCTAAGTCTTTACCTTCCCCTAAATCTAAACAAAGCGCGATAATATCATAATTCTTCTCTTGTAACCATTTAATTGCAACGGAAGTATCAAGACCTCCGGAATATGCTAATACAACTTTTTTCTTCTCCATTTTGCATCCCCCTAAAGAATAAATATTCATTTTCTTTTATAATAATTCAAACTTTAACACCTTTCACAAAATGTATCAAGGGGATTTTTCAATTTTTTTCAAACAATTTCGTCGAACTTCTTTCTGTTTTTATGTACAATATAAGCAGGAAAATGGGGGTGAACTTATGGAAAAGTATTTCTTATACGATGAACATCTAGGAATTGAAATTCCACATTTACAAGAAGACTGGGAAGACATCCCCGAAAAAATGCAACATGCTATTTTGCTCAAATGGGAACAAGTCCGCGGGAAGATCCCTGATCGTATAAAAGAACTGGAACACTATATTAATGCAAAACAACATCATTTAAACAACGAAGAGAACTTCGAAATTTCTTGCAAGCTTAATTCAGAAATTGCCGATCTCGCTTCCATCATTAACGATCTTTGGCTTTGGTATCGACTCACCCAAAATGTATCTGAGGGAAAAGCACACCAATGAAAAAAGCATGCCCCTCATTTATTTCGGGTCATGCTTTTTTGTCGTAACACGATTTACAATATATTTCTTGTGCTGTTTTTGCCAAACATACATCGAACGGACCAACTAATATATTTCTTTCTTTCGGCAACTTCACAAAAGCAACAAGCTCTTCTTCGTATTCAATCCTTTTCTGACATGAAATGCATTTTACTTCTTTCCTTTTAAACATTTCTTTTAGCATATTTCCACTCTCCCTTTCATCTACCTATATTAATATAATCTCATAACAATTAGATTCTGTAAAAAAATGACACATTACAAAGTAAAGGATTCATATACTATGTACAAAAGGAGGCCTCAAACTTATGCGAGCTTTTATTATTATCGCTTTAACATTTTTAATGTGTGATTAGCTGGGATGCCTTTTTTAAAGATAAAAGTGACGAAAATAACACAACCGAATAAATACTCTTCTTTTCTTACTTATTGGACAAACTTCTAAAAACTGTCCAATTCTACGAAATAACTTAGGCTTTTCTACAAAAATATTTAAACATAACAATTTTTGTAGATTCCCTCCGTTAATTGTCGGTTTCCATCCGCATACATTTTTTGAAAGTATGATATAATAATATAAATCTTGAAGGAAGGGATTTTGATATCATGATCGCTCGAAGGAGCATGTGGCATCGTATTGACGAATCATACACGTAGCGTATTTTTCAGCTCAGATACTTTAGTCTAGCGAAAAAAATACGAGAGTGGGGAAATTATGATTGCCCGAAGGATAATTTGGCAAAAAAAAGACTCTTCTTACACATAGCGTTTTGTTTAGGACTTAATTGTTACTAGCTAAACAAAACAAAGAAGAGCAGGATTGCTAAATGACGAATCCTACTCCACGTTTTGTTTAGTCGTTTTAAGACTTAAACTAAAACGAAGGTAGGGAGAATTGATGGACGAGAGGATTATTCGTTATTTCTTCAGCGACATATAGCGTAGTTAGTTTTTTCGTAAACTAACTGAAAGCTACATGTGAGCTCGTAGTTAGTTTACAACACAAAAAGGACTACTAACTACGGAAAGAAGGAATAACGATGAGGAACATCCAAAGTCGACAAATTATTAAAGAAGTTTTTATGGTTTTAATCGGTTCATTTATTTTAGCAGCAGCGCTATATCATATTCACTTCCAAAACCACTTAACAGAAGGTGGCTTTGTAGGTATTGCACTATTCATCCAAAATTTTTATGATATTTCACCATCTATTTCAACTGTAATAATGGATATCCCAATTATTTTACTGTGTGCTTCATTTTTAGGTAGAAAAATGGTTGGCTATTCATTCCTAGGTTCGATTTCATTCGGAGTATTTTATTCTCTTATGGAAAATTATTCTCCATTTACGGTAGATTTATCAAATAATTTATTTATAGCTGCAATAATTGGCGGTGCGTTAGCTGGTATTGGACTCGGTTTTATATTGCGATTTGGCGGTGCAACCGGTGGAGACGATATTTTAACAATTGTACTAAGTAAACGAACTCGTTTTACAATTGGGCAAATTTTCTTCGTCTTTGACGCGATTGTTCTTGCGCTTTCATTATATTATTTAAATTGGACAGAAATTGCTTTTACTATTCTTTCGATTGCCGTACAGGCAAAAACTTTGGATTTAATTTATTATCCAAAAACAGAAAAAGCAGAGGAAAAGCAACCAGTATCTATTCCAATGTCAAAAAAACATGCAACAAATTAAAAAAAAGCGAAAGGCTTCGGCCTCTCGCTTTTTTTACGCTCTCTTTTCTTTCTCCACTATGTGGCGCACTTGATAAAATCGATTCGCAAATTCAGTAACATTTCTTGTTAAACGATAATTCACTGTAGATCCGATTGCCATTCCGATTACTGGGATGCCTTGGAATAATTTACGACGAAGCGCATAAATCGAAAATGTTTTCAAAATTTGTTTTAGCACAACTTCGGTAGAAGCTGGTTGTAACACCGCTTCGTCTCCTTCATAAAAGAACGAATCTTCTTGCTCCAGCTCTTGCAGCAAATTGTACCATGCGTATTGCTGAAGTCTTCCTGGTAGTAATGACGCATGAAACACCTTTAGCGCCAGCATCATTTCATAAGGCTTGTTCACATCATGCCCAAACGATGTTGCAATCAGTTGGACAGCCTTCACATTTAACGCAATCATAACCGGAAAATCAGCCGTTAATAATAATAAACCTCCAGCACCCGTTGCTCCGCCTTGTACGAATGAATATAGACGATGACGCGCTGTTTGTTGCTCTGCTATGTATGTTAACTGATCAATAGATAATGCTTTCAAATCTTCAAGTTGCTCAATTGATTCATCAAATAATCTCGACGTTCCTAAAATACGATTACGCGCATCTAACTGTGATTGTGAACTTTGAATAAACGCATGCAAATGAAAGAGCCATCCATCTGCTTTCGCAAAAAAGTCTTTTCGTTTTTTCTCAGGCAATTTCGCAACTGTAGTATGTAACCATTTATCAAACATTTTTTGAAAATCGGTCGCTTCTTGCTCAACTAATTGTGCTTCCCATTCCTTTATATTGTCTAAAATGGCTTGTTCTCGCTTTGATCGCATCGTAACAACCACCTCGTTCGATTTTTTTCTATTGTAACATATTTGCAAATATGCTTGTATATCGCACGTTCTTTATTTACAGCCTAAGTCCAAGAATTTATCCGAATACATGTTATCAATTTCTACTTAGCTACATTATAATCATCCTTATACAAAACAAATAAGGAGCGATTATACATATGTATCCACGCGCAAAAGCTTTCGGCATCACTTTGCATCACGATCGACTTCTCGTACAAGAATATCATACAGGCAACGAAACATATTATCGACCTCTTGGTGGTTCAATTGAACTTGGTGAAAAATCAGCAGATACAGTCATTCGAGAATTTAAAGAGGAGCTTCATGTAGAAATAGAAATTACCAATTATTTAGGTTGCTTAGAAAACATTTTTCATCTAGGTGAGAAAATGGGTCATGAGATCATTCAACTATATTCTTTGCGCTTATTAGACACATCACTGTATGAAATCGAAATACTAAATATACAAGATGAACAAACAATGTCATATGCAAAATGGATTCCCATTCCTGCATTCATTCAGAAGGAAAAAGTACTATATCCAGATGGGATTTTAAAATATATCCAAAAGAAAAAAGACGAAATCCTATAAGGATCCCGCCTTTCTTTTCATATATTAACCAATATCTCCAAGACGTAGTACGTCACGAGCGATCATAACTTCTTCGTCAGTTGGAATTACGATAATTTTTACTGGAGAGTGTGGGAAGCTGATGAATGCTTCTTCACCAAATACGTTATTACGTTTTGCATCGAAGTATACGCCCATGTACTCAAGGCCTTCTAATACGCGCTCACGAATAACTGCACTGTTTTCACCGATACCAGCTGTGAAGATGATTGCGTCTACACCTTTCATACGAGCTGTGTAAGAACCGATGTATTTGTGGATACGGCTTACGAATACATCAAGTGCTACTTTCGCACGGTGGTCGCCTTCTTCTTCTTTAGAAATGATGTCACGTAGGTCACTTGAGTAACCAGTAAGACCTAACATACCACTCTTCTTATTTAATACGTTAACTACTTCTTCTACTGTTTGGCCTGTTTTTTCCATAATGTATGGAATTAACGCAGGGTCAATGTTACCAGAACGTGTACCCATTGTTACACCAGCAAGTGGAGTGAAGCCCATAGAAGTATCGATAGATTTACCGCCTTCTACTGCTGCGATACTTGCACCGTTACCTAAGTGACAAGAAAGCAGGCTTAAGCTTTCAAGTGGACGACCTAATAATTCAGCCGCACGCTCAGTTACGTATTTATGAGAAGTTCCGTGGAAACCGTATTTACGGATACCAAATTTCTCATAGTACTCATATGGTAAGCTGTATAAGAATGCAGATTCTGGCATTGTTTGGTGGAATGCTGTATCGAATACTGCTACTGCTGGTACGTTTGGTAATACTTCTTGGAACGCTTTAATACCAACAATGTTTGCTGGGTTATGAAGTGGTGCTAAATCGCTTAATTCTTCGATATCAGTTAATACTTCATCAGTAATTAAAACAGAGTCAGCAAATTTTTCGCCGCCGTGAACAACACGGTGACCGATACCACCAATCTCATCTAGAGACTTAACGATTCCATTTTCAGTTAATTTGTTAAGAAGCATATTAACTGCTACTGCGTGATCTGGGATGTTTGTAATTTCTTTTTGTTTTTCGCCATCTACAGTAATAGTGAAGATACTATCTTCTAAACCGATACGTTCTACTAAACCTTTTGTTAATACTGTTTCACTTGGCATTTCAAATAATTGGAATTTTAAGGAAGAGCTTCCTGCGTTAATCGCGATGATTTTTGACATCTAGTCTTTCGCCCCTTTTTCTCTTGGTAGTTGTGTGGATCATTCCACAAACCGCTCGATTTTATCTAATTAAATTCACTCACTATGAAAACGTTTCATCATCAGTGAATTTTATACTCACGATTTTAATTTAAACATCGTCCGACATATATTTCAAGTGAAAAAATTGTAACACCAAGAAAAAAAATATATTACAGATTTCAAAAAAATTCAGTTAAATCTTGTATATATTAAAAAATATTACATATCATATACAACTGTACTACATTAATCACTAACCCTGTTACATATATATTGTGTTATTTGTGTGTTGCAAACCAAGTATTTAATTGATCCATAATATCCTCCATAGCCTTCATGTTAGAGAATTTAGGTAATTCCACTAGTAATGCCTGTTTCGGCATTGTTACACCCTGGCCTTTCTTTTGGAGAACAAATATACTTTTTGCATTTTTCTCGTTTTTAAACATGGAAACAGGTAGCTGTAATAGCCCTTGAATAAAGCATGTTTCTTTAATAAATGCATGTAGCTTTGGCGCTTGATCACTTTCAAAAATGAAGTTTGGTACTAAGAAGAATAAATACCCGCCTTCTTTCGTATGCTTCACACTTTGTTCAATAAATAAGTGATGCGCATATGACATTCCTTCATCTGCTTTTAACGTATATTCACTTGCACCGATTTCATTTGGATAGTAACCAATTGGTAAATCTGAAACAACTGCATCAACTGGATCGATATAAAGTGGTGCTAGTCCATCTTGATGGAAGAATTCGATTGCATGCTTTTGTAAATTCGCATTTACTAAAGCAAGTTTGATTAACACTTCATCCACTTCTACACCAAATCCACTCATTGCTAATCCTTCTTTGGCACTATTAAACACTGTCGTCATTAAGTTACCTGTTCCAATCGCAGGATCCAACACAGTGATTTCATTTTGATCCTTCATAAATTTATGGAATAAGTAGCTCATGAACATCCCAACTGCATCTGGCGTCATTTCATGATTCGCTTGTACGCCTTCTTTCATTCCTTTTAAAATGGCTAGCTGAAATGCTTTACGAATATCTTCACCTTTATATGTTTCTTCATTAAACGCACTATATTCACGATTCAACCTTTCAATTGTTGATTCGGATAATTCCTCTTGTAAAATCGCTCCTTCAAACAAGTTATCACCTGTTTCTACAAGGGCCTCTAGATATGTTACATCTAATTCTTTACGTAAAATTGCCGTAGAAGAATCAAAAATAGAAAATAATGTTTCTAATGCCTGACTCACGTACATTCCTCCTTCTCTCATTTACACATAACTTATATCATACCACAAAGTGATTTTTTCCAAAAAGAAAAAGCGACCTCCTGTTAAGAGCTCCCTTTTCATGTATATATGACATAACATTTTTTCTCATATATCGGTACCGTTACGTAGCAATATATGAGAAAAAACGACCTCTTTATAAGAGGTCATCTTCCTTCACATTATTTTGCAGCTTTAGCTGCTTCTAATGCTGCTTCATAGTTTGGATGACTTGTACCTTCGCTTACGTATTCTACGTAAACTACTTTGTCATTGCTATCTACTACGAATACTGCACGAGCAAGTAAACGAAGCTCTTTCATTACTAAGCCGTAAGCTTCACCAAATGAAAGGTCACGGTGGTCAGAAAGTGTTACAACATTTTCTAAACCGTTTGCTGCACACCAGCGTTTTTGAGCGAATGGTAAGTCAGCGCTAATTGTTAATACTTTCGCGTTTTCAATACCTGCTGCATCTTGGTTAAAACGACGTGTTTGTGCATCACACACACCTGTGTCGATTGAAGGTACAACACTAATTAATTTCACTTCGCCTTTGTATGTTTCTAAACTTACTGGAGATAAGTCGTTTGCTAATACTTGGAAGTTTGGCGCTTGATCGCCAACTTTAACTTCTGTTCCAACTAAAGTCATTGGATTACCTTTAAAAGTTACGTTTGCCACTTAAAAATCCTCCCTTATTTAAACAAAATATGTACAATGTAAATGATAGTTTGTCCCTATCGATAATGCAAATAAAATCGCTTTATTTACAAAAAAATTAAAGAAGCCAATCCATTGATCAGCTTCTCTATTCGTTAAATTTGAAATTCAGGATCATCTTCTTTTCGTTTATCCATCATTTCTTTCACTTTATCAACAGCTTGTGGTGCTAATTCAATTATTTTATCGATGACGTGTGTTTGCTTATCTAAGTGTAACACTTTCACACCTTCTCCATTTATAACAAGAAAGGCAACAGGATTAATGGAAACTCCTCCACCACTACCTCCACCAAATGGATGACGGCCCGAATGTTCTACTTTACCAAACTCACTTCCACCAGCAGCAAATCCGAAACTAACTTTCGAAACTGTAAGAATTACACTTCCATCGGCTGCTTTAATTGGATCACCAACAATTGTATTTACATCAGTCATTTGTTTTAAATGCTGCATTGCAGTTGTCATTAAACCTTGAATTGGATGGTCCATTCTATATCCCCCCTATGCTTGAACAGATTTTTCTGTCATACCAGACCTTTGCTTTCTCATAAACAGAAGCAATTTCACCGCTGTTTTTACAGTACGGAATATACGAAAAGATGCTGTTAACTCACATCTTGATGCAAACCCTTTCCCTTGAAAAACAGGGGTAATTTCAAATTCTGGTACGTCGACAATATGCATATATTGTCCTACAATTCCAGCAGCCATTCCTTTTGTCCCCCATGCATATCCAGTGACAATTCCAGTACTAGCTGCGTCGCCTGCTCCAATTTGCGAATGCCATTTCCAACCATTGATTTTCACTCGTTTGAGAAAACCTTTAACGATAGTATGAACTTCTTGGAGCTTTTTTATCAGTTCCCCCATGCTATCGAGTTGTGCCATAATTTTATTATCGATTCCGCCGTCCTTTTCAGCTTTTTCGATTTTTTGTCCTGTTTTCTTCTGTTGCTTTTCAATTCTTTCCAACACATCGAATGTAAATCGAATCATCCATATTTTCACTTGAAACAAACATTGCTTTTCCATTTCTGAATATAAAAATGTCACCTTAAGCGATATTTTCGACAATAGTATAAGCAAAATAAATAGGAGAAGAATTATTATTCCAATTGCGAGCCACTTCATACGTATCATCCTTTCACTCCGTACCCATTATCGACAAGTTTATTCATCATTAAACAAAGTTTCGTAAGATTGAATATAAAAATTTTTCTAAAAATGAGAAGGTATTTTGACAATTTATATCGAAATATATTATTTGAACATATCATCGAGAACGTATTCTATTGATATGTAGCACGAAGAACAGAAAATTTAACTGCAGTGGAGGGATACATAATGGCAGATCGTCGCAATTTATTTTTCTTTTATGGTGATGACAAAGCAACGCTCGTTGAAAAAATGAAACCAATCTATCTTATTTTAGAAGAGAATGGATTTACCATATTAGATCATCCAAAAAATGCAAACGCTATCGTCAGTGTTGGAGATGATGCAACTTTCTTACAAGCCGTTCGTAAAACTGGTTTTAGAGAAGATTGTTTATACGCAGGGATTTCTACGAAAGATGAAATTTCGTTCTACTGCGATTTCCATATTGATCACGTTGATACAGCCCTTCAAGAAATTACAAAAAATGAAATTGAAGTGCGAAAATATCCAACAATTCAGGTAGATGTAGATCACGGTACATCTTTCCATTGTTTAAATGAGTTCTCATTACGCTCTAGCATTATTAAAACATTCGTTGTAGATGTTCACGTTGACGATTTATATTTCGAAACATTTAGAGGTGACGGTTTAGTTGTTTCTACCCCAACGGGAAGTACAGCTTACAATAAATCATTACATGGCGCAGTTGTTGATCCGCTTATCCCATGCTTCCAAGTAAGCGAACTAGCATCTTTAAATAACAACACATACCGTACGCTCGGTTCACCGTTCATTTTAAATCACGAACGTACACTAACTTTAAAACTTAGACCAGACGGTAACGATTATCCTGTTATCGGCATGGATAACGAAGCGCTTAGCATTAAACAAGTGGAGAAAGCTGTTGTTCGATTAAGCGATAAACAAATTAAAACTGTTAAATTAAAAAATAATTCCTTCTGGGAAAAAGTACAGAGAACGTTTTTATAGTAATAAAATAACCGCAGAATTATGGAATCCTATAATTCTGCGGTTATTTATTTATCCCGATTGGTGCGGGCGACCTCCACTTATTAGTCGAACGATATTATTGTCAATTTTTGTCGGTAAGTCGATATATTCCGAAAATCGCTGATATATTTTTATGCATCTTTCCTATACACAATCTTCCCATCAATAACGGTCATTTCTGCTTGCACTTCTTTTATTTCTTCTGTATCAATTTCAAATATGTCACGGTCTAATATTGTAAAGTCCGCTTCATATCCTTTTGTAATTTGTCCTCGCTGCGCCTCTTTTCTGATTGCATAGGCACTTCCTGTCGTAAACAAAGAAACTGCCTCATATACCGTTAACTTTTCTTCTGGCATATAGCATACGCCGTCAATAAAGCTTCGACGTGTAACAGCACTATATATGCCTAAAAACGGATTTACTTGTTCAATTGGAGCATCAGATCCTCCGTTACAATGTAATCCCGCATCGAGTAACGTCTTCCAAGCGTATGCATAACGAAGGCGATGTTCTCCTAACTTTTCAATGACTGACGGAAAATCTGATGAAACAAAGACTGGCTGTATATCAATGATTGCTTGCAAACTCTTCATTCTTTCAATTAATTCTTCACGAGCAAGCTGGCAATGAATAATACGGTCACGTAATCCTTCTGCAGGTGGATATAATTCAAGCGCATCAATTACATATTCAAGTGATAAATCACCGATTGTATGAATGGCAACCGGCATATGTAAATCACGTGCTTTCTTCACTAACTCTGCAAGTTCTTCACGTGAAAAAATGGCAACTCCATTCGTTTCCTTCGCATCTTCATACGGTTCACTTAATAAAGCCGTTCTTCCGCCAAAAGAGCCGTCAGAAAAAATTTTCATCGCTCCAAATTCAATATAATGCTCATTTTCATATTCGTTTCGTTCATTCGCTACTTCATGATGAACGAGTAAATGTGCTTTAAACGGCATTTCGTTTATAACATGTGAAAACGCATTGTACGTTTTTTGAAAGCCGCCATAATAATTTAAGTCTTCCGTATGTCCGCCAACAAGCCCGTATTGCCAGCAATCCTTAATTGCTGTTTGCAGCGCTCTTTGTAAATAAGCTTCATCAATTTCAGGCTGAACATGTTTAATTAATTCTTGTCCTTGCTCATATAAAAGTCCTGTTAACTTATTAGACGCATCACGACCAATTTTCCCGCCTTTCGGGTCTTGCATCGCTTCTGTTATGTTCGCTTCTTGCAGTATGTATGAGTTTACCCATGTAACGTGACGACAAACTCGTTTTAATAGAATGGGATGTTCTTTCGAAATTGCATCTAAATCTTTTACATGAACATCTTTCGTATCTGTAAAGTTATTTTCATTCCATCCTTCTCCGATAATCCAAGAACCTTTTGACGCTTCTTCTACGCGCTTCTGAACAAGGGTAAGCACTTCACCATAAGATGTGCAATTTGATAGGTCTAGACGAAGCAATCTCTCTCCATGCCCAATAAGGTGCATATGGCTATCAACGAGACCTGGAATCATTGTTTTACCTTCTAAATCGTACAATTCTACCGCAGCATATCGGTTTTCTAACTCTTTCTTACTCCCGACATCAATGATTCTGCCGTTTTCAACATAAATAGCTTCTGTTTTTTCATTTTCTTCTCTCATCGTGTAAATGGTGCCGCCGTACCAAATTTCTCCCATATATCCCATCTCCTTTGTTTTATTGTATAAAAAAAAGCACCATTTCAAAACATGGTGCTTTTCCAAAAATTAATTTTGTTCAGTAGGATTCGTTGTAATTTGCCATTCAATACTAAATTTATCTTTTACTTGTCCGTATGCTGGGCTCCAGAAAGTTTCTTGAAGTGGCATGATAACTTCTCCACCTTCTTGTAACTTATCAAATACTTCTTTTGCTTTTTCTGCATTACTAATTCGAATTGCAATCGTTACTTGAGATCCGATCGCATGCCCTTGACCTGGGAATGTATCAGAAATCATAAGTTCCGTATTACCAACTTTTAAATGAGCATGTAAAACGCGCTCTTTCGCTTCAGCTGGAATCGGGTATTCTGGATTTTCAGGCATGTCACCAAACGTTTGCATTACTTCTACTTTTGCGTCTAACGCCTCTTTATAAAACTGTACAGCTTCTTGCCCACTACCATCTAAAACTAAGTACGGATTAATACCTAAAATCATACGGACACCTCTTTTTTTAAGTTTATAAAATCGAACTTGTGTTCGTTTTTATAATATCATCGTTTTGCATCTCATTCAACTATTTACTTCACTATTTTCAAAATTATTTTGACGGAAGCTCCATCTCTTGTTTTCTAAGTTCAATACGGCGAATTTTTCCGGAAATCGTTTTTGGTAGTTCATCTACAAATTCAATTTTACGAGGATATTTATATGGCGCAGTGAGTTCTTTGACGTGTTGTTGGAGTGCTGGAATTAGTGTTTCTTCGTTCTTGTCTATATTCTCTCTTAATACGATAAATGCCTTCACGACACTTCCGCGAATTTCATCAGGACTTGCGACAACCGCACATTCTCTTACGTAAGGATGTTTTACAAGTGCATCTTCTACTTCGAACGGCCCGATTGTATAACCAGAGCTAATAATAATATCATCACCGCGCCCTTCAAACCAGAAATAGCCGTCTTCATCCTTTTTCGCTTTATCACCGGTAATATAATAATCACCACGGAACTGCATCGCTGTTCGCTCATCGTCTTTATAATATTGTTTAAAGAGGGCTGGTGTTTCAATGTGAACTGCAATATCACCAACTTCTCCTACCTGCATCGGAATTCCTTCTTCATTTACAATATCAACGTGGTTGCCTGGCGTCGGTTTCCCCATTGATCCCGGTCTAATATCCATTCCTTTCATTACACCAACAAGTAACGTATTTTCCGTTTGCCCATAACCGTCTCTTACTGTAATATCAAAATGTTTTTGGAACGTTTCAATAACTTCCCTATTTAACGGTTCACCTGCTGATACAGCGCTATGTAACGCTTCTAAATTATACTCATTTAAGCTTTCTACCTTAGCCATTAACCTATACTCAGTCGGCGTACAACAAAGCACATTCACCTTATTATCGTCTAATAAATTCAAATACGTTTTCGGTTCAAATTTACCGTGGTATACAAATCCTGTTGCACCAGAACCGAGAGTTGCTAAAAACGGGCTCCAAATCCATTTTTGCCAGCCAGGACTAGCTGTTGCCCATACAACATCATTCTCTTCAATTCCGAGCCAATTTGGAGCGCTCGTACGTAAATGAGCGTATGCCCATGCATGCGTATGAACGACACCTTTCGGATTTCCTGTCGTCCCTGACGTGTAAGATAAAAAGACCATATCTTCTTTATCTGTTTTCGCCATTTCTAACATGTCATTTTCTGTTTCTAATGCTGTTTTTAAATTGACCCATCCGTCTACTGACTGCTCACTCAGAACAAACTTTTGAAGAGATTCCATTGCCTCTATATCGCCAAACTGGCCAATGTACGGCTCATAACTTACAATCGCTTTTACTTCCCCGTGTCCAATTCGGTATTCAATATCTTTTTTACGCAACATTTCCGAGCTCGGAATTACGACAAATCCTGCTTTAATCGCAGCAATATACGTCATGTAAGCTTCAATTAAACGCGGCATCATAATAAGGAGCTTGTCCCCTTTTTGTAAGCCACTTTTTATAAAAGCGTTTCCAATTTTATTTGCACCTTGCATTAATTCAAAATATGTAACTTCTCGTCTATTCCCTTTATCATCTTGCCAAATTAAAGCAAGCTTCTCTTTATCACCTGTATATTTCTCTATTTCTGAAACTAAATTATAAGATGGTGGCGCCAACAATTCCTCTCTCTTCATAAAACATCCTCCTTTATTTCTATGCCTCCCTTATATAATAAAGAATTTTCAGTAAATTTTGAACCCTCTTCTTTTGACAATTTTTTTATGCCTATGTCGAAATGAATTTATAATGTTACAAATAACAAAAAGAAAGAGCGGGAAGAACCCGCTCTTTCTAAGCCATCTTATATGGGATTATTTTTGGAAACCGCCTAATTGTTGCTCAGCTAATGAAACTAGACGTTTAGTGATTTCGCCACCAACAGAACCGTTAGCACGAGATGTTGAATCAGCTCCAAGTTGAACACCAAACTCTTGAGCGATTTCGTATTTCATTTGGTCTAATGCTGCTTGAGCACCAGATACCGCTAATTTATTGTTGCTTGCCATGTTGTATCACCTCCTTGTGAGTATAGAGTGTGATAAACAACATGACTTCATACATATTTTAGATATGGTAATTTATGGTTTTAGAAAAGTTCTTCGAATTTTTCTTCTTCCGCCACTACTTCTACCGTTTGTAATACCATTGTTTCTTTGTTCGCTACAGCTTCTTCGATTAATGGTGTGAAATCGTATTTCGCTTCAAAACGATTTGCTTTTTCACGCTTCGGCTTTGTAGCTGGGCTTGCTGGTGTAAATACTGTACAGCAATCTTCGTATGGACGAATTGAGATATCATATGTGCCGATTTCTTCAGCGATTTTAATAATTTCTAATTTATCCATCGTAATAAGCGGACGAACAACTGGATAGTTTGTTACCTCATTAATCGTATGCATACTATCTAGTGTTTGACTTGCTACTTGTCCAAGACTTTCTCCAGTCGTAATTGCAAGTGCGTTACGCTCCTCTGCGATACGCTCTGTAATGCGCATCATCATACGGCGCATAACTGTCATTGAATAGCTAGATGGAATTTCTTTATTAATCGTTTTTTGCACTTCTGTAAATGGAACAAGGTGAAGTGTTACACGTTTACAGTACTTCGTTAATTCTTGTGCTAAATCGATTACTTTTTGTTTTGCACGCTCACTTGTGAAAGGTGGACTATGGAAGTGAACTGCCTCCACAGATACGCCGCGTTTCATCGTTAAGTACGCTGCTACTGGGCTATCAATACCACCAGAAAGAAGGACCATTACTTTTCCGCCAACGCCAACTGGTAAACCGCCAGCTCCCATACGCTCATCGCACATAATGTAGCTATAGCCACTGCGAATTTCGACACGTACATTTACATCTGGATTATGAACATCTACTGTAATATCTTCTGTATTTTCTAGAATATGTCCACCAATCTCAGGTAATAATTCCATCGTTCTCATCGGGAAATGCTTATAAGAACGGTGTACAGTAATTTTAAATGTTTTCACATCGCCTTTTACTTGTAAGAAAGCTGCTAATGCACCTTTTTTAATGTCTTCTAATTCTGATGGTACTTTCATCGCTAAGTTAAACTTATGAATACCGAATACATCCTTCAATCTTTCAGAGATCGCTTCATGATCTTCACCATTTAACTGGATGTACATACGGTCATGTGTTGCATCGATTTTAATATTTGAGAATTTTTTCAGTTTGAACTTAACGTTATCTTTTAATGTGCTTACAAATTTAGAACGGTTCTTACCTTTTGTCGTCATTTCTCCGTAACGAACTAAAATGTATTCATATGTCATCATATTTCTTTACCTCATCACTTCATATAATTTTGGCATTGTCTCTTTTACAATACCTTCAAATTGTTTTACTTCTTCCATCGTGTTTTCCGGTGCCAAACTAATACGAATGGCACTTGCAGCAGCAGCATGCGGTACTCCCATTGACACTAACACCCTGCTCACTTCATTTGCTTTTGAAGAACAAGCAGACTTCGTTGATACATATACGCCGTGCTCTTCTAAAGCATGAACAACCACTTCCGGTTTTAAACCGACAAACGACACATTTAAAATGTGTGGTGCTGCATATGCAAGTGATGTATTAATCGTTACATCTTCCAGCTCTTTAAAGAAACGGACAAGCTCTGTTTGTAAACTTTGCAAATGAGCTACCTTTTCTTTCACTTGTTCCATCGTCATACGAAGTGCTTTCACCATCGCTACAATACCAGGTAAGTTTTCTGTACCTGAACGATACTTGAGCTCTTGTTGACCACCTGATAAAATCGGATCTAATCTTACGCCATCACGTACGTAAAGAAGACCCGTCCCTTTTACACTGTGGAATTTATGTCCAGATATTGAGCAAAGATCAATATGAGAAGCATATAAATCAAGCGGTACTTTTCCTATCCCTTGTACATGGTCCACATGGAATCTTATTTTCGGATAATTCGATAATAACGTTCCAATTTCAGCAACGGGCTGAATTGCTCCAGTTTCGTTGTTCACATGAATAATTGACACAAGAATCGTATCTTCACGAAGCGCTCGCTTCACATCCTCTACCGATACAACACCATGCTCGTTAACCGGTAAATAGGTTACATCAAACCCGAGTTCTTCTAATTGCTTATATGCCTCAAACACAGACGCGTGTTCAATATTTGTTGTAATGATATGTTTGCCGCGCGAACGATTCCTCATCGCTATCCCTTTAATCGCAAGGTTATTCCCTTCCGTTCCACCTGATGTAAAAATAATTTCAGAAGGTTTAACGTGAAGAAGCTGCGCTGCAATCGTTCTTGATTGTGTTAATAGACGCTCTGCCTCTCCTCCAAGCGAATGAATAGAAGAAGGATTACCAAAATATTTCCCAGCAACCGTTACGTACGATTGAAGAGCTTCTGGATATGGCTTCGTCGTCGCACTATTATCAAAATAGATCATCGTTCTTCCCCTTTCAGCGCTATCACATCATATAATCATATCATAAATACGTGTATTTACGCTAAGACTACTCAAAGGTTCCGTTTTATCCCGATTGGTGAAGACTACTAATTAGCGGGAATGCCCCCACTGATTAAAGTTTCACTTTATCCCGCATTAACGGGCAGTAAGACTCCCATCCCAAAATTCAGCTGGAGCAAAGAAGTTAGGTGGGAGATCAACTGCCCGTAAAAGCCCGATTGGTTCAACTAATAATCAGTAGGGGATGGCCCCCCACTGATTAAAGTTTCACTTTATTTTGAAACGAATAACCTTACTGTATTCCGCTATTCATTATAGCAACATCGCCTTCAAAATTACACAAAAAAACAAACCCTTTATGAAAGGGTTTGTCCATTGTCTACATATTCAGCTATTTTTTGAACAACGCCAGGTTCAAGTTGCTCTAGTACAGAAGCCGCTTGTTCTAAAGCTGCATCGTATTGATATTCACGGAATAATTTCTCCGCATAATTTAAGCTTTCTGCAAGATTTTCATCATGACTGCGGTAACGGTTGCCGTATTGAATTAATTTTTCAACTAAATACGCTTGTCCAATTAACTCTTCTGTCATTTCAGCTACACCGTTAACAGTTGTGTATGCTTCTTCTAAACTGCTATTTACAGCATTCATATTTAACGGTTTTACTTCTAATTGTTCATATACAGCTTGCATTGCCATTTGCCCTCTTTGTAAATCTTCCATGATGCTCTCTGGAAGACCTGGCAAATTCGACTTTTGCATAAAGCGTTTCGTTTCTAAAATTGTATTTCGCATTTCCTGTAACTTCTCACGTGCTTCAAATTCTTCTTTACGCATCGCTTGTAGCATTTCTTTATATTCTGCATGAAGCACTTTTAACGTTTCACATTGCTCATAAACCTCTTCTAGTTCTTCACGAATAATAGAGAATGCAATATCTTGTTCAGCAACGCGTAATTGCATCACTTCAAAACGTTTCATTAAAATGTGCATTTGCTTTTCAATTACTTTTTGAGACTCAATATCCTTATCTTGTAACTGATAGCTTTGTTTCACAAGTTGTGTTTCTGCTTTCGTTTCAATTGCTTCTTCACGAAGTTCTTCTAAATCTTCATAGACGGAAAGTGTTTTTTGCTCTACATAATGTTTCGCATGTACTTCTTGTTCAAGTTGGTCATAGAAACCGTCTAAACGAGTTTTTAAGTTTTCCACTTTTTCAGCCGCTTCCGTTATATGAAGCTCCTGTATATCCATTAAACATGTTTGTAGTTGTTTCGTCATATCGCGGACTTCTTTAGGGATTTCCAAGTAATCTAATACATAACCTTGTCTTACCATATCATTATGGCCGTGTAATAAATCTTCCAGTTGAACCGGTAACGTTGCTTGACACTCTACCAATAAATCTGGAATTTGATGAATAATGATTTCTAAATTAGCTAAACCTTCTTCCAAACTAATAACAATTTCTCTCGCTTTTAAATAATCACCATTATTTGTTGCCTCTTCAAAAGTTTTGAACTTCTCCGATTCAACATCTAACATCTCTTCAATTTTCTGCTCAGCTGCTCCATACATATGTCTATGAGCAAGAACACTCTTTTTCATACTACGATATGTATCACGTAACCCTTCAATTTCCGAGCTATTTTTCTCATGGCTTTCTAACAGTTGCTGTAATTCATTTAAAATATCAGTAATACGATTATCAGCGTCATCTAAACCACTTATGGATTCGTTCATCGCATGCTTTGCTTTTCGGAAGGAGAATTGCGAGGCGAATTTTCGCGCTTGCCCTAAATCTTTTTCAGCTTTCGGAAGAGTTGTTGTTACAATTTCATCCCACTCTTCACGCCATTTACCAAACAGCTCTTCTGTTTGACCTGTCATATTTAAATCTTTCACCCGTTTTAATTCATCTGCCACAGGTTTATCTTTTATTTCTTGTTTCCACTGCTCCAGTGCTTCAATATCTTTATATGAACGATTTCTTATCACAAGCTCTATCATGAGCAGCACTAGAATAGAGCTTACTACAATGATAACGATCGTCAGGATAGAATCCATGCAAAAAAGCCTCCTAGTTATATCTCTTTTTTTGTCCGTTCCGTTTATGAAATGGAAGGCATTATGTATAAAAAGGGAATTCCCCTATATTTAACAACTAACAATGTACTAATCATACCATGTAATGGCGTGTTTTTGACCTAGTTTTTTTAAAATTTCATGTTTCTTTCAATGTAATTGTAATCTTTCTCAACCTTCCGTCCACTTGACTACCGATCCTCATCAAATGATTGTAATAACAAGCACTCTTTCATATGAGATGCAAAATAAATCTTCCGCATGAGTGGGGGTTCAACAGAAATCGCATGCACATTCCCCCGCTTTACCGCTTGCTCTACTGACATTTCTGGAAGTAAAGTGATACCCAGTCCAGCTTCAACCATCGCAAGCATCGGTTCTGCATAAGAAGTTTCAAATGCAATGATTGGTTTCGCACCTATACCTTGAAACATGTTCATAATCATTCTCCTTACATCACATATTTCTGGGTATACGATTAACTTTTCATTTTGCAAATCTTCCATTCGGATTATTGTTTTCTCTTTATAAGGATGATCATTTGAAACTACACAAACGATTTTTTCTTCCCGCATTTCTTTTATACATGTAGCGCCTTCTACTACTGAATCGACGAACATCGCTTCAATCTTCCGTGCTTTAAACAATTCCATTAATACTTTCGTGTGCTCAATTTTCCATTCTACTTCGAATCCATCACCTAATATATCTTTACATTTCGATATGTAATGCGCCGCTAAACTTGGCAATATACCTATAGAGATTTTCCGTTTCTCTTGATATTTCTTCATTTCCGTTTTCACTTCATGTATTTGTTCCAAAATCGGTAACATTCTTTTTATAAATAACTCTCCAGCTTTTGTTAACTCTACTCCTTGAGCGGAACGTTTTAATAAAGTAATCTCTAAATCCGCTTCTAATCTTTGAATCTGTTTACTAAGCGCTGGTTGTGAAATATGTAAAAGCTTACTCGCCTTTGATAAACTTCGCGTATGCTTTACTTCAATAAATGATCGTACTGCCTCCAAATCCATCATATACACCTCTAACAAAAAGTTATAACTGTTATAAAAAATCGATATTTCCTTCCATAAATACTTACTCTTTATACTTATTTCATCAACTTACTATAACGAAATGTAAAGGAGAATGGTACTCTTGAACAAAAAACAAATGCTACTTGGATTCCTCCTATGCTTACTTGCTGTAACTGCTTGGGGATTTATGTTTCCTGTAATGGAAAATGCCTTACAATTTATTGATCCTTTCTTTTTCACAACGATCCGCTATGGATCAGCAGCAATTATTTTTCTTATTTTGCTATTAATCACTGAAGGGAAACATTCGCTCCGCTTAGAGAAACGAATACTTTCTTTATTCTTTTACGGAACAGTCGGTTTTGCTGGATATGGTTTTCTCGTTTTCTACGGACAACAACTTGCCGGACCCTCCGGAGCAATCCATGCGGCTATGATTCAGTCTCTTATGCCACTAATTTCCTTATTATTACAGTGGATAACAAAAAACAAACGCCCACAAAACTACACATTTCTTTGTATGTTCGTCGCATTACTCGGTGTTATGCTTGTTATTTCAAAAGGAGATATTCACTTATTGTTTGGAGCTGCAAGTCACTTATCCACGAATATATTAATGTTATGCGGCGTTACCTGCTGGGTCATTTACACGAATGGTGGTGCTCGTTTTCAATCTTGGTCACCACTTCGATATACAACGTTAACTTGTTTGTTCGGTTCGATGTCACTCATCGTTATTGTCACTGTATTAACTTACACAAACATCGTTACTGTACCATCACTACGCACAATTGTGAGCGTTCGTTTTGAACTCTTTTATATGTCTATTATTGCAGGCGTTATCGCTGTATTTTGCTGGAATATGGGAAATCGCTATATTTCATCTATTAACGGCATATTATTTATGAATTTAGTTCCTATACTTGCTCTTATCGGTTCCATCTTTCGAGGTTATACAGTCGACAAAATCGAAATTGCTGGCGCCTCATTAACAATTATTGCGCTATTATGCAACAATTTATGGCAAAGAAAAGAAACTACAAAAATCCCCACCTCAGTTCGTTAGGTGGGGGGGGGTTCACATATGAACAGCTCGTGGCAATTCGTAGTACATATTCTTTTTGCATAATGCTTGTTCCATCCATTGCTCAATTTCCTTCGTATACATTTCTAAGAAAAATGTCTCGGATGGAAAAGAATGTAGCACTTCTGATATATACTGCGGATATAAAAACGGCATATTTATCATGCCTTTTAATTGCGTCATAAACATTGTAAAAGATACTTTTCGAAACTCTTGCTTCATTTGTCCCTGCCTAATAATTTGCTCGATATAATATCTTTCTTTAGAAAAATAAACGGTCATCACTTCACGAATTAATGTCGTATCAAGCGAAAGTTCTCGGTAGAAGAAACGTGTCAATTCCCTATTATCAAATTGATATCGTAAAATCCCGCGCACCATTTGTACCATCACATCTTTAGCCGACAAATACTCTCTCTGTTCAAATGACGTTTCGATTACGTGAATATATCCTTCTAAAAAATCAGTAATAAGCTGTTCTAATAAACCTTGCTTTCCAGCAAAATAATATGAAATATTCGCTACATTCACATCCGCTCGCTTTGCAATGTCTCGCACCGATGTTCCGTCATAACCCTTCGTATTAAACAACGATATTGCCGCATCAATTACTTTTTGTTTCGTCTGTTTCATGCGCTCACTTCCCCTCACTGAACAGCTATAGTTTAAATTTCTTGACTTTTAAGACAAATTCCTTTAATTTTCTATCGACAAAGTCATGTGAAATACATCGTATTTTGCTATTATTTTACACATCTCGATAAAAAGGGAGTTGTTTCCATGTTTACAAAAGAAAGTTATGCAGGATCTCGTGAAGAGCAATATGAGACAGTAATTAAACAACTGGATGCGTTATTAACTGGCGAATCAAACGTAGTCGCAAACTTATCAAATGCGTCCGCATTATTAAACCAATTTTTAGATCACGTTAATTGGGTTGGCTTTTACGTAACAGAAGGAAATCAGCTTGTTCTTGGACCATTCCAAGGAATGCCCGCTTGCGTGCGTATTCCATTTGGACGAGGCGTTTGCGGCGCAGCAGCTGAAACGAAAACAACGCAGCTTGTAGCGGACGTTCACCAATTCCCAGGACATATCGCTTGCGATAGTGCTTCTAATTCGGAAATCGTTGTACCGATTATAAAAGAAGGAACTGTCATTGGTGTACTTGATATTGATAGCCCTGAAAAAAATCGTTTTGACGAAGTAGATCAGCGCTATTTAGAAAAGTTTGTGGAAACACTCCTAAAACATATGTAACAAGAAAAGAGCGAGTTATCGATTCAGTACATTCTGTACAAAACCGATAGCTCACTCTTTTTTTATCCCGCTATTTGCGGGCAGTAAGGCTCCCACCTCAAAATTGGGCGAGTGCGAGGAAGCTAGGTAGGAGGCAACTGCCCGTAAAAGCCCGATTGGTTCAACTAATAATCAGCTGGGGATGGAAAAAACCCCCACTGATTAAAGTTTCACTTTATTGATTCACAGTAGATATTTTCTTTAACGCTTGCTCTAAATCAGAAACGATATCCTCCCACGATTCTAAACCGACAGATAAACGTATTAAATTATCGAAAATGCCCATTTCTTTTCTTAGTTCAGCTGGAATTGCCGCATGCGTCATCGTTGCTGGATGCTGAATTAACGTTTCTGTATCCCCTAAACTTACCGCAATTGTAATAAAGTGAAGGTCATTGATAAACGCTTGCGTCTCTTCCTTTCCGCCTTTTACTGAAAAAGAAATAACGCCGCCGCCACGTTTCATTTGGCGAGATGCTAACTCCCCTTCTGGATACCAAACGCCTTCTACCGCTTCATGATTTTTCAGAAACGATACAATTTTTTCTGCATTATCACAATGGCGGTCCATTCTTACCGCTAACGTCTTTAATCCGCGTAACAATAACCACGCATCAAACGGCGCCATAATACCACCGATATCTTTTCGCATCGGGCGAATTTTTTCAGCTAACGCTTTCGTTTTACAAATTGTTACACCCGCTACAACATCACCGTGACCACCAATATATTTTGTCGCACTATGCACAACAGCGTCACAGCCAAGTTCAAGTGGTCTTTGTAAATAAGGTGAACAAAACGTATTATCAACAATGACAAGTAAGCCATTTCTCTTCGCAACCCCGATCACCTGTTTTAAATCAATTAACTTCATCGTCGGATTAATCGGTGTTTCAACGAAAATAAGCTTTGTATTTGGACGAATTTTATTTTCAATATCAGCCTCTGTTTCCATCTCACAAAACGAATGCGTAATCATAAATTTCTCTTCTAACACCTCTAAAAAGCCGTACGTACATCCATATAATCCATTTGAACAAATAATATGATCTCCAGCCTTTAGAAAACCAATTAACGTTGCTGAAATAGCTGCCATACCGGATCCGAAGGCAAGCGCTTCTTCTCCGCCTTCTAACACCGCCATACGTTCTTCAAATAATTTCACAGTCGGATTTCCAAGCCTTGAGTAAATATAAGATGGATCTACTCCCGCAAAACTCGCCTCTCCTTGCTGCGCAGTTTCAAATGTAAATGTAGACGTTTGAAATAAAGGTGGTGTTAAACTTCCTTTATGTTCCTCAGATGTATAACCGTGATGAATTAACGCTGTCTCCATATGCTTCTTTTTCATAAAAACATCCCCCTTATGTTTTTATTGCCGTATATCCATCAATAAAACTTTGATGAACGTTTTACTTCATTTTATGTAAGCGTTTTATGTGTGTTTCTATCTTTTCTTTTATATTGTTTTAAATTCCTTCTTAATTAATTCCCAAAATTTATATGCATAAAACAAAAATGTACTCGCTTGACGAAAGTGTAGGTAAAAGATATAATAGCGTTTGTGTAAAATAAAAAGGCAGCCTTGTAATGTGAGTTTATCGTTTGTATTTTGTTCCTCTACGGAGGTGTATCTCGTAACTCCCTGCTGCTGGAGCGAAGGTACATGAAAACAAAATGCCCGTAAATATCGATTACGTCTGTTTTTATTTTACGTAAATAAAAACATTTTAAAGGAGGAGTCAACTATGGCTCGTTATACAGGTCCAGCTTGGAAACTGTCTCGTCGTCTTGGAATCTCTCTAAGCGGCACAGGAAAAGAATTAGAAAAACGCCCTTACGCACCAGGTCCTCACGGTCCTAACCAACGTAAGAAACTTTCAGAATACGGTTTACAATTACAAGAGAAACAAAAACTTCGTCACATGTACGGCATGACTGAGCGTCAATTCCGTCGCACATTTGACCAAGCAGGTAAAATGCCTGGTAAGCACGGCGAAAACTTCATGATCCTTCTTGAAGCTCGTCTTGACAACTTAGTTTACCGTATGGGCTTAGCTCGCACTCGTCGTGCAGCTCGCCAATTAGTAAACCACGGTCACATCATGGTTGATGGCGCTCGCGTAGACATCCCATCTTACCGTGTAAAACCTGGTCAAACTATCAGCGTTCGCGAAAAATCTAACAACCTTGTTGTTGTTAAAGAAGCGATCGAAGTTAACAACTTCGTACCAGAATACTTAACTTTCGATGCTGACAAATTAGAAGCTACTTACACTCGTCACGCTGAGCGCGCTGAGTTACCAGCTGAAATCAACGAAGCATTAATCGTAGAGTTCTACTCTCGTTAATCTCGGTACTCTGCAAAGAGTCGTATTAAAAGCCTTAGGAACCTTGTTTATCAAGGGGCCTGGGCTTTTTTTATTTTATTTAATAATGCACGATAAGGTATAAAAAAGAATGTAATTGGGGCCAGTTTGGGGCCAAAACAAAAAAGGCTGGCGTGTGTATAGAAATGGGTAAGTATAAACAGAATAAGAAAATGAATTATGATACTTTACCTTTATTACTCCTTCCCTTTTCTGTCCTCTCTCCTCTTTCACTTCACGTTCCTCTTCTAAAATACGAGGGATAGATGTTTTCATGAAAAACTCCACCATTCGTAATCTCGTTTCTTTAGTTTCTTTTTGTATGATTCGTTCAGGCCAAAATAATAATAAACCGCTGAAAAGAAACCAATTGCTAAAAATGTTACCAGTACCATCCATGAAGCATCCAATAAAATTCCCGTAAATAAAAACCTTCTTTCAAAATAATATTGTTTATGCTGCTCTTATACATTTTAAAAATTTTTATATCCTTCTTTTTTTATTTACTTTTTTATATTTTTTTGTTAACACCACCTATGTAATTTTTGCATAATAAAAAGAGCAACCAAATAGTTGCTCTTGAACGATAAAAAACCCTGTTTATTCATAAGAACAAACAGAGTTTTCTATTCATACACTAATATTTTATTAGGGATGGTGCTTCCGCACCTTTCAACATACAGCTGAATACGACATTATATATTTTTTAAATCTTGCCGTACGCTCAAAGGAAGGGAAAAACCTTCCCTGTATATGAAGTTACTATTAAAACGTGGAATGAGCGTCCACATATTTATTCTTACATATTTTTGTTACTTGAATATCTACAGTTTTTCCTTACAAGCTGAAAAAAGACGTATTCTATAAAAGAGCAACCATGCATCAGTTGCCCTTTCGTCAACTTCTTATATCATTACTATAAATCATTTATAAAATCTTTCATAACCATAAACGTAACTATTTCTTCCATAACAACATAATAATCTAAATCGATTAAAAACATACTAGCATCTCTAATAACAAAGTTTTTACACAAAAAAAGCAGCCGTCCAAATTGTATTAAACCGCTACTCATAAGGTATTTTAAAAGCATTTTCAAGATATGCTTTTAATTGTAATTGTTTGTTGTAAAGTTTAATAGGACTCAAATTACCACCTCATTTCAAAAATAAAAGAGAAGCAAACCACTCCTCTTTTGGATTCATGAATTAAATTTATTCAAAGTCTTATTTTGTTCAGAATGATTTTACTTTTATCTATTTTCCTCATAATGTTTTATTGTACTGTATTTTTTGTTATCGTTTAATAGTACATATATTGTATTCTTACTGAACATCTTAATGACCGGTATACTGATGTTACAAAATATAGAATGCTAATTCATTTAAGGATATTCATTATCTCTTAAATTAGAAAGTAGGTATAAATATGGAGGAGATAATTAATCTGTCCTTAATTTTCTTTTTCTTTCTTCTAATAGTCTTCATTGCATGCTTTATAATGCAAGTATTCATGAAGATTTTTGGCAGGAAGAAGCAACATAACAAATTTATTGAAAAAGAATTAAAAAATCATTCCTCAACACAAGAAACCGGTAATCAGAACGAACCAGGAACAAATGCTAATGATGCTGAAGCAAGTTGGATGAATGCTGTGATGACAACAGCATTTATTACAGCGTCTATGAAAAATGCTCAGGATCATTCAGAAAGTAATGACCATAGTTCTGATTCACCACATGATAATGACTAATTTTAAAGTTCAGGTACGTAAATTTAACTAAGAATATGGATGTAATAGATACGGAGAATAGTATCTATTACATCCACTTCTCTTTACATTGGAATATAACTTACAAACACCACTGCATTTTCAAGATATGCCTTGAACTTCATTTGTTTATTATAGAGTTCTACTCTTGTTAATGACAAAAAGCCAATCCTCTGGGTTGGCTTTTTGTCGTTTATATATAAAATAAAATTATTTATTTTCCTCTTTTTGAACATATACATAAGCATCTTTCTGCTCTTTATGTATATCAACCTTCGTGTTCTCTGCAAGCTGACCCGCATTTAGCAAAGAAAAAATAATGAGCGCTTCTAGTGACATTTCGTTTTACCACTCCTTTCTATTTGTTATACGTTTATCATACCGCTTACATGTGATTTCCGTATGAACTCGAAAAGGAGATTAAAACAAAAAAGCTTTGAGGGATTTAACTCCTCAAAGCTTTTTATTAGTAACGGATTAAGAAATATTTCTTTTTACCGCGGCGAATGATTGTGAATTTACCTTCGATGCGGTCGTTTTCTGTTACAACGTAATCTAACGCTTGTGTACGCTCACCGTTTACGTAGATTGCACCGTTCGTTACATCTTCACGTGCTTGACGTTTTGATGGAGAGATTTTGCTTTCTACAAGTAAGTCGATTAATACTGTATCTTCTGCAGTACGTTCTACAGATGGTACGTCTTTGAATCCTTGCTCGATTTCGCTTGCAGTAAGTTCTGCTACAGAACCGCTGAATAATGCAGCTGAAATTTTAATTGCTTGCTCTAATGCTTCTTCACCGTGAACAAGTTTTGTCATTTCAGAACCTAATGCTTTTTGTGCTGCACGTTTTTCTGGCGCTTCAGCTACTTGCTTCTCAAGCTCAATAATTTCTTCATGAGATAAGAATGTGAAGTATTTTAAGTATTTAACTACATCACGGTCATCTGTGTTAATCCAGAATTGGTAGAACTCGTAAGGAGTTGTTTTTTCTGGGTCTAACCAAATTGCGCCGCCTTCTGTTTTACCAAACTTCGTACCGTCAGATTTTGTAACTAGTGGAATTGTTAAACCGAATGCTTTCGCATCTTCTTCTGATTTACGAATTAATTCAAGACCAGCTGTAATGTTACCCCATTGGTCACTACCACCAATTTGCAGACGGCAATTATGTTGTTGGTATAGGTTTAAGAAGTCGTATGATTGTAAAATCATGTAACTAAACTCAGTGAATGAAATACCAGTCTCTAAACGAGATGCTACTGTATCTTTTGCTAACATATAGTTTAAACCGAAATTTTTACCGATATCGCGTAAGAATGTAATTACATCTAAGTTACCAAGCCAGTCATAGTTGTTAGCCATTGTTGCTGGGTTGTCCACATTTTCAAACTCTAAGAAGTTTGAAAGTTGGTTTTTAATACTTTCAGTGTAGTAAGCAACTGTATCTTTCGTATTTAATGTACGCTCTGCCTTTTTACCACTTGGGTCACCGATCATACCAGTTCCACCGCCAACAAGTGCGATTGGTTGGTGACCAGCTAATTGGAAACGACGTAACATTAATACTGGTAACATATGACCGATGTGTAAGCTATCTGCTGTTGGGTCAAAACCACAGTATAATTTAACGCTTTCTTTTTCTAATAATTGCTCAAGGCCTTCAGCATCTGTTTGCTGATTAATTAGACCGCGAAATTCAAGATCTTGTAAAATACCCATATCCTACATACTCTCCTTTAAGTTCATTACTGGCGTGAATGTTGAAAACATAAAAAAATCGCCCCTTCAAATAAGGGACGATCTTGATTATCGCGTTACCACCCTAGTTGCAGGCAAAAAAAGCCTACCACCTTATTTACATAACGGCTTAACACCGTCTTTTCCCTTTTGAATACAATTCAATCGAAAAAAGATGCTCTAGGGGCGTAATTCGCGATCATCTATGTGCTGATTTCCACCGACCATCAGCTCTCTAAAACAGGGAAATGATCACTACTTCTCCCTTTCCACGCTCAATTATTCATATACTTTTCTTTATATCATTATTTACTAGTATGTGTCAAATTGAAGAAAATAGGAGATTTAATTCGAATTATAAATGCCTTTTACGTTATAGAAATTATTAAATTCCTCTTCCGTCCCTTTTGTAAATTCCATTCTTCCTGAAGCAGTATCTTCTGGACTAAAATAATACAGCATTCCATCTTTTAATTCTAATGTTGCCATTACGTTTTTCCCACGATCAGTCACATAGAAATTCACAGTATCTCGTTTATGATTTACGACATTCCCTTGAATAACTTTTTCTTTTCTCCTTTTATCATAAAAGACCATTTCAATATACTCATCATTTATTTCTCGAATTTGAATATAATTATGGTATTTTTCCGTATACCAATAACCCTTCATTGTATGAAACGGAGATGAATTCATATAAATAAGTACGATACTACTAACGATAACTAAGAAAGCAAGTAAACCTCCTTTTACTACTTTCTTCTCCCATAACATAACTATCTTACTCTTTACAGGTAATTGTTCTTTACTATCTACTTCAGTCGCAAAATCATCTTTTTTTACTTTTTCTAAATTATGGCCACAACCTGTACAGTAATTATCATAATCTTGAATTTTTCTTCCACAATTAGAACAATGTCTCATTTTTTCTACCTCTATTCCACAATCAATATTAATATATTAACATAAAACACAATAACGAATAGAGTAATATTAGGCCTAATAAAAAAACATACCGTTTTCAAATTCGGTATGTTTTTCACTCAAACGAATAATAGTATTGTCAGCAAAGAAATAATTGGAACCCCAACTAATAACGATACATGAAACACAACCGATAAATCATTTCCAATCGTCGCTTCCACAGGATCTTTAGTCGGAGAAGCAAGAAATCCGATTAATCGATCGAAGCGACTTACCGTTTTTGGAAAATCCGGTATTTCTACATGGTCACTGTCTAAATGCTGCTTTAATTTATATTCACTCTTAAAGGGATTTTCGCTCAATTTCATCCACCTCCAGCAATTGTTTTAATTTCTTTATCCCGTTATGGAGTCTCGATTTCACTGTTCCAATCGGAATGTTTAATATCTCTGCAATCTCTTTTTGCTGCATATCATGATAATAAGAAAGAATGAGGACAGCCCTCTGTTCTTCAGGAACTTTCAAAATTGCTTCTCTTACTGTAAGACGGTCTTCTTGTGAAAACTCTATCTCCTGAACTGGTACTAAAAATGGTAAGAGCGACCTCCACTTTTTTCTTCTATTTAATTTATTAATCATAAGACGATAACCAATTTGAAATAAATACGTTTTTATTCTGCCTTTCTCGATTTTATACATATGTTTCTTACGCTCTAGCGTTAAAAACGTATCTTGCACAAGATCGATACTTAATTGTTCATCCCGGTTAAAGCGATACAAAAATGTATATAGCGTTGGTTTAATTAAAACGTATAGTTTTTCCCCGGCCTGTTTATCCCCACTTTGATACGCAAGCATGAGCTCTTCCTCAATCCCAATCTGCGCCATGATTTTTGATCTCCTTTATTCCTTTTAACGTTAATGAAATGCGGGAAATTAAATATCCAATTGCGATAAAAACCCACAATTGTGATTGATTTGTAAAAAATTGAACATATGGATTTTGAATCGTAAATCCCATTGGAACTAAAATATTTAACACTTGCACACATATGCATGCATACAACGCAAGACAGACAGAAATAGTGTCAAATACATTCCAACGAAAATACACTTTTGTTTTTGTAAAATCGATTTTATTCCCCTTTTTTCGTACTATATATTTTCTATCAAACGGAATAATGATTGAAAACATAACACCCATTATAGCTCCAGCTGTAAGCATTGATACTCTATATCCAATTGGTATCGGTAAGAAAAGACCACAAGAAAAAACAACTATAATTCCAACTAAAGCAAAAGTAAGAAGTAATTTATTAGACATATAAAACGCCTCCCTCATCTATTCTTTCATAAATGTATACAGACGAGGAAGGCGCTTCGTTCAAATATTATTTTATTTTTTTAATAATTTTTGCAGGATTCCCACCAACTACAACATTATCCGGCACATCTTTCGTTACAACGGCGCCAGATGCGATGACCGCATTGTGCCCAATCGTTACACCTGGATTAATAATCGCTCTTCCGCCAATCCATACGTTATCGCCAATTGTAACTGGTTTTCCGTATTCTGATCCGCTTATGCGTTCTACCGGATCAAGCGGGTGCGTCGCTGTATAAATGTGAACACCTGGAGCTAACATACAGTTCACTCCGATGTCTACTCGGCATACGTCTAAAATCGTACAGTCAAAGTTTGCGTAAAAATTTTCGCCAACATGAATGTTATAGCCGTAATCACATCTAAAAGAAGATTCAAGATGAATATTATCTCCGGTCGTTCCAAACAGTTCTTTTACAATTTCACTACGCTCTTTTAATTTCACTTCTGGCGTATCATTTAATTTTCTCGTTAATATACGTGCTTGCTCTCTCTCTTGTACTAAAACTGGATCAGCTGGTATGTACATTTCTCCTAGTATCATCTTTTCTTTTTCTGTTTTCATCATACTATCCCCTTCAACTCGTATATATAAGTTTCACAACTACATCATAACATAAAGTGAAACTATAATCAGTGGGGGTTTTATTCATTCCCCACTGATTATTAGTTGAACCAATCGGACGTTTACGGGCAGTAAAACTCCCACAAATAGCGGGATAAAAAAGAAAGGCCTGAACATATTACTTGTTCAGACCTTTCTTTCTTAATCTTCCATCGTTGATAAGTCACCTGTTGGTAAGTTTAACTCCCACGCTTTTAATACGCGACGCATAATTTTACCACTTCTCGTTTTCGGTAATTTATCTCTAAATTCAATTTGTCGTGGCGCCGCATGAGCTGCTAGGCCTTTCTTTACAAATTGACGAATTTCTTCTTTTAATTCTTCAGATGGTTCGTATCCTTCACGAAGCGCGATAAATGCTTTAATGATTTCCCCGCGCACTGGATCTGGAATACCAATTACACCAGCTTCTGCAACAGCAGTATGCTCGATTAGTTTACTTTCTACTTCAAACGGACCAACGCGCTCTCCTGATGTCATAATTACATCGTCAATGCGTCCTTGGAACCAGAAGTACCCATCTTCATCCATATAAGCTGAGTCACCTGATACATACCAATCCCCTGGCATGAAATAAGACTCATATTTTTGCGGATTATTCCAGATTGCACGCATCATAGCTGGCCAACCTTTAGCAATTGCTAAGTTCCCCATTGTGTATGGAGGCACTTCATTTCCTTCATTATCAACAATCGCTGCTTTCACACCTGGAATTGGTTTACCCATTGAACCTGGACGGATTTCCATACAAGGATAGTTACAAATAACTTGTCCACCTGTTTCCGTCATCCACCACGTATCATGAATACGAAGTCCAAATGCATTCATACCCCAGCGAATTACTTCTGGGTTTAATGGCTCACCAACGCTTAATACGTGGCGCACTTGTGATAAGTCGTATTTTTTAATTGCATCTTGTCCAGCTCCCATTAACATACGGAAAGCTGTTGGTGCGCTATACCAAACTGTTACACCGTAATCTTGTAACGCTTCGTACCACGCTTCTGGACTAAAGCGTCCACCTAAAATAACATTTGATGCTCCGACTAACCACGGTGCAAAAATACCGTAAGCAGTTCCAGTTACCCAGCCTGGGTCAGCTGTGCACCAATATACATCATCTTCTTTTAAATCTAGTACCCACTTCGCCGTTTGATAGTGCTGAACCATTGCGTTTTGCGCATGGAGAACACCTTTTGGTTTACCAGTAGAACCAGATGTGTAATGTAGAATTAAACCGTCTTCACGGCCTAACCATTCAATATGTAATTCTTTTGAAGCTTGTTCAAATAAAGGATTGAACGCTACCGTTTTACCACCTTCTTCTACATTATCTCCAACAAGGAAGACTGTTTTTAAAGCTGGTAAATCATTTAATGGTACACGCTCTAACAATTCAGGCGTTGTAATTAACACCTTTGCTTCGCTATCTTCCAAACGATCGCGAACTGCGCCTTCCATAAATGCTTCAAATAGCGGTCCAACAATTGCTCCTAATTTCACTGCACCAAGAAGTGCGAAATATAATTCTGGAGAACGTGGCATAAAAATAAAAACGCGATCGCCTTTTTCAACATCGCCATAATTTTTCAGGACGTTTCCTGCTTTATTAGAAAAATCCTTCATTTCCTTAAATGTATATTTCTCTTTTCGCGATCCATCTTGATAATAAAGGGCTACTTTATTCTTTCGATCGGATTTCGCATGCTTATCAATTGCCTCATACGCCATATTCACTCGGCCTGTTTCATTCCAAGTAAAATTTTTATTAACCTCTTCCCAGTTAAAATTCGCGTATGCCTCTTCATAATTCGGCAAATTATTTTCTCCTTTAATGACAGGAAGCGTTTCTACTTTCATACTTTACATCCCCCTCCTATGTATTCTATTATCTATTATAATGATATTATTTAAAATTTTCAGTATATTTGTTGATTTTTAGACAAATTTTTAATGACAAAATTCGATTCACATCGCATATATTATAAAGTACGATATTAATAGATTCACAAACCCTCAAGGTGGTGAGCAATACATTGATTCATAAAAAAATATACAATGCTAGAAACTTAAAAACAGCGAAAGGAACTTTAATTATTGAAGGTCCTGTCTCTACACATAATCTTGAAATGTATGAATTCCATCCAGATTTAGTTGCGTTTCGTCCTGCCGAGCAGCAATATAAAGCAATTGTCGAAATTTCTAAATTACCAGAAGCTCGTCTCATTATTGCTAGACATGACCAAACGATCGTTGGATATGTTACATACTTATATCCTGATCCACTCGAACGATGGTCAGAAGGGAAAATGAAAAACTTAATTGAACTCGGGGCAATTGAAGTAGTCCCAGCCTTCCGCGGGAGCTCTGTCGGAAAGAACTTATTAGAAGTATCTATGATGGACGATTATATGGAAGATTACATTATATTGACGACTGAATATTATTGGCACTGGGATTTGAAACAAACAGGCTTAAATGTTTGGGAATACCGAAAAGTAATGGAAAAGATGATGAACGCTGGCGGCTTACAATGGATGGCGACAGATGATCCTGAAATTTGTTCACATCCTGCCAACTGTTTAATGGTTCGCATCGGCAAACGTGTTGATACGGATTCTATTCAAGCATTTGATCGTCTACGTTTTCACAATCGTTTTATGTATTAATAAAGGGGGCAACTGGAATGATTGTAGAAGAAATTATGAATCAAAATGTAGTGACACTACATCCAAACGATACAATCGAAACAGCAATCCGAACGATACGTACGAAAGGCATTCGGCACATTCCAATTGTCGATCAAAATAATCATGTCTTAGGCATTATTTCTGATCGGGATGTAAGAGATGCAAGTCCATCTATTCTAGATGAACAAGTTTCACTCGATATGCTGAAACAACCGCTCGAACTCATTATGAAACATCCCGTTATGACTTGCCATCCTCTCGATTTCGTTGAGGAAATTGCGACTTTATTTTTTGAAAATAAAATTGGCTGCCTTCCTGTTACAAAGGCTGGAAAGTTAGTGGGTATCATTTCTGAATCTACCGTACTACACACGTTAGTAAAATTAACAGGTGCACATCAACCAAGTTCACAAATTGAAATTCAAGTGAAAAATGAACCTGGTATTCTCGGAAAAGTCGTTGCTATTTTTAGTGATTTACAAATAAATATCGTGAGCGTTCTCGTCTACCCAGCAAAAGATGAGAATGATAAAGTACTCGTTTTCCGCATTCAAACGATGAATCCTCTAAAAGTAATTGACGCACTTGAAACAGAGGGATACCGCGTCTTATGGCCGAACATTATGGGGATGCAAGCATGAGTAGCGCGTTTATTTATTCAAATGATTTTCGGGGCTATTCCTTTAGCCCTGAGCATCCTTTTAACCAACTACGCGTCACACTTACGTATGATTTATTACAAAAAAGCGGCTTTATTTCTCCTTCTCAAGTTATCTCACCACGGATGGCGACAGATGAAGAGATTGCCTACATTCATACTGAGGAGTACATAAATGCGGTAAAACGTGCTGGAGAAGGAAAGTTAGAAAAATCAATTGCGATGACATACGGACTCGGAACAGAAGATACACCGATGTTTCCAAATATGCACGAAGCAAGTGCATTACTCGTTGGAGGTACGTTAACAGCTGTCGACGCTGTTCTTTCCGGGAAAGTAAAGCACGCCCTCAATTTAGGCGGCGGCTTACATCATGGCTTTCGCGGTAAAGCATCTGGCTTTTGCATTTATAACGATAGCTCCATCGCAATGAAATATATTCAAAAGAAATACGGTTTACGCGTTTTATATATTGATACAGATGCTCATCACGGTGATGGCGTCCAATGGTCTTTTTATGACGATCCTAACGTATGCACCATTTCGTTACATGAAACCGGGCGTTATTTATTCCCTGGAACTGGCGCTGTAAATGAACGCGGGCAAGGGAATGGTTATAGTTATTCTTTTAACGTTCCACTCGATGCTTTTACAGAAGATGAATCCTTTCTAGAATCATATCGAACGGTTGTAAAAGAAGTTGCAGCATACTTTAAACCGGATATTATATTAACGCAAAATGGTGCTGATGCGCATTATTACGACCCACTTACACACCTTTGCGCAACGATGAACATTTACCGCGAAATACCAAAGCTCGCTCGTGAAATCGCTAATGAATATTGCGACGGTCGCTGGATCGCTGTCGGCGGTGGCGGCTACGATTTATGGCGCGTCGTTCCAAGAGCTTGGGCACTTATTTGGCTCGAAATGAACAACATCCAAAACATCTCAGGTTACCTCCCTCCAGAATGGATTGATGCTTGGAAAGGACAAGCAGAAACAGAACTTCCCCTCACATGGGAAGATCCAGACAACATGTATAAACCGATCCCTCGAAAACCAGAAATTGAAGAAAAAAATGCATTAACTGTAGCGAAATCCCTTGAAATTATTCGGAATAATATGACAAAGTCTTTGTATTAAACAGAAAGGAGGCTCGTTTTTAACAGCCTCCTTTTATTCATAGTTTGCTATCATTGTCGTTTTTTGTTGTTAAGTCGATATCCCGTGTCGAATCGCTGATATATTTTAAAAATCGCCGATATTTTTTTAGTTATGGTCGATATATTCGAAAAATCGCTGATATTTTTTGGTTACTAATGGACTAGCCATGACTCTAATAAGAAAAGGAGTGATATTATGTGGAAACAACAAATCATCAATACAAATCGTGGCACATTCGAACTTTTTACAAAAGGTGATGGCGAGCCACTTTGCATTACACATCACTATTCACAATTTAATGAAACTGGCGATTACTTTGCGGATGCTTTCACTTCTACACATTGTGTATTCCTCATTAATTTACGAGACGTTGGTAATTCTGTAAAAGCTCATTCAGAAAATGAATTAAGTATGATTGAAACGATTCATGACTTGGAAGCAATAAGAGAAGCTTTACAATTTCCCACATGGCATTTCGCTGGTCATTCAACAGGCGGTATGCTTGGGCTTTTATACGCGATTACATATCCAAATTCCTTACAATCATTAGTTATCGTTGGCGCTGCGGCCAGTAACTATACCGAAACATCATTTTGTATTTATCACCCCGCACACCCACAGTTTCACTATATGCAAGAGCTTATCGAGAACTTAAAAAGCCCCCATCTTACAAATGAAGAAAGAAAAGAATTCTCTACTAAACGAACAAAATTATCTTTATACAAACCCGAAAGCTATAACTCTTATTTTTGTAAATCCATCCAAAAAACAATGTCCGCCAGTCGGATGAACGCTTTCGCTAAAGAATATTCTTCATTTGATTTGAGAGAGTATTTACCTTCTATCCAAGCAAAGGCGCTTATTGTTTGCGGAAGGCACGATGCGCAGTGCCCTATTCAATACTCTACCGAGATGCATGAGGGCATGCCTAATTCTATCTTCGTTCCATTTGAGGACAGTAACCATTATCCTTTTTTAGAAGAGGCTACCCACTTTATTTCTATTACTCAAGAATTTTACAAAACGTTATAACCGGAAAAAACAGCTTTACATTCAATTGCTATTGAGGAAATCTAAATAAATAGCATATTAATTCACAGACTAATTTACTAATAAAAAGCTCATAGTCCCTATATGACCATGGGCTTTATTTTTAGAAGAAAAACTTCATACTATAATAAAATAAAAGATAAAAAGAAAAGAGCACTAAACCCAAATCAATTAATACTGACTTTTTATATCCCTCTTTTAAACTTATCGTAAGCCCAGAAATACTTTTGACCATCCAAAAGGTCACCAAAAATAACCCACCAAAGTGGTCATTTGTATAATCTTCATCATAAAACATTTGTATTGCACCAATAATTAATAGAATAAGTATGATATTAGTCCCAATTTTTAGAGCCCTATTTGCTTTATTATTTTTCAATTGATAATTCTCCAATTCCACACCCTCTCTCAATCAATCCTAATTTCTATTAAAGCGAAGATATTTTATTACTCTTTATATTTTAACATAATTTTCCTTAAACACCCTTTTTCTAACAGCTACAAACACGCTCACACTCATAACTTTGAAGAGATAGAGAAGATTTTGTTAGAAGGACGTAAGTAAAAAGCTAATTTTTGCCTTCCTCCCCTACCCTATGCTACATTTAACCCGTTATATCAATATTGATAGGGTGGGAATAAACATGAACAAACCTAAAATCGGAATGATTGGACTTGGAAGCATTGCACAAAAGGCCTATCTCCCAACACTTACAAAAGAAACAAATTGGAATTTTGTAGGGGCGTTTACACCTAATGCGGAAAAAAGAAAACAAATTTGTCAGCAATATAGGATTCAAGACTTTCATTCTATTGAAACGTTAGCTTCGGAATGTGATGCCGTTTTCGTTCATAGTTCAACTGCTACACATTATGAAATCGTTTCTGAACTTCTAAAAAAAGGAATCGATGTTTATGTAGATAAACCGTTAGCAGCTACAGTAGAACAAGCCGAAAAGCTAGTCGAAATGAGCGAAAAGTATAACCGAAAGTTAATGGTTGGATTTAATCGCCGCTTTGTCCCTATGTATGTCGCTGCCAAAGAACAGGCTGATGATATTTCATGGATTCGAATTGAAAAGCACCGCACAAATAAAGTCGGGCCATATACGTATGACTTTACTATGTTAGATGATTACTTACATATTGTAGATACTGCCCGCTGGTTAGCTAATGATAACCTTAACGTTGTTCACAATATGATGCAAATCAATGAAAAGAATGAACTTCTTTACGGACATCATACATATACAACTGCAAATGGAATGTTACTTTCTACAGCAATGCATCGCCATGCTGGTACAAATTTAGAACAAATTGAACTTGTAACGACAGGAAAAATCATTCGCGTAAAAAATATGAACACATTTGAAGTTGAAGAGGAAAACTCCGTTTCACAAAGCGGTTCTCCATCATGGGAAACGACGTTAAAACAACGCGGCTTTGAAGATGCTGTTCATCATTTTATTGAATGTGTACATGGAGACATGAAGCCGTTAGTAGATGGATTAGAAGGATTAAAAACACAGCAAATGCTACAATCTCTACTGCACGCCACAAACAAAAATTAAAACGGATACATTTTTCAGAATTTACTTTCATTCCCATTTTCTCTTTCTTTCTCCCGCAAATTTCTATAGAATATGTTGATAGGAATTATAAATTTCATATTGAATCGTGGAAAGGATGGGAATAACACATGTGGAACGAGTTTAAAAAGTTCGCTTTAAAAGGGAACGTAATTGATTTAGCTGTCGGGGTTGTAATCGGTGGTGCATTCGGTAAAATTGTTTCTTCATTAGTAGGCGATGTTATCATGCCATTAATTGGTCTATTACTTGGTGGAGTAAACTTCAAAGGACTTTCCTTTACATTTGGCGGTGCAGTTGTAAAATATGGTGCATTTATTCAAACAGTTGTCGACTTCTTAATTATTGCATTCTCTATCTTCTTATTCATTAAACTGTTTAATAAACTAACGTTGAAAAAAGAAGAAACAGAAGAGGAAGAACTTCCAGAACCAACAAAAGAAGAAGAACTTCTTAGCGAAATTCGCGACTTACTAAAACAACAAAACTCTTCTAAAGATAGAGCATAATTGAACGGATAAAAAGGCATGTCCCGAGGGACATGCCTTTTCTATATGCTATAACGTTTCCGAATTCATATGAATAAATATAATAATACCTGCAACCATAAGTACCATAATGCTACCTGCAAATAGTGTAATACCGATAAACATTAAACTCGTACTTACATCTATCGAAATACTTTCAGTAAAAATAGAAATTACATACGTGATAAGGGCGATTCCTGCAAGAATACTTCCTGGAACAAATCGCTTTAAGCCATTTTGTTTTAACGTCATATATGCAAAAATAGCAGTCATGCAAAGCGTAATTATCCAAAGAACGATCATCTCTTCTCCCCCCTCACAAGCCTTTTCTTTCTATTATACATGACATTGCCCTATAATAGTTAATTTTGCATTTATGTGACATATAACAAGGAATTCTATTCTATATTAGAGCCTAGAAGAACGTTTCACATTTCAGGAAAAGAATTGTACACAAGATTTTTACACGTTAAGAAAAATGAAACTGTAGATACAGTAGCAAAAAAATACTATCCTGAATACGAATAAAAGCTCACAGCAAATGCTGTGAGCTCTTTTATACTTACTTCGTTGAATCTCTAAATTGGATACGGTGAGGTAGGATAACAGTGTGATCTTCCACTTTTTCTTTGTTCATATACTTTGTTAATAGACGCATTGCTACTGCACCGATATCATACATTGGTTGTACAACTGTTGAAAGCTGTGGACGAACCATTAATGCAAGACGTGTATTATCGAAACCAAGTACTTCTACATCAGTTGGTACGTTTAATCCAGCGTCTTGTGCTGCGTGGATTACACCTAGTGCCATTTCATCAGAAGATACGAAGATTGCTGTTGGCTTTTCATCAATGCTCCAAAGCTTTTCGAATGCTTCGATACCTGAATCATATGTGTAATCTCCATCGATTACAAGATTTTCATCATATGAAATACCTGCTTCTTCTAAAGCTTTTTTATAACCTTGTAACTTTTTCGCGCTTCCCGCTTTATCAATGAAAGGACCAGAGACGAAACCGATACGTTTATGCCCTTGCTCAATAAAGTGCTTCATTGCATCGTAAGCTGCTTGTGTATAATCAATGTTTACTGATGGCGTTTCATTTTGCTCATCAAATGATGCTGCTAATACAATTGGCACTGGAGATTTTTTAAATTCTTCAATGTGAATGTCTGTAATATCTTCACCCATGAAAACAATTCCGTCCACTTGTTTTCCAAGCATCGTATTTAATAAATGGAACTCTTTCTCTTTGTTTTGGTCAGAGTTACTTAAAATGATGTTATATTTATACATTGTTGCGATATCTTCAATTCCACGTGCAAGTTCTGCATAAAACGTATTTGAGATATCAGGAATAATAACACCTACTGTAGTTGTCTTCTTACTTGCTAGTCCACGTGCTACCGCATTTGGGCGGTATCCTAAACGATCAATTGCTTCTAATACTTTCTTTCTTGTTGTAGGCTTTACATTTGGGTTACCGTTCACTACACGAGATACGGTAGCCATTGAAACGTTCGCTTCGCGCGCTACATCATAGATTGTTACGTTCATCTCATCGCACACTCCTTCTATTTTTGTTATCTATTTTTATGTATCGGTTACTTGAATGAAAAAAAGACATCAACTCTATTTGCAGATGCCACCAATCGTCCCGAGTTCTTCCTTTTACTAATGATACGATAAAAACGCAGGCTCATACAATATTTTCCCGCAAAAGTTTCGAAAAAATTCGCTTCTTTTCTCGTATTTTCGTATTTTTTATGAAAAAAAGGGCATTTTTTCTAAAAAATAGATGTTCCATAAGTAGAAACCTCATTTTTTAACGGTACGATAATAAATAAGGTGAAATTTTAATCAGTGGGGGTTTTGTTCATCTCCCACTGATTAGTCGCCTTCACCAACCAAGCTTTTACGGCCAGAAATTTATATCGGCGATTTTTCAAATATATCGATTTACCAACAAAAATCGACAATGACAGTCTCTATATAATAAGAGGAAGCTGTTCCAAAACGTATTTTTGGAAGCTTCTTTTAAATTTTTCACAATTTACTTCCAAATACTTTTAATTCTTTCATAAAGTCATTGAACTGCGAAATATTCATTTGCTGTGCTGCATCTGATAAAGCGACAGCTGGATCTGGATGTACTTCAGCCATAACTGCATCTGCGCCAATTGCCATCGCTGCTTTTGCAGCTGGTAGTAGAAGGTCACGTCGCCCTGTAGAATGCGTTACATCGACAACGACAGGTAAATGGGTTTCTTTCTTCAAAATCGGCACAGCGGAAATATCAAGCGTATTACGCGTCGCTCTTTCATACGTGCGAATACCTCGTTCACATAAAATAATGTTTCCATTTCCCTCTGCCATAATATATTCTGCCGCATTAATGAATTCTTCAATTGTTGCAGATAAACCGCGCTTTAATAATACTGGTTTATTTACAGCACCAGCTGCTCTTAACAAATCGAAGTTTTGCATATTGCGAGCACCAATTTGAATAACATCAACGTAATCTATTGACATCTCAATATCATTTGGATTTAAAATTTCACTAATAACAGCTAAATCATATTCATCTGCCACTTGACGTAAAATCTGTAATCCCTCTAATCCAAGACCTTGGAAATCATACGGTGAAGTACGTGGTTTGAATGCACCACCACGCATTAATTTCAAGCCTTGTGCTTTCATTGCTTCAGCAACTTGACGTACTTGTTCATAACTTTCCACTGCGCATGGTCCCATAATAAAATGCTGATTTCCGTCACCAATTTTTTCACCATTAATTTCAACAATCGTATCTTCTGTTTTTTTCTTACGAGAAACAAGTAGCGCTTTACGATGATCATCTTCTTGTAACTCTAAACCAGCTTGGAAAATTTGTTTGAAAATATGTTGTAAAGTCGATGTTTCAAATGGACCATTATTATTCTCTACAATTAAATCCAGCATATTTCTTTCACGTACAGGATCAAAACGGTTCACACCTTGTACTTCTTTTAAATTACCAACTTCTTGTACGAGACGACCTCTTTCGTTTAGTAATTCTAATATTTGTAAATTTAATTGATCGATTTCAGAACGTAAACGACCTAATTGTTGTGATGCCATAAGAAAGCCACCTCTTTCAAATTCCTATATGTTACTTTTTTAAGATAACTTATTATAGCTGATACATATACGATTGTCACACGATATACAGTAATGAATCAATATCAAAAAAACTTCGTACCATTTCATTTACAATAAAAAAAGACAGTTTAAACACTGTCTTTTTTATAAGAAGGATACAAACGGTTTATCGCTGTTTTTCTCTTTTATAATAACAGCCTCGATTTTACTCTCGGACTTTATCTGTAATTGTGCTTTAGCATCTTTAGGCAATTTCTCTAACATCCCTTGAGCAGCCATTTGAGTAAGGGCCATTAATTCTGTTTTACCGTTATATTTAATAACAATATCCATATTTAATGTGTCCATTTGATTTTTCTTATAAGAAACTTTAGCATTAACTGGGATATAATCTCCAGGAGAAAACTCTTTTATCGCCTTAGCAAATTCACTTATTTTTGTATTATCTTCTCCGTGTGCTTGTGTAAATTCATCAGAAGGATATGAATACGCTTTTTCATCGATCGTACTCCAACTTCCAAGGTTCGTATCATTCTTTTGAACAGTAGCACTAGCAATATACGTACCATTTTTTAAAGAACTTGTACTTTCTTGCTTAAAGATAGCAAATGTAATTGGAGATTTGTTATATTTATCATTTTTGTTAATAGCTTCTGTAAGCTGTTTAGCAACTTCAGTCCCTTTCGAAATAGCTTCTTCGTTAGATACACTTGACGACATAGCTAAACCAATTATAACACCAGATAAACTTAATTCATTTGAATTCTGTTTCCCGAAATAGTCTTGTTCTATAATATTTGTCAAAACTGGCGCTTCTACTTTCGCGACTAATTCATCAATTAACTTCTCTGGAATATATTGATTTAATTGCAATACATGACTTTCTGTATCAAATTGCTGTGTTGCAATATTCATTAAACCATTTTCATACTCTGCTAAATCTAATTTGGAATTTGTTTTTATATTAGCTGTATTAATAACCTTTTGTTCTTTTAAAGGAATAACAGTTCTATAATAATCCTTAGAAACAGCAGTTCTCGGAATCATACTTTTTTCTTTTGTATCTTTTTGTATAACTTCATCCTTCTTACTAATCGTATTATTACTACTACAAGCTCCTAGTAATAAGCTTACGACTGCGAAGGATAATGCCATTTTCTTCATTACTTAAAACCTACTTTCAACAATCTAGTTATTTAGTTTGAACTATTAATAGTGTACCATTCAACAAAAACAAAAAAAAGAAAAAGAAGCAAGCACCTTTAGCTTGCTTCTTTTTACTTAATATTCTCTTCTAAAGCATCTTTTTTTATGTTCCAATGAGACGTATTCCATACTACTATCCCATCTTTTATGTATAACACTTGCGGTGATTCGTGTTTAATGCTGTACTGTTCTGCAACACGATTCGAAACATCTCTCGCATCTTGTACATATAAATAATAAGCAGCTACTTCTCTTTCTTCACTGCAATATGCTTGAAACTCTGTGTATGCACCGTGACTAATCGGGCATGTCGTACTATGTTTAAAAAGAACATAAGGCTCGTTCTTTTCTACTAAGACTTCAAGCTCTTCAATTGTTTCAAGTTTTGTCATATTCATTACGATTCACCTCTCATGCGAATTCTAGATCGCTTCTCTTTCTTTTCAGCCTTCTTCTCAAGTCTTTCTAATTTACGCTCTTCTTTTTCAACCTTCTTCTCTTGTCTCGACGCACGGTAATGATTATATACTTCAATTGCTGCGCTACTCCACTGTACAACTTGCGCTACTTTATCTGCGTTATTTTCAATTTCGTCCGTAACAGACTCTGATACATTACGAAGTTTCGTATTTAAAGAATGGATTGTCGTTCCAATCCCGTCAACACCTGCTACTACTTTATTTAGTGACTGTGATTTCTGTTGAATATCATCAGCTAACGCATTTGTTTTATGTAATAATTGCTCCGTCTCTACGCTAATTCCTTGCATTTGTTTTTCTAAACCTTCTAGCGTGCTCGCAACGTTTTCTAACGTCTTCTGAACCGATAACAACGTTCTGCATACATACACTACTAATACAGCGAAAGCAACCGCGATAATAGCTGCACTTACATATAAAAGAACTTGCATTTCATCACTTCCTTTATCTTTTTCATACTTTCCCCTATTATACAATCATTTTCCGTTTCATTCTAATCCCCATCTTTTCATTAGAATTTTCATACTTATTCGTTAACTGTAACATAAATCATTCAACAAATTCCACTAAGTGGGTTACAATAGGAGAGGATACATAATTAGTAGGGAGGCTTTACATATGAAAGATCCACGTATTGAAAAGTTAGCATATAATTTAATTAACTACTCTATCCGATTACAAAAAGGTGAGAAAGTATTAATTGAAAACTTTGGATTACAAAAAGAACTTGTAACTGCACTTGTAAAAGAAGCATATGCAGCTGGTGGTTTCCCATTCGTTTCTTTAAAAGATCATCAAGTAGATCGCTCTTTATTAATGGGTGCTACTGAAGAACATTTCGAACAAATCGCTGCATATGAAGCAAGCGTAATGAAAGATATGGACGCTTATATCGGCCTTCGTTCTGGCGACAATATCAACGAACAAGCTGACGTTCCAAGTGAACGTATGAAAGTTCACGGCCAAACAGTTGGTAAGAAAGTTCATAGAGACATCCGTGTTCCAAAAACACGATGGGTTGTTCTTCGCTACCCAAATGCTTCTATGGCACAGCTTGCTAAAATGAGCACAGAAGCTTTCGAAGACTTCTACTTCGAAGTATGTAACTTAGATTACGGTAAAATGGATAAGGCGATGGATAGCCTTGTTGCATTAATGAACAAAACAGATAAAGTTCGCTTAACTGGTCCTGGAACTGACTTAACATTCTCTATTAAAGACATTCCAGCTATTAAATGCTCAGGCCATTTAAACATTCCAGATGGTGAAGTATACTCTGCACCAGTTCGCGATTCTGTTAACGGTACAGTTTCTTACAATACGCCATCTCCTTATAATGGTTATACATTTGAAAATGTACAACTTAAGTTTGAGAACGGCCAAATCGTGGAAGCAACTGCAAACGATACAGAGCGCATTAACAAAATCTTTGATACAGACGAAGGCGCACGCTACGTTGGTGAGTTCGCAATCGGCGTAAACCCATACATCTTACATCCAATGGGAGACATTCTATTTGATGAAAAAATCGATGGCAGCTTCCACTTCACTCCTGGACAAGCTTACGACGATGCATGGAACGGTAACAACTCTAACATCCACTGGGATTTAGTATGCATCCAACGCCCTGAATACGGCGGCGGCGAAATTTACTTCGACGACGTACTAATTCGTAAAGACGGACGCTTCGTTGTACCTGAACTAGAAGCTTTAAACCCAGAGAACTTAAAATAATATAAAAAACGCTCGGAACTATATCCGAGCGTTTTTTTATTAATACTTTAATAAATCTTTCGCTACATCTTCTGGCACTTTAAAACTCATTTTCTTATTTTTCATTTCAACTTCAACATACGGGACATCTTTATATACTGTCATAGTACCAATTTCATGTAATTCTTTTTTATCTTTACTCGAATCCAATAATTTCGTTGTATCCTCTTGATACATTTTAAATGTTTTCCCTTGCGGAGTATCTAAAGGAGCCGCTTCCATTTCCCACTTATCCATTTTCATTACTTCAAACAGCTTTTCAATTTCTTTCTTATCCGCAATTGTTTTTTTATCAATAGAATCAGTAAGCGATTCAATTACAATTTTTTGTGCTTTTTCTAAGTTCATATCTGCCTTTTCCTTCTTCGTACTACATCCTATTAAAAGAACGGATGCGGTTAGCAAAAGTAAAAATAACATAAGGACTTTTTTCATTTCTAATCCCCCTGTACTATATAGAACTATTCTTTTTGCTTTTTGTTTGCTGCGAATGGAAATAAAATAAAAGTGTCACTGCGATAGTACCTATTAATATTGGTACATATAAGGGCAGATCCCATTTAATATATACTCTAGTACAAATGCTAACACCAGCAAAATTTCCAAACAAAATAAAGCTTTTACAAATTCCATTTCTCCCCAACCATATCTATTTTCACATTTAGATTCTCTTTTTCAACAAGTAATAAAAACTGTGTCATATCTTGCGGCATCGCAATCATATGGACTTTATATGCATTCGTCGTAATTTCAAGGTATTTCCCAACTTGACGAACAATTCTTATATCTTTTAATACAACATCATCATTTAAAATACCATACTTTAATACACCATTTTCCACTTTATGTTTTTTAATAAACACTTCCCAAACGAGTGGTACATTTACAATGAGGCATAAGCCCATCCCGATTAACGCTGACATCCAATGCTCTTTATTTGCGAAAAACATGACAATTGGATACACAAACATAAATACTAGCGTGAGACTAACGAAAATTACTGCTGACTTACTTCTTTGAATCGGAAAGTTCATACTTACACCTCCTAATCCAAATTATACCACTATTTTCATTTTAGTTCATAGAAAAAGGCCATTTCTGAATGACCTCCTTAAACAATGTACAATGTACCTATAAAATTTCTTATCTACTTCTAACACAGGAAAGCTTTTTGGCAACTCTTCTATATTCACACTTTGGAAACCATTCTTTTCATAAAAGCGATGCGCCGCTAAGAATTTCACTGTCGTTCCTAAATAAATATCTTTCAACTTTTTATTCTCAGCCCACGAAATTGCTGTTTGAAGCAGCATACGTGATGCGCCCCATTCTTTTCCGCGAAACTCTTTCTTCACGAACATTTTTCTTAGCGCTACTTGATGATTCCCAATATCTAATAAAGCGATTGTTCCAACTACTTTACCATCATAAGTTGCCACCCAAAAGTTTCCATAATCCCTTTGATAGAACGTTTCAATTTCTAGTAAATCCGGCTGTTCTTCTTTCGTAATTGGGACATTGTATTCTTTTTGCTGAATATGAACAATGAGATCTATTACTTCCTCTTGAAACATACTTTCATACGGAATAATATGAATCTTCCCGTTCATCGAATCTCCTTCCATTCTGAAGCTAATAAACTATATACAGCGATATCTTGAAAATGATCGTATAGCCATTCTTCATCTCTTAAAATACCATCTAACTTAAACCCTAAACGCTCTGGAATCGCACGGCTTTTCGTATTTTCAACACCGCACCTAATTTCAATTTTATTCAGTTTTAAATTTTCAAATGCATAGTGAAGTACAGCCTTTACGCTACGCGTCATAATGCCTTTTCCCCCAGCATCTTCTGTAAGGTAATATCCAAGACTCGTCGCTTTCTTCCCCCAGCTTACCGGATGAATGCCTACCATCCCAACGAGCTTTCCTTTATAACGTATACCACTTTCAAAACCGTCTCCCTCTGCAAATTTCTTTAACCACATCGGAAAAATCTCATCATAAGCATCCGCAGATTTTGTCCCATCTACCCAAGGGAGCCATCTTCTTAAATGGTTACGGTTTTGATCTATTAATTGATATAATTCCTCTTTATGATGCTTCTCTAATAATTGTAGTTCGATTTCATCATCTACTCGGAGTGTGAACATGTTTTTTAGCCCCTTTTTATTTTTCTTATTATTCTAACATTTTTAGGTGGAAAATGTTAAATGTTCACACTTCTTTTGGGTTTTATTTGTATAAAACCGGAAGAACACAATACTCCCGTAATAACTAATATCATCCCTATACATTGTGCGGGTGTTATATTTACTCCTTCTGTAAAAGAAATAACCATTGTAACAACAGGTACTAAATTAAAAAATAAAGATGTTCTCGCTGCCCCAATTTGGGCAATTCCATTATTCCACCATAAGTAACCGAGCACACTCATTCCAATTGCCATAAAGAGAATTGCTCCCCAAGCTAATAAAGGAATTTCCAAAACTGGTACTATACTTTTTTGCGTAGAAGATATCATAATAAAGGCAAGGGCACCAATAGTCATCGTATATGTCGTAGTTTGTAATGGGCTGCCAGTTTTAATAAACCTTCTGCTTAATACACCGTATAACGCCCAGCAAATATTCCCTAATAAAATATAAAAATCCCCTTTTGAAAATGATATATTTTGTAGTGTGGTAAACGAACCTTGTGTAAGCACAAAAACAACACCAAGTAGTGCAAGTAACATTCCAATTCCTTGGCGCTTTATGATTTTCTCTCGTAAAATGACACTTGCTAATAACGTCGTAACAAGTGGATTTGTCGCCATAATAAGCGCCCCATTAATAGCTTCTGTATGTTTCATTCCTAAAAAGAAAAAGAAGTTAAAACCGAATACACCAACTATACCAAGCAAAAGGTAATAAGCCCTATTCTGCCTCCATACTTCCAACTCAAAATCATTTCGTATTTTTAAAAGACATAGCATTACAAGTGCAGCAATTCCAAAACGCCATGCCGCTATATGCATTGCTTCGAAATATTGTACGGCATATTTCGAAGCATTAAATGTTCCACCAGTGAAAATCGCAAACCCTAGTAACTGAGCGTATACTTTATTCTTCATTGTCGGCCTCCGAGTTGTTCTCTTCTAGAAAACCGTAATAAATTTCTAACTTCTCCTCTGTTAACAGAACTACTTTTTGCAATTGCTCCTGTTGTTCTTTTAAACGCTCTAAGTGAGTTGTTAAAATTGAAATCCTCTTTTTTACTTTCGCAGGTACTTCCTCTTTCCGCTGTTTGATCTCCTCTATAATACATCCATCACTTGCAAACTCAGCCATCTCTTCTAATGACATTCCAGTTTGCTTTAATGAATATAAAAATTTTAATAGGCGCACATCACCTTCTGTATACTGACGAATACCGCTGTTTCGCGTTGGTGGTGGTAATAAACCCAATTTCTCATAATAGCGCAAAGTATGGATACCCATCCCTGTTAGCTCTGCTACTTCACCGATTTTATACATGTTCTCTCCCCCTTCTTTTTACATTTTTATCTTACAACCTAGAGTTAACTCTAGGTCAATACGTAAATAAAGTGAAACTTTAATCAGTGGGGGTTTTGTTCATCCCCCACTGATTATCAGCCCGCAAATAGCGGGATAAAAATCAAACACAACAAAAAGACGCACAGCCATAGCTATGCGTCTTTTCTATTACTTCTCTGCAACTTGAACTTCTTTTACGTAAGCTGCTTCGAACTTTTGGATGTCTCCTGCGCCCATGAAAATTAGAACGCCGTTTTTATGTTTCTTTAATACATCCGTTGTTGTATCTGTAATTAGTTCTGCACCGTCAATACGCTTTTGCAGATCTTCGATTGTTAATTCACCTTTGTTTTCGCGTGCTGATCCGAAAATATCACATAAGTATACTTGATCAGCTTTGCTTAGGCTTTCTGCGAACTCATCTAAGAACTTTTCTGTACGTGAGAATGTGTGCGGCTGGAATACAGCGACGATTTCACGCTCTGGATGTTTTTGACGAGCAGCTTCAATCGTTGCGTTAATTTCTGTCGGATGGTGTGCGTAGTCATCGATGATAACTTGCTCTCCCATTGGCTTTTCATTAAAGCGACGTTTTACGCCTTCAAAAGTTGTTAATTGATGTTTTACAGCCTCTACATCAACATTTTCATAATGGCAAAGCGCGATTACTGCTAATGCGTTTAATACGCTGTGGTTGCCGTATCCTGTAATTTTGAATGTGTCATAGTACGTATTACGAACGAATACATCGAATATCGTACCATCCGTTCTCTTTTGGATGTTACGTGCTTGGAAATCATTATCTTCTCCAAATCCATAGAAAATAACAGGTACTTTCGCTTGAATTTTTTGAAGTTCTTCATCATCTCCACATGCAATAATGCCTTTTTTCACTTGCAATGCCATCTCTTGGAATGCACTGAATACATCATTGATGTCTGCAAAATAATCTGGATGATCAAAATCAATATTTGTCATAATTGCATAGTCTGGATTGTAAGACAAGAAATGACGACGATACTCACAAGCTTCAAATACAAAATACTTACTATTTTCTACCCCATGCCCAGTTCCATCTCCAATAAGGTAAGATGTCGGGTGTGCCCCTTGCATTACATGGGCTAACAAACCAGTTGTTGATGTTTTTCCATGTGCACCAGTTACAGCAACACTTGTGTATTGGTTCATCAGGTCACCTAAAAAGTGGTGGTAACGATGTACTGGGATATTTAATTCTGTTGCTGCTACGATTTCTTCATGCGTATCAGGAAATGCATTTCCTGCAATAATCACTTGTCCTTCTTTAACATTATTTTTATCAAAAGGAAGGATCGAGATATTACGCTTTTCCAACGCTACTTGTGTAAAGAAACGCTTTTCATAATCAGACCCTTGAACAGTATGCTTCATGTCATGAAGAATTTGCGCTAATGAACTCATTCCTGTTCCTTTAATTCCTACAAAATGGTAAACTGTCATCTTAAAGAACCTCCAACATTTCGAACTAATACAACGGCCTATCTATAAGACAGTATATGAATCTTTTCTTATTTTGGTAATCATCATACATTTTTGATGTAGTGAAGTTATTCTTTCCCTTCACTGATCAGGATAAACTCGTACGTACTTCTTTGTATGTCCATAACAAATCCATTATAGCAAAAAAGAAGCCGCTATACTATGATAACAGAAAAACTGATAGGGTCAATCACCTATCAGTTTTTCTCTCTTTTACATATCTTCTCTTTTTTCTAATTGAACACGTTCTAAACGTGGGTTTGGACGATATTTACGGCCAGCTTTTGCTTCTGGCTTTCCATTTAATTCTACGTTATCACCAGTAAAGCCGATATTCATTTTTAATAAGCTACTTCCTACCCCGTATATATCAACAGGTACGTTTTGAGCTTCAAATTCACGAATACGTTTCTCATCAAATCCACCAGTTACAACGATGTCTACATGCTGAAATCCCTCTTCATCAAGTGCTTTACGAAGTGCGAATACAAGCGATGGGTTTACACCACGTGGATCGAATGTTCCAAGTACTTCTGGATGGCGAATGAAGTATTGATCAATCATTGTGCGAGACGTATCTACGCGTACACCTTTTAATGTTGATCCAAATTCACGCGCTACGCGAAGTGCATCTGTAATGACATCATTATTGTAATCAATTAGTACAACTAATTCATCTTCTGGGAATTTCTTATGATATGCTTTTGCCGCTTCCACAACATCACCATTAAACATTTGAATTAATGCGTGAGGCATTGTCCCCATACCACTTCTTCCCCACCATTCATTCATCGCATGCGTCGCTTGTGCGCTCATACCTCCGATATATGCTGCATAACCGTCACCAGCTTGTTGCGTATAATGATCATCGCGATCTCCCATGAAAATAACTGGTTTTTCTTTATCTACACTACGTGCAGCTTGGACAACGTTATATACGTTTGTCGCAACCGATGTACGACGAGCTAGAATCCCATCAATAACACCTTCTAAAAATCCAAAGTTTTCATAAGGACCGTGAATTGTTAACACTGTTTCAAACGGGCTAATTTTATCGCCATCTTTTAAAGAGTGAATCTCAAGTTCCTCAGGATTTTTGGCGAATGTTTGTAGCAATGCAATCACTTCATCTGTTCCGCAAAGAACTGCATTTTCCTTTTGGAAAAATTGCATCGTTACAATACTTTTCGGGCGAAATTCTTCAATGATTTCTCTAGTCTTTAAAAAGTAAACGGCAGAGAACCAACCTTCTCCAACACGTTCATCAAATTTAAATGTTTTATTTGTTAGTCGATTTATTTCACCTTTTAATTTTAATTCAATTTCTTTCATGTCGCTTTACTCCCTACTTTACTATCCAACATTTTCTCTTAGTATACAGCAAAACCGTGTACTATACATTTGTTTCCTGCATAGCAGCGAATTCATCCTCAGAAATAAGAACGTCTCTCGGTTTCGTTCCTCTTGCTTCAGAAATAATCCCTTGCGCTTCCATTTCTTCAATTAGACGTGCCGCGCGATTATAACCGATACGGAATTTTCTCTGTACAGAAGATGTGGACGCTCCCCCTTGTTCTACAACAAATTGACATGCATCAAAGAACAATTCATCTTCCGACTCAGCCTGTTCTGTTTTCGCTAATAAATCCTCTTGCTGAAATAAGTAATTCGGCTTCATTTGCTTTTTCACATGATCAACTGTTTTTTCGATCTCATCATCCGATACATATACACCTTGTACACGAACTGGCTTAGATGTACCGTTCCCTAAAAATAGCATATCACCACGTCCAAGTAATTTCTCCGCGCCCCCAATATCGATAATCGTACGCGAATCAACTTGAGATGATACAGTAAACGCAATACGCGTCGGAATATTTGATTTAATTAAACCTGTAATAACATCTACAGATGGACGCTGCGTCGCAACTAATAAATGAATACCACAAGCACGTGCTTTTTGTGCGATACGACAAATCGCTTCCTCAACATCACCAGGTGCTACCATCATTAAGTCCGCTAACTCGTCAATAACGATAACGATATAAGGTAATGTCTCACCCGGAATTTCTCGCTCACTTACAATTGTATTATAGCGAGTTAAATCCCGAGCACCAGCGTGCGCAAACAATTCATAACGACGCTCCATCTCATCCACTGCCCATTTTAATGCGGCCGTAGCAGCTTTTACATCCGTAATAACAGGTGCTACAAGATGCGGAACCGAATTGTATGGTGCAAGCTCAACCATCTTCGGATCAATTAACATTAACTTCACTTCATGCGGTTTCGCTTTATATAAAATACTCGTTAAAATTGCATTAATGCACACACTTTTTCCTGAACCAGTTGCACCTGCAATAAGTCCGTGTGGCATTTTTCGAATATCCGTTACAATTGGATCGCCTGAAATATCAAGTCCTAGCGCAACAGTAAGCGGTGATTCGCTCTTTGTAAATACAGGACTTCTTAAAATTTCACGAAGAAATACTGGCTTACTTTCTTTATTTGGAACTTCAATTCCAATCGCACTCTTTCCTGGAATCGGCGCTTCAATACGAATATCCTTCGCAGCTAAACTCAACTTAATATCATCACTTAAGTTTGTAATTTTATTTACTTTTACACCTGGGTCTGGCTGTACTTCAAAACGAGTTACTGCTGGCCCTTGTGACACATTCATAACATGTGCTCCAACATGGAAATTATTAAACGTAGTATCTAATAATTCTTTCTGTTCTTCTAACCATTCCGTATTATCTAACGTTGCTTGCTGCGGAATTGACAACAATGCTAATGGCGGAACGGTATATGTTGGTGGTGTTTGTAATACGTTTCGCATATCATTCTCTCTTTGATTTACAACATATGCTTTCTCTTGTACTTCCGTACTTGAAATTGGCGCTTGTACTTGCTCTGCCACTACTTGTTGCATTGGCTTTTCTTCCATTCGTGATTCTACTACCACTTGTTGCATCGGTTGTTCTTCCACTTGTGGCTCTACTACCACTTGTTGCATCGGTTGTTCTTCCACTTGTGGCTCTACTACCACTTGTTGCATCGGTTGTTCTTCCACTTGTGGCTCTACTACCACT
>NZ_JBNNUF010000005.1:164070-165149 GCF_050279465.1 Bacillus sp. NPDC094077 | reverse complement strand
CTTGTTGCATCGGTTGCTCTTCCACTTGCGGTTCTACTACCATTTGTTGCACTGGTTGCTCTTCCACTTGCGGTTCTACTACCATTTGTTGCACTGGTTGCTCTTCCACTTGCGGTTCTACTACCATTTGTTGCATCGGTTGTTCTTCCACTTGCGGTTCTACTACCATTTGCTTCACTGGTTGTTCTTCCACTCGTGACTCTACTACAACTTGTTGTACTGGTGACTCTTCTACTTGGTGTACTGGCTTATTCTCTACTCGTTCACCCATAGAAGGTTGCATTGCATTCGTTCTAGCCGCATGTCTTTCCATTAATCGCTTTCTGTCTTGTTTCAGCATAACAACATTAAATGGTACATGACGCTTTTTCTCACGTTTTGGCTCTTCTTTTTGTACAACTAGTTTCTCTTCTGCGACTGGCGCTTCCTCTACAACTGGTTTTCCTTCTGCAATTGGCGCTTCTTCCACAACTAGCTTTTCTTCTGCGACTGGCGCTTCTTCCACAACTAGCTTTTCTTCTGCGACTGGCGCTTCTTCCACAACTAGCTTTTCTTCTGCGACTGGTGCTTCTTTCACAACTGGCTTTTCTTCTGCGACTGGCGCTTCTTCCACAACTAGCTTTTCTTCTGCGACTGGCGCTTCTTTCACAACTGGCTTTTCTTCTGCGACTAGCGCTTCTTCCACAACTAGTTTATTTTCCTCTGTTTCTGCAATTAAAACATTCGCAAAGCTTTGAACATCTTTCTTCGTTTGTTCATCAGCCTCAGCAACATGTATGAATTCGCTCTTTTGTTCAATTGCTTCATCTAATACCATTTCCGGCTGAGTTTCCTCAAGTTCTACAAATGCCTCTACTACAGGTTCTTCTGCTTCTGTAATTACTTCCACTTCTTCAGACTCTTCTGTTTCTGCAATTACTTCCACTTCTTCAGACTCTTCTGCTTCCGCAATTACTTCTACTTCTTCAGACTCTTCTGCTTCCGCAATTACTTCCACTTCTTCAGACTCTTCTGCTTCCGCAATTACTTCCACTTCTTCAGACTCTTCTGCTTCCGCAATTACTTCCACTTCTTCAGAC
>NZ_JBNNUF010000005.1:163752-163974 GCF_050279465.1 Bacillus sp. NPDC094077 | reverse complement strand
AGACTCTTCTGCTTCCGCAATTACTTCCACTTCTTCAGACTCTTCTGTTTCCGCAATTACTTCCACTTCTTCAGATTCTTCTGTTTCTGCAATTACTTCCACTTCTTCAGATTCTTCTGTTTCTGCAATTACTTCCACTTCTTCAGATTCTTCTGTTTCTGCAATTACTTCCACTTCTTCAGATTCTTCTGTTTCTGCAATTACTTCCACTTCTTCAGATTC
>NZ_JBNNUF010000005.1:131424-163654 GCF_050279465.1 Bacillus sp. NPDC094077 | reverse complement strand
TCTTCTGTTTCCGCAATTTCTGCAAACTCTTCTGGTATTTCCACAATGATTGTCTCCTCAATTTTTTCTTCTGCTTTGACAATCACTGAATCTTCTGGAGTTTGTTTTTCTATTTCTGTATTACGTCTCATTTCTTTTGCTAATATTGTATCCTCGTGCTCTACTTGAGAATCTACTAATTCTTCTTGTTGAATGTCTTCGTTTAACACCACTACATCTTTTTCTTGCTGAGCATCTTCTACCTGCCTAGCTATTGTTTTATGAAGGAATTCATCCGCTGGAACTTCCTGCGGTGTACGGATTTCTTGAACCACTTCTTTTTCTTCTACTGAAGGTACTTGACGCTCAATTTCATAACCGTTTTTCTCTAGCCATTGATCAACAACTGATTTTTCTTCCTTTTTACTCGCTTCATGATTTTGCTGACTACCTGCTCCACCACTAGAAGAAGGAGTTGTTGTTTGTCCTTCTGAGAAATCAGATAATGTATATCCTTTTTTCTCTAACCATGCATCAACGACTGATTTACCCTCTACAGATATTTCAAGATCTTCTCTTTCCTTTTCTTCCTCCTGCTTTTCTACCTTTTTCTCTACTGAAGGACGATTATATCCATAAATCGGCGAAATCATTTCTGTTGGACGAAATGGTCTTCGGTTATTTTCTTGCGACGGTACGTATACTTTTTTTACGACAGGCTCTTGCTCCGGTTCATATTGCACTTCCGGCTCTTCATATGTAGCAACTACCTTCTCCACATACGGTCGTCTACTTCTTTCCACTTTTATTCCTCTTTGAGTAGGCTGATCCTCATATACTCCGCTTTGAACATGTTGTTCTTCAAAGTGAGATTGTTCTCTTACATCATCCTCATCAAATCCATCATCTGGTATTAATGGAAACCGGCATTTACCTGCATTCCGACTTGCCATTTGTGCTTCTCTTGCTTCAGTGTAGTGGTTTACACGAGGAATTTTCGGCTGACTTTCGATTTGTTTCGGTACTTCTTTATTCATCGCTGTTTGTTCTTCCTCTTTGTTAAACAGCTTTTTCATCCAATCTAACATGCTTACCACTCTTTCTACTAAATAGTAACATCCTTTATTGTATCAGCATTCGGCAAAAAGTGCAGGTAAAATTAAGCATGTCATATTTATCCATAATATTCTAATTTACGAGTGTTTTCATATGGAAAAACGCAGCCTCTCATGTAAGACTGCGTTTAAGCTTTCCTCTTCCGATATTCATCTACACTATCCGTTACACTTTGCAATAAAGAATCTACATACTGTGGGTCAGATAATTTTTTATCTTCTTCTGGGTTCGACATAAACCCAAGTTCTAATAGCACACCAGGAACTTTTGCCCAATTAAATCCAGAAAGGTCGTCCCTAAATTTAATTCCATTTACTTTCACCTGATTGTTTTCTCTCATTTTATTTACTATCGTTTGAGAGATTTGAAGACTTTCAGCATAAATCTCTTTCGTATACGTATTTCCTTCTGCCGGCGTCAATACAGCAAATCCACTTTGATTTGGATTTTCAGAACCATCTGCATGAAGGCGTAAAAATAAATTCGCTTTATGATTATTTGCGAATGTCGCACGTTCTTTATTGCTTATATCAACATCTTGTGACGTTCTCGTCATTAATACCTGTATCCCTTTTGCTTCCAGCTTTTCTTTTAATATAAAAGCCATTTCTAATACAAGGGTAGCTTCTCTTTTTTTCGTTACAACACCTGTTGTGCCATCCGTCACTTTATATTTTTGAGTAGTCGCTCCTGGACCAATCGGTTCTAAATTTAAATTCGCTTTTTGTTGATGTCCTGGATCAATAACGACGAGAAACTTTTCTTGTTTCTCCTTACTCTCTACTTTTTGTTCATTATTTTGAGCTGATTGTTCCATTGGCTGGATTGGCGTAGTTTCCTCTTTCTTTTCTTGAACCGGCACTTCCTCCTGCTTAATTTCTACTTGTTCATTCATTTGATTTGCTTGTGGTTCTTCTTTCTTTTCTTGTTCTTCCTGCTGCTTTTCTACCGATGCGTCTTCCTTTTTATCTTTGTTGCTTTCTTGTATAGAAGATGATGTTTCTTTTTTCGGTTGTTCTTGTGAGCAACCTTCCATATATATTCCAATGAATGCAATCACGCTCATTATTTTTATATACTTCATATTTCTCTCCCATCACTTTGCACCGGAATCAAAGTTTTTTCTTATAATTGCTTTATAATTTCATCCATACTTCCAATATAAATAGGCTGCCACGTTTCGGTACCACGCTCTGCCGTATAAACTGGATAAGCTTCATCATCGACATTCACGAAAATTGGATCGCCCATATCCGTTTCATATCCGATCACAATCCATCCCTCTTGCCACTTTCCACTTTTTTCACTTATTAATGAATTTTTATGTTTATCATATCGGTAACCAATTTGGCCTTTTTCTAATTCATTTTCGCTAAATACATATATTTCATAGGAACCTAACTCGATATCTTGCTGTTTTGAAGTTTCAATTCGTTTCAAAAGTTCTGCGACTTTTAGTTGTTGTTTCATACGTCTATCCCCTTCTATTTTTCTAAATTTTAACTAGATTGTTTATAAAATACAATATAGTTTCTAAGAAAAAAGGGTTACAAAAAAATAAAGATGTCTCATCAGTCAAATATATGACTAGGTGACATCCTTATTTTACCTTATAATATCAACGATTTTTCAAATATATCTATCGTAACTCTCAATATATCAACGATTCGACACGGAATATCGACTTACCGACGAAAATTGACAAAATAAAAAGAGAGGCTATCCCAAAAGGACACCCTCTCTTTTCTTACAGCAATTAAAATTTAAATTCTTGTCCAACTTCAAAGCTGTCTTCTAATACAAGAATACCTTTTTCTTGTGGAGCGTCTGGAAGCTCTAATTCACGTGCAGAGCAGATCATTCCAGAAGAAGGAACACCGCGAAGTTCAGCTGGTTTAATTAACATACCACTTGGCATTACAGCGCCGATTTTTGCAACAACAACTTTTTGTCCTGCATCAACGTTCGGTGCACCACATACGATTTGTAATGTTTCTGTACCGATTTCTACTTTACAAATGTTTAGTTTATCAGCATTTGGATGTTTCTCTTTTTCAGCTACATAGCCTACAACAAATTTCGGCGAAAGATCAGCTTCTACTGTTTCTTCAAAGCCATTCTTCGCTATAATTTCGTTAATTTTCTCTACAAGTTCTTTCGTTAATGTAAGGTTACCTGTTTCTTTTACTTCTAAGTAAGAAGATGCATTAAAGATGTTGAATCCTGCTGTTGCATTGCTTTCACGATCGTATACGCGTGCAACATCTCCTTTGCGATCAAAAGTACGGTTCTCTAAAGTAATATCCTGTAAGGCAACAATTAAAGTGTCACCAATTCCTTCAAGGTTGTAAAAAACGTTCACTTCGTTCATCCTTTCTCTTTTCCATCTGTCTTCTTCCGATTCTTCGCTAAAATAAAGATTGGTTCAAAGTCCCCATCTTCATATACGAATGAAAGTGATGTAATCGGAACATGCCCTTCGGCAAAAAATTTCATTGTCATTTGTGCAATAATATCATAACCGATTTCGTTGACGATATCAGCAATAATTAATACATCTTGATGAGGAACAGCAACTACCATATCACCAGAAATCTTTTCACGCATCGATTGTAGTAACGATTCGTTTAAAATACGACTCGCATCATACCCATCATTTGTGTTTAAAAAGTAGAATGTATTACCTGCTACTGTGTCTTGTTTAAATTCATACCCTAATGAGCGAGCATTAAACAATGCCATTTCACGTACTTGTTGTTCTGTAAGCTCTAACTTTTGTAATAGACGCTCATCAATTAATCGGTACGTTTTATTAGAATCTAGCGCGTAATAAATGCGTGTTTCCGCCGTATGATCCGTCATAATAAACGGATTTCCTTCTTCTGCTTGTTTCGGGAAAGAAGTAGAGCGAATAACAGGTAAAATTTTCGCTGTGCTATTTTCTTCTTTATGCATCGCAATTAGCGCTTCTTGTACATAATAAGCAACTTCTTCAATCGCCTTTTCTTTGTTTACTTCCCATTTTGCAACAACTCCTGGAAGCGATACGTTAATACCTTTTTTCGAGTCTTTCTGTTCAATACGTAGAACTTCTTTCTCGCTGTCATAATGAAAGCCCCATTCTGGGCGAGATAATTTCTTCATTAACTCATCTTTCATCTTTTTACTTGTCATCTTCATCTCTTTTTCCTCCCTTCCAAAAAAATAACCTCCCCCGCGAAGGTAGAGGTTGTTTTACAATTCAATTGGCAAATTGCCTTATTTTAAACCTTCAATGAACTCTTCGATTTGTTCTTGTGTTTTACGATCTTTGTTTACATAGCGACCTGTTTCTTCACCTTTATTGTACGCTACAAAGCTCGGAATGCCAAATACGTCTAATTTTACGCATAAATCAATAAACTCATCACGATCTACATAGTAAAATGAGAAATCACTATATTTCTCTTCTACTTCTGGCATAAATGGATCAACGAAACGGCAGTCTGGGCACCATTCTGCTGAGAACATAAAGACTACATTCTCTTCATTTTTTAATTCTTGGAATTGCTCCATGCTTTCTAATGATTTCATCTATATTTCCTCCTCTAACGAGTGCATTTTTTCATGTTATAATCTTTCTTTTATACTACCATACATCGCGCACGGTGCAAGGTTTATGCTTGCTTTTCATCATACTTATATTGCCCAACTAACAACTTAACAACGTGTACAAATAATTCCGTTCGGTCGACATAATCATTTGTAAAGATACCGATAGCACCTTCGTGACTACGAATATCTTTTCGCTGCACAAACTCTTCCATCACTTCACTTAACTCTTTACCATTTTCAAGTGGCGTTAAAAAGTCATCTGGTAATTTAATACGAGCTCCTCCTGCAACAAATATTTTACTGTCCCTTGTCACTAAAGCCCCCCAGTTACACATAAATAAACCGTGCGTTGTTTTCATTACGCCACCTTCTAGCCCAATACCAATTTGAGCTTCTCCTTCTTTTAATGCCTGCTTCGCTCTATTTACTGCTCCTTGCATCGTCTCTTCATCTGAAAATGGCTGGTTTGCTACTCCTGAAGGAACAGAAAGAGATGTAATTTCGGCATCTTTCCAAACCTTCTCCACAGCTCCAACCTTCGTTTTATTCTTCGAGCCAACTACTACTTTCATTTCGTTCACCTCTATAAAAATTCATCATTCTGTTCTAATATCCGCTTCGGCACAAATTAAGTACCAACCACTACCACACACCACCGGGGAATCCCTTCTATCTATAAAAGAAGGTGAATTTCCACAATATTACTGGTCCCGAACACAAAAACATTCTTCCTCTCTCTCCCTATCCGCGATCTTAATGCATCATTCGAGCACTAATTAAGCACTGACCGCTACTACACATTGCTGGGTCATCTCTCCTACCTAAAAAAAGAAAGAGCTTTTGAGCCCTTTCTTCTACGCGTTATTCTTAATTGTCTCTAACGTCGTGTTGTCCGTTGCTCTTACAAGCTTCGTAATGAGTTCTTTTGCCGCTGCATAATCATCAACATGTAAAATAGAAGCATGTGTATGAATGTAGCGTGCGCAAACACCAATTACTGCTGATGGGATACCAGAGTTGCTTGTATGTACACGGCCCGCATCTGTACCACCTTGTGAAATAAAGTATTGGTACGGAATGTTATGTGTTTCTGCTGTATCTAAAATGAATTCGCGCATTCCTCTATGCGTTACCATTGTACGATCATAAATACGAAGAAGAGCACCTTTTCCTAATTGACCGAACTGCGTTTTATCACCAGATGCATCGTTTGCTGGACTTGCATCAAGCGCATAGAAAATGTCTGGTTGAATCATATTTGCAGCTGTTTGGGCTCCGCGAAGACCTACTTCTTCTTGTACAGTAGCACCAGAGTATAATGTGTTTGGTAATGTTTCATCTTTTAATTCTTTTAACAACTCGATTGCAAGGCCACATCCGTAACGGTTGTCCCAAGCTTTCGCCATAATTTTCTTTTCGTTTGCCATCGGTGTAAATGGGCAGATTGGCACGATTTGTTGTCCTGGTTTTACACCAATTTCAATCGCATCTTCATAACTATCTGCACCTATATCAATTAACATATTTTTTATATCCATCGGTTTTGCACGTTGCGCATCACTTAATAAATGCGGAGGAATAGAACCAACAACCCCAACAACAGGACCGTTCTTTGTCATAACTTGTACACGCTGCGCTAATAGTACTTGGCTCCACCAGCCGCCTAATGTTTGAAAACGAAGCATCCCGTTTTTCGTAATTTGCGTAACCATGAAACCTACTTCATCCATGTGACCTGCTACAAGAACACGCGGGCCAGTTTCGTCCCCTTTTTTCAGACCAAATACGCTACCTAAACCATCTTGCACAATTTCATCAGCATATTTGCTTAATTCTTGCTTCATAAAACGGCGTACATCATGTTCAAAACCTGACGCACCTTGTAATTCTGTTAACGTACGAAATAATTGTAGTGTCTCTTTATTCACGAAGTCCCCTTCTTTCAAACCTTAGTAGAATACCTCTTTTATTGTAACGAAATTTTCGAAATGTTTCTAGTTTCTTCTTTTTTGAATGCATTTGCATTATAATTATTATCGGTACACTATTTTTATTTTATAGAATTGAGGTGAATATATGAGCTGGAAAGGTTTAGTAGCAGGTCTTGGCGTTGGATTCGCAGCTGGTTATTTCGTTGCAAACAAAGTACAAGAACAATCCCATATTTCTTCAGAAAAAGCATTGAAAATGGTGAAACAAGCATTAAGTCATAAAGGTGAAATTACTGGCTCTTGGGTACATATGGTTCCAGAGACATTTGAAAAATATGATGTCGCATACGAAGTTTATCGCGGCGGTCTTACAACAATGTTAGATGATATACAAGAACGATTCGAATTTTTAGTTGATGCTAAAACAGGTACTGTTTTAGAGGTTATAGCAGCATAAAAAGAGGTTTCCCATTAGGTGAACCTCTTTTTTTCATCGCCGATAGTAATGAAATTATATCGGCGATTTTTTAAATATATTGATTTACCAACAAAAGCTGACAATAAAAGAGGAGGCTGTTCCAACAGACATTTTTGGACAACCTCCTCTTTTTATGCTTCTACAATTGTTTTTCTCTCTATCTTTTCCACAATATGCCCTTCCTCATCCCACTTCACCGCACGATAATATGCGTCATGATAAAACGTAAACCACGCCTCTTTTTCAGCACCATACTTCATCCACTTCTGCTTATTTTCAATCGATGTCATCGGATAATCATCATATGCCATTACCCATAATACATTTTGATGAGCATGTGTTGGTAAAATGTCCGCTAAATGAATCATCGTTTCTCCCTGACTTTCAAGAACAATAACCGCATGTCCATCACTATGACCACCCGTATGCGCCATTTTGATTTCATCCGTAATTTCTATTTCTCGCTGGAAGGTCACAACTTGATCTACAATTGGCTCCCAGTTTTCTTTCCAATATGTATTACGAGATCTAATATTTGGGCTCCTCATTTCATTCCACTCTGTTTCACTTACGTAAATTTTCGCATTCGGAAACGCTGGTACAAGATGATCGCCTTCCCATTTTGTTAAACCAGATGCATGATCAAAATGAAGGTGCGTCATTAAGACGTAATGAATATCTTCTGGTTTTAGCCCTAGCTTTTCTAAAGATTCATCAACTGATGATTCTTCCGTTACACCTTGATTTCGTTTCATCTTCTCATTTAATTTACCGTTCCCTATTCCAGAATCAATAAGCATGTTCCCTTCTTTCGTTTGCAAAAGTAATGGATCCGTTCGTAAATAAATATGATTTGTATCGTTATGTCTATATTTCCGTGACCAAAGTACTTTCGGTACAACACCAAACATTGCACCGCCATCTAAATGTGTGTTTCCACCTTTTAGCCACGTCACTTTTATATCTCCAATTTGTAATTTTCCCATAACAAATCCCCCCTCTCACTAATTTTAACATAAAATTCTGATTATTTTAGACATAAAAAACCTATGCATTACTGCATAGGTTCCGTACGATATTTTGCTTCTACACGGTAAATAAGATGACCTTTACTAGAGAATTTCTCTTCGTATTCAGTCATAATGTTACCTTCAAAGTCACTGTTATGAAGATCTAGGCTTAAGTAAGTTAGTAACATACCGTACTCAGCCATACTCATTAGAGAGTATTCAAATAAACCTTGGTTATCTGTTTTGAAATGAATTTCTCCGCCCTCTACTAACACTTCTTCATAATTGCGTAAAAACGTTTTATACGTTAAACGACGCTTCGTATGACGTTTCTTCGGCCACGGATCTGAGAAGTTTAAATAAACGCGGTCAATTTCACCTTTTGCAAAGAAAACTGTTAAATCTTCAGCATCTTTATTAATTAACTTTAAGTTCGGTAATTCTTCTTCTATTAATTTATCAAGTGCATCTACAACAACACTTGTGAATTTTTCAATTCCAATATAATTAATATGTGGATTCGCTTTTGCCATGTCATACATAAAGCGGCCACGACCTGTGCCTACTTCAATGTGAATTGGTTGTTCGTTTCCAAATACTTCTTTCCAGTTACCAGCGCGCTCCTCTGGATTTCCAATTACGATATGTGAATACTCATTAATTCGATCCATTGCATACGGTTTATGTCTTAAACGCATAGATGTCTCCCTCTCTTTACAAAGCTATTTTTAAAGGAATGATTCCTTCTTTCTGTTTTAATCAATCTACCAAACAAAAAACCAAGTACGTACGAGCACTCGGTCCGTTTCTTTCAAGTATAAGATGTACCATTTTGATAAAAACTACATACAGCATTAAACATTCCATGACGAAACAGCTTTTTCTCTTACATTTGAAGAGAAAAACAATCGAAAGGATGATCCGTTCATGCCAATTAATCAACAACATCAATTAGAAGTGCTGAAAGATATTTTAGTCAATCACCAAAGTGATTGCTGCGGGACAGTTTCTGAATGCGAGCAATTAGAGCGCCTCATTCAATCGTTACTCGCAAACGATAATATAAGTAGCGACGCTAAAGCAATGCTAAACGATGTATATTCTTATAGTCAATCGGGTAAATCTTCCTCTAACTTGGACAACCATATTTCCAATAATCAAGAACAACTTACTCAGTGGATTGCTGGAATGGACAATTTTTCTTAAGTATTATTCTGAGGCAAGTAGTTGCTGTAAATATTGATGCCAATATTCAGCTTCTGCTTGCTGTTTTTTTGTTGTGTGCCATTGAATAGATAAAATCGTTTGTGCTATCACATACCATCTCATACGCCTAAGCAATGATTCATCCATTTCAATATCATAATATCCGAGCCACTCACTCCATTCATGGCGCGGAATGTACCAGTATAGTAACATACCAAGGTCTAGAGCTGGGTCAGCAATTACAGCTCCATCCCAATCAATGAGAAACAACTCATCTTCATCCGATAATAACCAGTTGTTATGATTTACATCACAATGGCATACAACGAATTCATTATATTCAATATCTTTTAATGAATCCGTTAAATATTGAAGGCCTTGCTGAATTGTTTCATTAACTCTTATATCTCCTCTTAAAACAAGTTGCAGTTGCTGTAAGAGCTCTTGTGCATGAAGCGGCTGCTTCCCAAGTCTTTGAATCATCTGCACAAGTGCTTTAGAGGAGTGTATTTTTTTCAAAAGTTTCGCAACACGTTCTAGTTTCATATCCTCTGGCTCAAGCTTCTGTCCCGGAAGCCATTTTTGAGCAGAAATTACATCACCGTTCGTTACCCTTCTTGTCCAAAGTAATTTTGGAACAATTCCTTCTGCTGACAATACCGCTAAAAAGGGCGATGTATTCCGCTTTAAAAATAACTTCTGTTGTCCGTTTTGCGCAACATATGCATCTCCCGTTACTCCACCAGCCGGTACAAGACTCCACTCTTTTCCTAATAATTGTTCCAACCATTCCATATTCATTACCCGCTAACAAATCCTTATCTTTTATAGTTATGAAAAGAAAAACCGCAACATTTCTACACATGTTGTGGATTCATATATATTACTGTAAATGAAAAGAAAACTTGGCCTAAGCCAAAAATCCTCTATTTTATTTTACAAAACCACTCATAGAATGACAACTTATCAAAATCGTCACCTTTGTCAATTCTACATTTATTACATTCTCATCGTCAAGTAGCGATTTGTCACATTATCGCCAATATATTCGTGCTAATTGGAGCCAGTTGAAGTTCCTTTCCTCTAAATGAAGAAATTGGCTCTATTTTCGCTTGCTTTTCGTTTACTAACACATGCCATGTTTTCTCTTTTGGAAGTTGCACCATTTCAGTTTCCAAACCGCTATTAAATAAAACGACAAGCTCTTTCCACGGTCCAAATGATTCTACATTTTGTAAATGGTATGCAAGCACTTCTGTAGATGTTTGCAAGAAATTCATGTGCTTTTTTATAAGGTCTGCGTTCTGTAATCGGAATGCTCCATGCTCTTTGCGAATCGCAATTAGTCCTTTTATATAGTTAACTGTCTCCATCTCTTTCTCTTTTTGATCCCAATCTAATTGATTGATTTCATCATTTGCATTATAACTATTTTCATTTCCTTTCTTCGTACGATAAAACTCTTGCCCTGCATGTAAGAAAGGAATACCTTGTGAAAGAATTACCATTGCCGTTGCTAGCAGGTGGCGTTTTTTCAAAATCTCTTTTGATTCTTCATTGCTACGCACTAGTTTATCCCACATCGTCATGTTGTCATGACATTCTACATAATTAATACTTTGCATTGGCTCTAGAAACAGCCCTGTTTCTTTCATACTTAAAAGACTTCCTGCTGCTATATACCGCAAATGATGACAATCTACATGCCCACCAAATGCAAAGCCACGTTTATTTATATGAAATGTACTCCCTTTTACTCCATCACGAAATTGATCATTAAACTGCGCGATATATGGCATTTTCCTTGCATTATTTAACGTTGCTTTTTCCTCAAGCGGAAGCGGTGTTTGTAGATCCCAGCCTTCCCCTAATAACAATGCATCACGCTTTATATTTCGCACTTCTTTTTCTATTTTGTTCATCGTTTCAACATCTAAAATTCCCATTAAATCGAATCGGAAGCCATCAACATTGTACTCAGTAAGCCAATATAAAATAGACTCAACAATAAATTTCCTCATCATTTTCCGCTCAGACGCTATATCATTTCCAACTCCCGTCCCATTAGAAGGCATACCATCTTCCCCATGACGAAAATAATATCCTGGAACAAGTTTTTCAAATGATGATAGCTCTCTTTCATAAACATGATTATATACAACATCTATAATCACTCGGATGCCGTGCTCATGAAATGTTTCAATCAGTTGTTTACACTCTACGATCCTGTTATACGGGTCAGAAATGTTTGTAGCATAAAATCCTGTTGGCGTATTGTAATATAATGGATTGTATCCCCAATTATACGCGGCAGAAGGATTCGCCTCATCTATACCACCAAAACAATATAAAGGTAAAAGTTCAACATGTGTAATACCTAAATCTTTTATATGAGACAATCCCGTTAACGTCCCATTTCGTCCCGTTGTTCCCTCTTCCATCAATCCTTTATATGTTCCTTTTTTATTCACTCCACTGTTTTGATGAATAGTAGCATCACGAACATGCAGCTCATACAATACGGCATCTGTCATTGACTGTAATGGTGGTAATTTCTCTCGTTTTGTTACATTCGTATTTTCCAAATCGATCACAACGCCGTATTTTCCATTTACAGTCACTGACTTTGCATAAGGATCCACCGCTTCATTCCATATTAAATTGATACAGACGAGGAATGTATATCGAGCTCCATCGTGATCCCCTTGTAATGCATGAATCCAGACTCCATTTTCTTCTCTATACATTTCATAATCGGTATATTCTTTATCACTTTTATAAATTCTTACCTTCGCAAGCCTTGCGGTTGGAGCCCATACTTTAAATGTTGTTGCTTCCTTTTGGTACACAGCTCCTAAATCTGTCCCTTCGTAATAATACTTCTCATCAAATATTGCTGTTCGAATCACAGCACCTATTTGTAAATCAGTTTCTTCATTCCGTTCATCTCGTACTGTATAATACTTCCCCACATCTAGCGGCTCTTCTATAAAGCACTCATACTTCGTTGCATCCGGAAGCGCAATAGTATGAGCAATCGGTAAATCTTTCACATTGTTTCCTTCTTGTAAACGAAATGTCCGACTTGTTCCATACGCATGTGGGAGCAAAATTGTAATTTTATTCATTTCATCTAAATAGGCATCAAATGGACGTTTTACTTTCAACATAAAAAAATCACCATCATTCTCAAAGTTAAAATAAAGTGAATCTTTAATCTGTAGAGGTCATCCCCCCACTCATTATTAGCCCCCACCAACCGGGCCTTTACAAGATAAAATGAGCTGCAAATGATAAGGCTTTTCTTATCAACAAGACTCTATACAGTAACTCCATTCTTCTCTATAGTATATTCACCTGCATAAAAAACGTTTTCATACATTCTATTTTTGTAATTTTATTTCAGCAATCGATTTATACTTTGGTGTTTCCTTCACGTGAGATTCGTATAAAGTAATCGTATCCGCTTGAAACGATAAAGCAGGCACTTCTTTTATATGTTCTAAATGAAACGTTTCTTCTCCTACCCATTTACGAGCAACAGTAATATGCGGATGATACGGGCGTGTTTCTAGAGAAAATCCATTTTCTTCACAAATAGCATGCACTTGCTTTTGTAACTGAAACAAATCGTGATTCTCACTTACCTTCGCCCAAAAAATACGTGGCTTATCTTCCTTGCCGAACGTTGAAAATCCTTGCAACGTGAACGATAGTTCCTTTTCTTCTATAAGTGTTTGTAATCCATTCTTTATTCCCTCTAACTGTTCCTCTGTCGCACTTCCTAAAAAGGAAAGGGTAATATGATAGTCTTCCTTATGTACCCACGAGCGAAATGGTAATTCCTCCTTCATTTCCTCTTTATAGTTAGATAGCACTTCTTTTATATGATTTGGTAAAGTAATCGCGACAAAATAATGCAAATCCATGTACATCGTCTCCTTCCTTTTATTGTTGCTTTTCTTTCTTATCTCATTCAGGTAAAAAGAAGCCACCCTCTAAAGCCTAACCTTCGAATAGATTTATTCTCTTCTTCATTAAAGTTGCAATAGTAAATGAAATTATATCGACTTAACAACAAAATACGACAATAAAAGCAACTTACCCCTAACAGAAAACCGTCCCAAAATACCTTTCGGGACGGTCTCTTATTATTTACATAGCCATTACTTCGCTAATTCATAAATTGCTTGAGCATAAATTGCTGTTGCTTTTAATAAGTCTTCAATTTCAATATACTCATCTTTTTGATGCGCAAGTTCTTCTTTTCCAGGGAATAGCGGGCCAAATGCAACACCGGCTTTTAATGAACGAGCGTAAGTACCTCCGCCGATTGCTAGCAACTCTGCTTTTTCTCCTGTTTGTTCTTCATACACACGCTGCAGCGTACGAATTAATATGTGATCTTTATCAACGTGATGCGGGCGAGAGTTAGAATAATCCGCTACTTCAAATCCATGAGTACCAACATAATTTTTTAACTTCGCAATTGTTTCTTCAAAGTTAGTCGTAACTGGGTAGCGTACATTTAATCCTAAGTTACCACCTTTTTCTTTCGTATAAGAAAGGCGACCGACATTCACTGTTAACGGACCGCTAACCTCATCTTTATAAGCAATATTAGCTTTTTCACCAAAAATATCACCAGTAAATGTTTCTGTTACAAATGTCGCAAATGAATTTGCTTTTCCATCAAGAGAAACTGTAGTTAAGAAGTTTACTAATAATAATCCTGCATTTTCTCCTTTTTCAGGAGTAGATCCGTGCGCTGAAATTCCTTCTATTTGCAGCTTCACTGTATTTCCTTCTATAGTTGATTTCCCTATTTTTTTAGCAGTTTTTAAATACTCTTCATATGCTACTGTAAGTGCATTTACATCTTCACCTGTAAGAACTGCTTCTGCAAAATCGGGCACCATATTTAAACGACGACCTGAATCAAATAAAACAAGTTCATATGCACCTTTTTTCTCTTCGCTACCATTTTGCATAACTTGTATATCAGAAATTCCTTTTTCCGCATTAATAATTGGAAAATCTGCATCTGGCGCAAAACCGATTGTTGGCATTTCTTCATTTTTAAAGTAGTGATCTACACATTTCCAATTGCTTTCTTCATCTGTTCCTAAAATCATACGAACGCGTTTCGAAAGAGGTAATCCTAATTCTTTCACAATTTTCATTGCATAATAAGCTGCCATTGTTGGTCCTTTATCGTCAATCGCACCACGTGCAAAAATCTTTCCATCGCGAATAGCTGCACTATACGCAGGAGCCGTCCAGCCATCTCCTTCTGGCACAACATCAACGTGACAAAGAATACCTACTAATTCTTCTCCTTGTCCCATTTCAAGATGACCTGCATATCCTTCTAAATTTTTAGAGGCAAAACCTTCTACTTCTCCTTTATGTAACATGAAAGATAAAGCTTTTTCTACACCTTCACCGAATGGTGCGCCCTCTTTCGCCGTTTCTTCTTCCCATACACTTTTAATTTGTAAAAATTGTTGTGTATCACGAATTAACTCATCTTTTCGTTTTGCAACTTCTTCTGTCCAATTAATCGCTGACATCACGCATCCACCCTTCACTATATTATCTCTTTCATCATAGCAAACCGAAATCCCTTATGCCATACATGAGAACTTAATGCCGAACAATTGTAACATTTCAGATATTTCCCATTAGTTTTTCTTTTATTTTTTTAAAAAAATTTGCAGGAATTTGGCGTTTTACGTAGAAATTTATGAGTTAGTTGACTGAACAGATATACAATGTCAACTACCAATATTTTTCTATATGAAAATTTGTTAAACTTTTGTAAAATTTAAGTAGATTAAAGCATGAATTTTTTCATGTAGAGTACAATGGTAGTAACGACCTTCTTTCCTGAATGGGGTCAAAAAAACTAGTAGAGGAGTGGTTTTCTCTTGAAACCTACAACTACTCGTATGCTAACACGCATTAAATCAATTTATATGTACATCAATGAAAACGGAACGGTAACGACGAAAGACCTTGTAGATGAGTTCGGGATCACACCGCGAACGATACAACGTGATCTAAATGTGTTGCAGTTTAATGAACTCGTGTATAGCCCTTGCCGCGGTAAGTGGACAACAACAGGAAAGAAAGTGAGAATGACCTCATAATGAAAAATAATTGTATGTAAATAAATACATACCCCTTTCTAACTCATTAGAAAGGGGTCTTTTCTGCGCTTTAAAAACAGCACTATTTCTCAGTATCTACTTGATATGTTTTTAACATCTCTACTTCTTCATCTGTTAGCTCTCGGTATTGTCCAAGTTCTAGTTCTTCATCTAGTACTAACGGTCCCATCTCTGTTCTCTTTAGGTAGACTACTTTTTTCCCTACCGCTTCAAACATACGCTTCACTTGATGGAATTTCCCTTCTGTAATCACAAGCTCAATTTCGGAAATATCATCACTTTTTAATATTGTAAGTTCACCTGGTTTCGTTTCATAACCATCGTCTAAAATAACACCTTTAGCAAACTCTTTTACATCCTCTTCTGTTACTACTCCTGCAACGTGTGCATAGTATTTTTTCGGCACATGCTTTTTCGGAGATAATAACTGATGTGATAACTTCCCATCATTTGTTATCAATAAGAAACCTTCCGTATCGATATCAAGTCGCCCAACTGGGAACGGATCAAAGATCGCATCTTCTAATTCTAATAAATCTATTACTGTTTCATGATTATCATCTTCTGTAGCTGAAATAACACCTTGTGGTTTATGCATCATTAAATAAACAAACTCTTTATATTCCACAACTTCACCGTGAATCATAACTTCTTGCTCTTCTACATTTACATGACACTTCGCATCTTTCACTGGCGTTCCATCAATTTTCACAACGCCGTCTTTCAATAATTTCTTTACTTCTTTTCTACTTCCATATCCCATATTCGCTAATAATTTATCTAATCTCACGTTTTTCACCTTCTTTATTTATCATAGAAAAGGGGACGTAATTACGCCCCTCTTGATTTCAACTTTATTTTAAATCTACTACCAAGTTTACGCTGAATTTTCTCTAACGCTTCCCCGCCAAATACTCTTTCAAGTACTCCTGTGCGAATTGCTAACAATCCGTAAACAAGACCACCAATACCTGCACAAATCACAACTGTTATAAGAGCACCGATACGGCCATCAGGCGAAATCACGAAAGATAGAAGCCATTGTGATAGTTTTACCGTCACAACCATTACAAGTGTTAATACTGCAATTTGGAATGTTCTCTTATACACAACACCGAATGAGTAGTATGCGTGTTTTTTAATTTGTTGATTTGTGTACCAAACAGAAGCCATGAAACCAATTGCTGTTGCAAGAATCGCTCCTATTGTACCGAAATAACGGATAAAGATTACGTTACATACAAATTTCAAAATAACCCCCATTACAAGCGCAATAATCGCATGCTTCTGTTGGTTAATACCTTGCAGAATTGCCGCTGTTACTGTAAATAAAGCGAATAACAAAGCAACTGGTGCATACCACATTAATACTTGTCCACCTAGTGGATCTGAATCGTAAAACGCAGTATAAATTGGGTATGCAAGTGAAGAAATACCGACAACTGCTGGCAATGTTAAAAACATATTTGCCTGGAATGTTTGTGTAATTTGTAATTTTAAATAACGATATTGTTTTTCAGTAAATGATTTTGTAATCGCTGGTACAAGCGTTAAACTAAACGCTGTTGCAAGTGATACAGGAATCATAATTAATTTATGCGTCCACATTGTGAAAATACCAAGCGCTCGCTCTGCGATATCACCTTGACCAATCGCCTGCATAATTGAGTTAAATGTCAATGTATCAATTTGTTGATATAAAGGAATTGTTAACCCAATTACAACGTAAGGAATTGCATATGCAAATAATTCTTTAAACAATTGCACTGTACTTACTGTCGATTCTGGTACAGTTTGTTCAATTAAATATTGATCCAAATGTTTTTTACGTTTCAGCCAGTACCAAATTAATACACCGAGCGCTCCAACTGCTGAAACGAACGCAGCAAATGTCGCTACCCCAACTGCCGTTGCAACTGTACCGCCAAGTACTTTAATAACGATAAAACTACCCGCTAATAAAAAGACGATACGAATAATTTGTTCAATAATTTGCGAAACAGTAGTTGGTCCCATCGATTGGTGACCTTGGAAATAACCACGAATTAAACTCGCTGCCGGTACAACAATAAGTGCAAAACTTACAAGACGAATAATCGTCGTAACTTCTCCTACATTATTGTGTATACTTTGTTTACCAAGCATTGCTTCTGCAAACAATGGCGCCGTCATGTATAGAACTAGGAACGATAGAACTCCTGTTACTATCATCATAACCATTCCCGAGCGGAACATTCTCCGGCTCGTTTTATAATCGCCAAGCGCATTATATTTGGAAACAAATTTCGAAACAGCAAGCGGCACCCCTGCCGTTGCAATACTTAAAAAGATCGTATATGGAATGTATCCATATGTATAGAGCGTTCCGCCTTCTGTACCTACTAATGCATGAAACGGAAAGACGTAAATCATGCCTAAGAACTTTACTAAAAATGTCCCTAACGTAACAATAAGCGTTCCGCGCAGAAATTTCGAATCGGACATACAAAAATCCTCCTACATCTACATAAAGTGAAACTTTAATCAGTGGGGGTTTTGTTCACCCCCCACTGATTATTAGTTGAACCAATCGGGCGTTTACGGGCAGTTGATCTCCCACCTAACTTCTTTGCTCCAGCCGTTGAGGTGGAAGTTTTACTGCCCGTTAATGCGGGATAAAGTGAAACTATAATTAGCTGGAGACTTCTCTCCTACCCATTATTAGTTGAACCATTCGAGCATTTACGGGCTGCCAGACTCCCTCTTTACTTATCCTAATTCTTAAGGTTCTAGTCTTATTGCCCACAAATAGCAGGATAGTGCTGAACTCTAACTTTTGTATTGTACCACAATTCTCCCCTTAAGCAGTACTTCACTCTATTTTTCTTTTAAGGGAAAACATGCTATTCTTTTAGGCAGGAAATGTAGAAAATGAGGTCGATATATTATGCATTATGATGTTATTGTCATCGGCGGCGGGCCTTCTGGGCTAATGGCTGCAATCGGTGCTGCAGAAGAAGGCGCAAATGTCTTACTTCTTGATAAAGGAAATAAACTAGGGCGTAAACTTGCGATTTCTGGTGGCGGTCGCTGTAATGTGACGAACCGTCTACCACTCGATGAAATCGTGAAACATATACCAGGAAACGGCCGCTTTTTATACAGTGCTTTTTCTATTTTTAATAATGAAGATATTATTACATTCTTCGAAAATCTCGGTGTAAAACTGAAAGAAGAGGACCATGGCCGCATGTTCCCTGTATCAAACAAAGCGCAATCTGTAGTAGACGCGCTTTTAACACGATTAAAAGACTTAAGTGTAAAAATCCGTACGAATACACCTGTTGAAACGATTGAATATGAAAATGGTCAAACGAAAACAGTTATTTTACAAACGGGTGAAGTATTAGAAACAAATCATGTCGTTATTGCTGTTGGCGGAAAATCTGTTCCTCATACTGGTTCTACTGGAGACGGATACGCTTGGGCTGAAAAAGCTGGACATACCATTACAGAATTATTCCCAACAGAAGTGCCAATCCTTTCAAACGAGCCGTTTATACGTGACCGCTCATTACAAGGTCTTGCTTTACGCGATATAAACTTAAGCGTATTAAACCCGAAAGGAAAAGTTGTCATTTCTCATAAAATGGACATGCTCTTCACTCATTTCGGCCTATCTGGTCCTGCTGCTCTTCGTTGTAGCCAATTCGTTGTAAAAACGATGAAAAAGTTTAAAACGAATACAGTTCAAATGAGTATCGATGCATTGCCAGAAGAAAATAGTGAACAACTATTCCAGCGCATGCTGAAACAAATGAAAGAAGAGCCGAAAAAAGGAATTAAAAACGTATTAAAAGGGTATGTTCCTGAGCGTTACTTCCTATTTTTATTAGAAAAAAACGAAATTGATGGTAGCGAACAAGCTGGACAAGTTTCTCACGAAAAGATTCGTGCACTTGTGAAAGACTTTAAAGAATTTACTGTGAGTGTAAATGGTACGCAGCCACTTGAAAAAGCATTCGTTACTGGCGGAGGAGTATCCGTTAAAGAAATTAACCCGAAAGAAATGTCGTCTAAATTCACTAGCGGCCTATATTTCTGCGGTGAAGTTCTCGATATTCATGGTTATACTGGTGGCTATAACATTACATCCGCCCTCGTTACTGGTAGAATTGCCGGAACAACAGCTGGACAAAACGCGAAAATGCAGTATTAAAAAAGAAACAGGGATTCCTGTTTCTTTTTTGTTGCTTTATATACCTTAGTACCTTTATATTTTATATTGTTGAATATTTGAAAAAGGGTAAGGGGAAAACAAATGAGAAAAAAAGTCATGATGTCTTTAATGTTAATGACGTTTCTTTCTGCTGTAGAAGGAACGATTGTTAGTACAGCAATCCCTCGTATAACGAGCGATTTGTCAGGCGTCGAACTTGTTAGCTGGGTATATGCAATTTATATGCTTGCAACAGCTGTTTCGACTCCAATATACGGAAAACTAGCTGATTTATTCGGCCGCAAAAAAGTTCTGCTCATCGGAGCAACAATCTTCTTAATCGGTTCTGCGCTTTGCGGAGTCGTTACATCCATGGAACAATTAATCTTCTTCCGCGCTCTTCAAGGGATAGGTGCTGGTGCTGTCATGCCAATTACTATGACAATTATTGGGGACTTATATAGCGAAGCGAAAGACCGCGCGAAAGCACAGGGCTGGATGAGTGCCGTTTGGGGTGTATCTGGTGTTATCGGCCCATTAGTAGGTGGATTTTTAGTTGATTCCCTTTCTTGGCGCTATATTTTCTTCTTAAATGTTCCATTTGGAATTATCGCTTGCTTAATGATCGCAGTTTCTTATAAGGAATCTGTTAAGTCGGCTAAGCAACATATCGACTATCTTGGTGCAACAGTCTTCTCATTAAGTACAATTGCTTTACTATACGCGTTATTAACAGGCAGCAGTAAGCAAAACTGGGGAGATATTACAATTATCGGCCTATTAATCTTCGCCGCTATTTCATTCATTCTATTCTTATTCATCGAGAAAAAATCTCCGGAGCCATTAATTCCGCTAGCACTTTTCTCTAACCGTACATTATCTACAATAAACATACTCACGCTTATTGCTGGTGCAATGATTATTAGTATTACAATGTATCTTCCAATTTGGAGCCAAGGGGTTTTAGGAAAGAATGCAACAGAAGCTGGACTTATTTTAATGCCGATTCCTGTTATGTGGACATTCGGTGCTATGTTCTCTGGTAACTTGGTTGGCAAATTAAAAACGAGACAAATTATTTTACTTGGAGCTAGCATTTTATCAGTTGCTACCTTCTTATTATTTACATTATCAACAAACTCACCATCATTCCTTATTTATGTGGCAGTCGGATTATTCGGCTTAGGAATGGGACTTGTAACACCTATTTACATGGTAACAATTCAAGCAGCCGTACCAGCTCATACGCGCGGAACAGCAGTAGGCTTAAACACATTTATTAATACATTTAGTCAAACGTTAGGTGCTGCAGTATTCGGAACAGTCTTCAATACAATGATTCACGCACGTGGTATTAAAAACCTTGATCTTGTATCTTCTGGTGGACACGGCGGAACTACAGCAAACGTAGCAACCGAATCACAACAAGCATTAGCTGCAAGTGTACACGTCATTTATATGAGTACTTTCGCATTAGCAGTATTAACATTAATTATCGCTTGGCTTGTGTTAAAACCAACTAAGCAAACAAGTGAGCAACAATAAAGAGGATGACCATTTTGGTCATCCTCTTTGCATAAAACCTACTCTTCATTCTCCACAATATATTTAAGCATGGACAATTTATTATCCCAAAAACGTTCATAGTATGAGAGCCACTGTTGTAATTCAGCTAACGGCTCTGGTTGCAAACGATATATCTTCTCTCTTCCACTCTTTCTTCCACTTACTAAATTCGCTTCTGAAAGAATATGCAGATGCTTTACAACAGCTGTGCGACTCATTGGAAAATGGTCTGTTATTTTGGAGATTGGCAACTCTTTATCACTTAATAACCGTAACACTTCTCGGCGGGTTGGATCAGCAATCGCTTGAAATACATCATATTTCGCTGCTGACGAAGACATTTTATCCTTCGACAACCTTTTTCAGTTTTTCATTTACAATCGCTACCCAGCCACCATTCATTCTTTCGCGAATAATAGAGCTCTTCGCATTTGGTTTTGGAAGAATTGCATCAGGATGTTTCCAGCCGCCGTGAATTAACGTAAATTCTGTTTTATTATCTCCTAAATCTTTCAAATCAAATGAAACAATCCAGCCATCTGTATCCCATGAGAAAGATAAATGGTTTGGCTCATCAATTTCTAACACTTTACATGGTGATGGCCCAAATGGTGATTGCACATGAAACTCATGTCCCACCTTTAATTCAAAATCATTTGGCATAAACCATGACGAAATTCCTTCCGCAGTTGATACTACATTCCATACTTTTTGAAGAGGCGCGTTAAAAACGATTGTTTGTTTAATATCATTTAATGTATTTTGTTGTTCCATTTTACTTCTCCTTTATTCGGCACAAAAGTAACACCTTTTAGTTTCATTTCCAATAATATAACACCCTTTAGTTACACGTCAAGAAAGGCTCTTTTCACTGTTGAGAAATTCTCAACATTTTTTCAACAGGACAAACACTCTCTCAGCATTTCCTCATAATATACTCACAAAGGCAATAAAAAATAAAAACTTCTCTCAACATGAAACTCCATCATTCATATTGAAAGGAGCGCCTTACTTATATCATGCGTACTTCGTCTCTCCTCCTTCCCTCGGGGACAATACGTGAGATATGAAAAATCAGAAGGAATATGCCCACCATTTGAGTAGGTAGTTATTTCTCTTCTCCTCAACATTTCCTTAGGAGCGAAATGACTACCCACTCACTTTTTTAAACAAAAATAAAAAGGGGATGAAAGCTATGTTCTATTGCATTAATTGTTCTGACATTCACCATGAAAAACATCCGAATGATAAAGTATTCAAAAACGGTTTTTATATTGATCCATTTTTAGGTGATCGTTATCACCTCGGTATGTGTAAAGATGCCCAAAAGCATGAAACAGAAGAACTTCTTTTAACGACAAAGAAATTAGGCACTACTCAATCTATTATGAACGTTTTACCAACTCATGTTGTCCCAACATAAAGTGAAACTTTAATTAGTGGGGGGTTCATTCCCCACTGATTATCAGCCCGCACCAATCGGGCATTAACGGGCAGTTGTCTCCCGCCTAACTTCCTCGTATGCCGAATTTTGAAGTGGGAGTCTTACTGCCCGCAAATAGCGGGATAAAACATAAAAAAGAGCTGGCTTACCCAGCTCTTTTTTATGTTTTATACACAATCATTGCTGAAAAACAGTAAATTTGATTTTCATCATCATTAATGGAAACACCAACTTGGTACTTAATATCTACAAAGTTACCATCATCAATCTTTTTCAAAAATACATTTACAGCGTCTTCTAAGTCTTTTTCGTGGCTTTCATCAAACACTTTCACACGAATCATGTTAACACCATCCTAGATCGCAGCCCTCCGCCGCTTGATTATTGCCACGGTGCGTATCTATGATGCGATAAAACTTTCCATTCTCATATATATATCCGTCTTCTAACACATATTGTTTATCTTCAGTATAGACATAAAACTTACCTATCATAAATTTACTCGTATATAATTCCAAATAATCTGGTCTAAATTTAGCTACAACTTTATTTGTAATATCAATTCTTATTGTGCGCCCCACCTTCTCTCCCTCCTCTACAAAGAACGGATTTAGGTATATTGTATTAGCGATTTTACATTTTATGCTTAAAAATAAGTGGATATGCCTTCTGTTTTCGCCTGTACTATTTTTCTAAAAAAATCATCAATAAGTACGAGCAAAAAATATATAAAAAAAGAGCTTTTACTTATTGACTCAAATATACACATTATGGTATTATATAAAATTTGACATTTTTATAAGCGTATGCTATCATTAAAAGTGGTTACCACATATGGAGGTGGATGATTTGTTTCAAATTGGTGATAAAATCGTTTATCCAATGCACGGTGCAGGAATCATCGAAGCCATTGAAGAGAAAGAAATATTAGGTACTACGCGTCAATATTGTGTGATACGCATCACTAATAAAGATATGCAAGTAATGCTCCCGATGGATCAATTACAAAAATCAGGTATTCGTTATATCGTCGATAAAGGTACGTTAGATGATATACTTCTTGAATTCCAAAACGGGGAATCAGACCCATCACTCTCATGGAAACAAAGATATACAATGAATATGGAAAAAATGAAAAACGGCAATCTGCAAGATAGCGCAGAAGTTGTTCGGGATTTACTTCGCCGTAATAAAGAAAGAGCATTAAATGCGAGCGAAAAACAAATGCTAGATAATGCACGCAAAATGATGATTAGTGAAGTTGCGCTCGTACAAAACGTTTCTGAACATCAAGCGACAGAATTTCTTCAAGAGACAATTAATCATTAAATTTAAAATAGCTGGCGCTATTTTTTTTTGCCAAAAAGGACAAAGAGATAAAACTCTTTGTCCTTTTCATATTATCCACGCCCAGCTTGAAATGATGGATATAAAGTCATTCCACCATCTGCAAATAACGTAATTCCAGTTACGTAACTCGCCTCTGATGAAGCAAGCCAAGTTGCTACTGCTGCGATTTCTTCAGGTTTTCCAATATAGCCCATTGGTATCATACTTTCTACGTCAGCACGCTGTTTTGGGTCAGCAAACTTTTCAGCATTGATCGGCGTATTAATTGCACCTGGTCCAATATTATTTACTCGAATACCTTTTGGCGCATATTCTAACGCTAACGTTTCTGTCATAAGTTTAATACCGCCCTTACTTGCTGCATAGTGCACGAATAGTGGCCACGGAATTTTCTCATGAACGCTAGACATATTAATAACAGACCCTTTAATGTCGTGTTCCACAAAATATTTAATCGCTTCTCGACTTCCTAAAAAAGCACCTGTTAAATTTGTATTAATTACTTTATTCCAATCCGCTAACGGCATTTCATGCGACGGGACCGCATTTTCTATCCCCGCATTATTAATCATAACGTCGAGCGTACCAAATTCTTTCACAGCAGATTGAATGAGATTCGCAACATCTGATTCGGCCGTAACATCACCTTTTACAGCAATCGCTTCTCCGCCTACTTTTTTAATTTCTTCTAGCACATCATTCGCTTCTGACTCTCGTGAGCGATAGTTAATAACCACTTTCGCTTTCTCCTTAGCAAACCTTACTCCCATCGCTCTTCCGAGGCCAGTTGCTGATCCTGTAATAACGACGACTTTCCCTTCTAAATCACTGTACATTTCAATACCTCCTTAACCTTTTGCAATCCCTAACATAATTCCGGCTGCAATGATAAAAACGATACCAACAACGATACCTGTTAATTGACGTTTCGTTTTCTTTTCGCCTAATATAAGAATCCCGCCAAGCGTCGAAATAATAATTCCCATTTGTGATAGTGAAAAGCTTGTTGCGACTCCGACACGCGGCTGCGAAATAAATAAAAACATATTTCCTGCTGCCCAAATTAATCCTGGAATAATATTTCGTATCGCATATTTATTAAATGGATGATGTTTAAATGTAAGTAAAATACCCCCTAACACCATACCAACTGCTTGTGGTAATAATGCCGACCAACCATCTACGTTAAATAGCCTAATAACTACTACGTAAACTAAATAACCGACTGTTGAAATTAATAAAATTATGATGCCCCTTTTAAAATTCGCTGCTTGCTCTGCATTTTTTTCTTCTTCACTTTGAAGTGATGTTAAAATAACACCGATAATAATACAAACGAGCGCTAAAATTCCAAGGACGACTGATATTGTCGTGGACCATTCATGAAATACGATGACGCCAAATAAAGTCGTCGCAACTAATTGAAGCCCTGTTGAAATTGGCATCGTCCTCGAAACACCCATTAAATCGATACTTTTTAATTGATTCGCCTGACCGAGCGCCCAAAATAAACCCGACACAATTCCAACTCCAATAACAGTAGGAGTCAATACTGGCTTCACCAAAATATAAACAACAATCGAGAAAATAAGTGCACCAAGCGTTGTACCGAGCGTTTGACTATACGGTCCCCCGCCGAGTTTCACGTTAAATAGCACAATACTTCCCCAAAATATAGCTGGTAAAATCGCTAAAAATATATCCATCGCTCATTACCTTTCTCCACAAAATGTTATCAGTTACCTCTCTACGCCATTAGAGTGTGCTTTCATTTTTTCCTTCGCTCGTGCGCACACCTTTTCTGCAATCGCACTAGAAACATTTTTTTCTCGTTCCACTTTCTTTATCTTTATATGATCTAAATTATCTTCCAAAGTAAGTGTAACTTTGTCATTCGGCGGATTATGTGCACCTTGAAATGTAAGAAATTGTAGCGTCACTTCAAATCTAGGAACGAACTCATCTTTCTTACCTAAACGCTTTATATTTATAACTGAATCACATTCATATTGATCTTCTGTCGCTTGCCTTATAACGGAGTAATACCGATTCAATAACGCACTCTCTAAAAGTTGTTCCTTCGACTCTTTTGCCCAAGAATAACTTGGAGAAAAGAAAAAGATAGAACATATCATTGTCATCATTACACATAGTTTTTTCATAATGCCCTCCTTATCCTATACATTAGTGTTCTCAAAACTGCCATAAAAAAACGACTTCCCCTATTCAGGAAAGTCGGTTTAATGAATCCAATATTAACCACCGCTCACTGGTGGTATGAGTGCAACAATATCACCAGATTGGATCTTATCATCTTCATTTGCGTATTCTTCATTAATTGCAACCATAATTGGCGCTGATACTGGTACATTATATTCTTTGGCAACAATATCTTTTAACTCTGCAACCGTAATATTTTCTTTCTCTATTTGTAATTCACTTGTTCCTGCTTCTTCTTGCAAGTGCGCAAATAACAATACTCGAATCATACTTATAGCTCCTTCCCAGGCTCTCCTGCTGGATATGGTGTTTTTTCTAATTGATCACCAATCCATGAGTCACCATCTTCCCAAAACTCTTTTTTCCAAATCGGAACAATTTGTTTTATACGTTCCATAATATATTCATTCGCTTCATAAGCCGCTTTTCGGTGTGGTGTTGAAACAGCAACAACAACCGCTATATCTGAAATTTGCAATGTGCCGATGCGATGTGTAATCGCAACGTGTGTACCCGGCCATTTCGCTTTCACTTCTGAGCCGATTTTCTCTAGCATCTTTTCTGCCATTGTCTTATAAGCAACATACTCTAAGTATAATGTACGACGCCCTTTCGTAAACTCCCTTACTGTTCCAATAAATGTTGTAACAGCACCACATTCACGGCGAATTACTTTCTTCGCCACCTCTTCAATCGAGATTTCTGTATCAATTACTTCATAATACATATTTGTCATTTTGTGCTCCTAACCGTTTGTAAAAACCAATCTATATACAACTCTTCTTCTGTTATATGAAATACTTCGTATTCTTCTCGTAAGTTTGCCGGAGCATCATGCCACGTAATAACCGCTACTACATTCTCTACTTTATGTAAAAGTTCAGCGTCTTCCGCAGAACGAAGTAACACTACTTTCGGATAGCTCTCTTTTTTATAGCCCTCTATTAAAATCGTATCCACTTCAAAAAACTCATATAAGTGAATAATTTCTTGTAAGGACCATTCCTCTCTTAGCGAAGAAAGTGAAAGTAATCCCGCACCTTCTACACTACTTACAACAGCACCGGCTTTTCTGTGTCTTTCACTATCTTTTTGTGCTACTTCCGGAAAACCTCCGTGCCCGTGATGTTTAATTGTAGCAACTTTCATTTCTCTTTTGGCTAATGCATGCACAACTTTCTCTACAAGTGTTGTTTTCCCGCTATTTTGATACCCTACTATTTGTAAGATTGAAGGGGCTTTGCCCATGGCCAATCACATCCCTCGGAGTGCTCTAACAATAATACAGATACTTTCATCCCTGCCTCAAATCCTCTCGTTCCTCCAGGCAATACGATAAAAGCATTTGCATCCGCAAGTGAAGAGACCGCACTCGATTTATCTAAACCGACTGGCATCGCTTGTAATCCCCCATCCACGATCGTCATGTTCGCTCTTACGAAACGAGTAAATGGATTTGGCTTCGGAAAATCTCTTTGCAAAATAGCATCAGCTCTATATACGTGAGGCTCCTTCGCATACAAATATGTTTTTATAATTGGATGTACAAATAATTCAAAGCCTACATAACAAGCTGAAGGATTTCCTGATAAACCGAAAAGTAACTTTCCATCAGCTTCCGCTACTGTCGTTACACTTCCTGGTCTCATCGCTATTTTATTAAAGAGGACATTCGCCTGTAATCTTTCATAAATAGCTGGTAAATAATCATAATCTCCTACCGAAACACCGCCGGTTGTAATTAAAATATCGACTTCATCCATTGCCGATTGAACAGCTGTAAAACATGCATCTAACTCATCAGCAAGTTGTCCATAATAGCGTACTTTCCCGCCAGCTTTCATAATTTGAGCTGCAATCATATAAGAGTTACTATTTCTAATTTTCCCTGGCTCTAACGGCTCATGAACGTCTAGTAATTCACTTCCTGTCGTTACAATACCGACAACAGGCTGTTTTACAACTTTCACAGTACTATATCCAAACGTTGCTAATAGGGCCGCAACACCCGGATTAATTGCAACACCCTTCTTAACGAGGACTTGATTTTGTTTTATATCTTCCCCTTTAAATGACACATTGTCACCACTTTTGAAATGACGTTTTAACTTCATATATACTTTTCCGTTCTTCTCGAACCCTTCTGTCAGCTCTAGCATTACGACTGCATTGCAACCTTCTGGAATAGCAGCTCCTGTCATAATACGAATCGCCTGAAAAGCTCCTACTTCTTCTGTAAAAACAGAACCCGCTCCAATTTCTCCTATTACTTCAAATTCAACCGGATTTTCTTGACTGGCTTCTTTCGTATCTTCTGCTCGAATTGCAAAACCATCGTAAGGAGAACGATCAAAATGAGGAACGTCATGATCTGAGACAACATCTTCCCCAAGAATCCTCCCATAACTCTCCGTAATAGTAACCTCTTCTACTTCCCCATACTTCGCATATTTCATTACCCGTTCTACTGCCTCAGCAACTTGAATCGGAATTCGCTTTTCTACCATCGTTTCTCACCTCATATTTGCAAATTTTTTTATCTCGATTAAACTTTATATATTAAATAGAAATTACTTCAAGGAGGAATTCCATGTCTTCATTCACACACTTTAATGACCAAGGACGCGCGAAGATGGTTGATATAAGCGATAAAAAAGCAACCGTTCGAACAGCAATTGCGTGCTCTAGCATTGTCGTTACAAAAGAAATTTACGATAAAATCTCTCACAATGAAATTGGGAAAGGTGACGTATTAGCGGTTGCACAAATCGCAGGCATTATGGCTGCGAAACGCACTTCTGATATTATCCCAATGTGTCATCCTTTATTATTAAAAGGTGTTGATGTTTCTTTCGATTGGAAACAATCAGAAGAACACTACCGACTACTCATTGAAGTAAAAGTTAAAACAGAAGGTAGCACCGGCGTTGAAATGGAAGCTTTAACAGCTGCTTCTGCTACTGCTCTTACCGTGTACGATATGTGTAAAGCTGTTGATAAAGGTATGATTATTGGCGAAACATACTTACTTGAAAAAACAGGTGGAAAAAGTGGAGATTATACGAGAAATTCTTAATCCTCTCTCCGTTGAACCTAAAGGGTTGCCTTTAGGTTCAACCTATATATCTTGCATATAAGCTTTTCGCTACATTCATATCATTCGTCCCATGAATAAACGCTCTACCATCTGTAAATAGAACAAAGCGATATTCTTCTACCGGGAATGATAATAAATAAGGTGTTGCCTTTACCTCTACACTTTTTTGTAAGCGCTTTTTAATTTCTTCTAAATGAAAATCTTTCCGCACACCTGGACGGATTTGTACTGTATTCCGCCCACATAAAACTTCCGTTTTCGTTTGTGCTTCAAATGTTAAACTCGGATATGTACGTAATCTTCCACAAGATAAACACGCATCTTTTTTCTGCCTATTCACTTTAAATGCCATCTGTTGATTATTCCAAAGGTCAAATGATAACATCGTTTCACGAAGCGCCCCAAAGTCTTCTACTAATATTTTCAGCGCTTCCGTTATTTGATGCGCAACTACTAACTGCACCGCTGGCTGTATAATACCAGCTGTATCACATGTTGCTCCACTTGCTGGATGCTCCATTAAACAGCGGAAACACGGTGTTTTCCCTGGTAAAATTGTATAAGTTACCCCGTAGCTCCCGACACAACCACCATATATCCACGGAATATTATACTTTTGTGAAATATCATTAATAAGAAGACGCGTTTCAAAATTATCTGTCGCATCTAATATTAAATCTACACCATTCACTAGTTCTTCCATTTCTTGCACCGTTACATCAGTTACAACCGGATTGATTTCCACCTCAGAATTAATCGCTTTTAAATGTTCTGCTGCCGCTACCGCCTTCGGTTTATACTGCTTTGCATCTTCTTCTGTATATAATTGTTGTCTTTGTAAATTGCTCCATTCTACATAATCACGATCAGCAATCGTTACTTTTCCAACACCTGCTCTAATAATCGCTTCTGCATTCGCTGCACCGAGAGCACCTGCGCCGATAATAAGCACATGCTTCTCTCTTATTTTTCGCTGTCCCTCTTCTCCAACACCTGGAAATAATATTTGTCTTGAATAACGCTCCTGCATACGATAGCCCCCTTTCTTATCCCCCTATATAAGACATTTCAATTTTCGGACGATTTTTTGCACTTTCTTCTGTCCGTTCATCTGAATATCTATCTTTTCTATTCATCCATACATCTTGTATAACATTTAATAACTCCTCATCCGAAAGATTTCCTCTAAGAAGTTCCCTTATATCCAATCCTTCTGTCGCAAACAAACAAGTATAAAACTTTCCATCTGCCGAAATTCTCGCTCTCGTACAAGAAGAACAAAACGACTCAGAAACCGAAGTAATAAAACCGACCTCTACATTTGTTCCAATGTACCGATATCTTTTCGCAACTTCGCCGAAATAATGTGCTTCAGCTGGCTCAAGCGGATACACCCTATGAATCATCTCAATTAATTCCCGCTTTGTAACTACTTGATCAAAATTCCACCCATTCGTACTACCAACATCCATAAACTCAATAAATCTAAGCGAAATTCCTTGTTCTTTAAAATACGTAGCCATTGGAAGTACTTGATGATCGTTCATTCCTTTTTTTACTACCATATTTACCTTTACTTCAAGCCCTGCCTCTTTCGCTGCCATGATCCCCTTCATCACAGGTTTCGTATTAATATTCCGACCATTAATATTCCGAAATGTATCGTCATCTATCGCATCTAAACTAACATTTACTCTATGTAATCCAGCTTCTTTTAATGCCTTTGCTTGCTTTGTTAAATGAATTGCATTTGTCGTTAATCCTATATCTACTAACCCGTCAATTTTCACGAGACGCGCGATAAGCTTTGTTACATCTTTACGGAGCAGTGGTTCGCCACCAGTGAGTCTAATTTTTCTTACACCGATGCTAACAAATACTTTTGCCAAACGCTCGATTTCATCAAACGTCAGTAAAAATTCATCTTTCAAAAAAGCATAATCTGGTCCAAATACTTCCGCTGGCATACAATATGTACATCTAAAATTGCAACGATCAATGACAGAGATGCGTAAATCTTGAAGTGGGCGTCCAAAAAAATCTTTAACCTTCTCCTGCATCGCCACCCTCCCTTTCTGCCAAATTTTTCTCTTTTCATTCTATTATAATATATTTTCGAACTGCGATGTTTTTGCTCAAGTGAATAAAGTAAAACTTTAATTTGTAGGAGCGTTTCCATCCTCCTCTGATTAGTGAGGATTATCCGCAAATAGCGGTATAAAAAAACCTTGAAACATAAGAGTTTCAAGGTTTTCTGCTTATTAACTTAATCTAATAATCGTTAGAGTAGCTCCTGGCGTTGTCGTAGATAATGTAGCCAGTGCAGCTACTCCAAATAATTGCAAACTAATAGCAGCTCCAGCTGGTAAGCTAGCGATTATTGTTGCACTAAATGAACCTACACTTGCCACTGGAGCATTTATCGTTCCAGCAAGTGGACTTCCATTTACCGTTATGCGGGAACTTACAAGTAAGGTGGCTGCTAAATTGATCGTATAGGCTATATAATAGTTTCCTGCATTTGCAACTGTAAATACAGTATTTCCACCACTAACTGTTATTCCTGGTCCAATATTTTGATTGTTCGGTAATGGTATATCCGTACCACCTAACACAACAGCAATAGCACTTCCTGAAGTATTATTTGCAAATGCATACGTTGCAGTCGTACTAACTCCGGTCGCTCCGGTTGCTCCTGTGCTCCCTGTTGGGCCCTGGATTCCTTGCGGCCCTTGTGAACCTGTCACTCCGGTTGCTCCAGTTGGACCTTGAATTCCTTGCGGCCCTTGTGAACCTGTCACTCCGGTTGCTCCAGTTGGACCTTGAATTCCTTGCGGCCCTTGTGAACCTGTCACTCCGGTTGCTCCA
>NZ_JBNNUF010000005.1:93449-131327 GCF_050279465.1 Bacillus sp. NPDC094077 | reverse complement strand
CCAGTTGGGCCTTGTGGACCTTGCAAGCCTTGCACACCCTGCGGACCTGTTGGGCCTATCTCCCCTTGAATCCCTTGAATTCCAGTTGGACCTTGTGGACCGGTCGGGCCTTGTATCCCTTGGATTCCTTGGATTCCCTGTGTGCCTTGCGCTCCGGTCGCTCCGGTTGCTCCTTGAATTCCTTGAGGACCTTGTGGGCCTTGGATTCCTTGGGGACCTGTTGGACCTTGGATTCCTTGTAGGCCTTGAATTCCTTGCGGGCCTTGGTCTCCCGTTGCTCCTGTCACTCCTTGGATTCCTTGCGGACCTTGGATTCCTTGCGGACCAGTTGGACCTATGTCTCCTTGCACTCCTTGGATTCCTTGTGGCCCCTGTAAACCCGTCACTCCTGTTGCTCCCGTTTCTCCTGTCGCTCCAGTCACTCCGGTTGAGCCTGTCGCACCGGTATCTCCGGTTGCTCCTGTAGCACCAGTTGCTCCTGTCGGGCCAGGTGGTCCACCCGATGGACCTGTTATTCCGGTCGGACCTGATGGCCCCGTTGGGCCAGTCGGTCCTGCTGGTCCTCCAGAAGGTCCCGTTACCCCTGTTGGACCTGTTATTCCAGTTGGGCCTGTAGTTCCTTCCCCTGTCGCCCCTGTTGCTCCCGTTTCTCCTGTTACTCCCGTTGGGCCTTGGATTCCTTGAATTCCTTGTGGACCTTGAACACCTTGTGCGCCCGTCGGTCCTTGAATTCCTTGGATTCCTTGCACTCCCTGTGGTCCCATCGGACCTGTTGGACCAATCGCCCCTTGAGCACCTTGCACTCCTTGGGGGCCCTCTGGACCAGTTGGACCTATTTCCCCTTGTACTCCTTGAATTCCGGTTGCTCCTTGTGCTCCTGTTGCTCCTGTTATCCCTTGAATCCCTTGTACTCCCTGTATTCCTTGTGGACCTTCTGGCCCCGTTGCTCCTACTGGTCCTTGAATTCCCTGAATCCCTTGTGGACCCTCTGGACCTGTTGCTCCAGCTGGTCCTGGTATCCCTTGGATTCCTTGTGGCCCCTGAAGTCCTTCTGGACCTTCTGGACCTGTTGGTCCTATATCACCCATCGGCCCTTGAATTCCTTGAACTCCTTGAGGACCTGTGTCTCCTGTTGGACCTGGTACACCTTGGATCCCTTGTGGACCTTGATCGCCTGTTGCTCCTGTTGCTCCTTGAGGCCCTATAGCTCCCTGTATACCTTGTGGACCTTGATCTCCCGTTGCTCCCGTTATCCCTTGGATTCCCTGAACACCTTGAATTCCTTGTTCACCTGTTACTCCAGTCGGACCAAGAATCCCTTGAATGCCCTGCGGGCCTTCTGGACCTGTTGGGCCAATTGGCCCTTGGATACCTTGAATTCCTTGTATCCCCTGCGCACCTGTTCCTCCTGTACTTCCAGTAGGACCAGTATTTCCCGTTGCTCCCGTACTACCTGTTACCCCAGTATTCCCAGTTGCTCCAGTCGCCCCTGTACTTCCACTCGGTCCGCCTCCTGGACCTGTGGCCCCCGTCGGACCAGTTGGACCAGGAGGTCCTCCTGATGGTCCAGTTATCCCTGTTGGACCTGTTATTCCAGTCGGGCCTGTAACCCCTTGACCTGTTGCTCCAGTTGCTCCCGTACTTCCACTTGGTCCTTGTAAGCCTTGTATCCCTTGCACTCCTTGTATCCCTTGGGGACCTGTTGCTCCTGGTAGCCCTTGCACACCTTGAATTCCTTGAGGTCCCTCAGGTCCAGTAGCCCCAATCGGACCTTGCAACCCCTGTATTCCCTGTATACCTTGTGCTCCTGTCGCGCCCGTTGGACCGATCGGCCCTTGAATTCCTTGCACGCCCTGTAAACCTGTTGCTCCCGTTGCTCCTATTGGCCCCCTCAATCCTTGCGGCCCCTGTTGTCCTTCTGGTCCTGTTGCACCCATTTGTCCAGCTGGCCCTTGAATTCCTTGCACACCTTGTGGTCCTGTCGGCCCCCTCAATCCCATCGGACCTTGAAATCCTCTTGGTCCTTGAGGGCCAGTCGGACCTTGTGGACCTGTTGGGCCTGTAATCCCAATGCCAGTAAATCCAGTTGAAACAGGAGGGAAAGTAGGCCCAATAAATTCTGGCGGAATTCTAAAATTAGAGTTTAACGAATGTTGTTTCCCTTTATTATCACGATTTTTCACACTTTCACCACCTACAGACCATCTTTTTCACACTAGATAAACCTCTTCTTCTTAATCTATTTACAAAAATAATCTCCAAGACTATTTTTATTTTAAATAATAAAAACTCCCTTAATTCCTTAAGGGAGTCCAGCTACTGAATCCATATTATCTGTATTAGGGACAGCTTGCGATATACTCGACACATTTGCACCTTGCCCCATATTTGTTCCCGTTACAGTACCAGCAGGAGTACCTCGTGTATAGGTTGTCGTCACCGAATCTCCCGGTTGTAAACAAAGCTTCGTCTCCGTCCCTATTACTGTAACAACGTCAATCCAGGTGCAACCCATTGAACCACTATACGTTTTCGAAGCAGTAAATGAAGTATCACGCAAATTATCACCCGTAAATATATTCCCAGTATTATTAACGATAATAAACTCTTTTATATGCGCAGGCATACTCACACTCTACCTTTCCTTTACGAACCTAATGTACGTGTACTCGTTGCTAATGGCGGAAGAAATACTGATGTTCTAATCACCGCTTCCGGCTGCCTTTTCCCATTTAAAAAAATAGCCGCACTCGATCCTCCAGCTCCTGCATATATTTTCGCTGCAGCAAAAGGCGAGATATCATAACAGTCGCCGACATTAACAGCTCCTGTATTATTAATAATTTTTACTTTACGCATGTTAATCCCCATTTCCCCTCCCCCTTTTGTATACTGTATGCAAAAGAAAAAAACTTGAAACAGACTCGTTTCAAGTTTTTAACAATTAACTATTTTGTTTCCCCTTCATATTGAAGCATTCCGCCAACCATGTTTACTGTTTTAAATCCTTGCTCATTTAAATAATGGCATACATTTTCACTGCGCATTCCCGAACGACAAATAAAGATATATTCATTCTCTTTATCAAAGAAATCTACCTTATTTGGGATATCACCCATTTTAATATGTATAGCTTCTGGAATTTTTCCTGTCGCTACTTCTTCATCTTCCCTTACGTCTACTAAAAATAGCGTTTCCCCATTTTCTAAACGCTCTTGCACTTCTTCTGTTGTAATTGTTTTAACTTCTGTCATATGTCGTTCCTCCTTATATACAATAAAACCTTTAGTTTCTTCTTTAAACAACTATTTCTAATCAATTTTAGCATGCGAAAGAAGGAACGCAAAGAAAGGAGAATTTATTTCTCAATTTCCCCGCAAAACTTATTCTTTACAAACATCACTATCACATTGTATCCTCAATATACTTGTTTTTATGAAAGGAGTCGATCAAAATGACACTTTTTCTTTTCATTATGGGCATTATTTTCTTAATCGCTGCGATCATTGCACTTAGTATGAAAAATAGTAAAAAGATAAAATCCCCCCAAGAAATGTCATTCTTATTTCTATTGCTCAGTATAGCGTTCTTCGGTATAGCAATCGCTACATATATTTTCCGTCTGCAAATCATGTAAAAAAAGGTGCCTACTACACATATCGCACCTTTTTCACGTCATTTATTTGCTACACAAAACTAGATACTTTCCGATTTAAAAATTCATAAACCTTCTTTTCAAATAAATGAACATCTAACGCTCCCGCCATATGCCCATTTATACTTTCTATTTCGTACACTTCCGCATACTTCCCTTGTTTTTGCAAAATGTCTACCATTTTATAATTATAACGAGACGGCTGAAGCAAATCTTGTTTGCATGGAATCATAAGCACATTCGCTTCTATCTTAGAAAGAGCTTCTTCCAAAGAAGAGAACCCATGCACAATATCATGTAGTAAGACTGCCTTCGCAGTGTACATCCACGAATTTGCATCTACTAACTCTATACTTCTATATATCGCTTTATTTATCTCTTTCTCAAATGATGATAATGCAGAAAATTTTTGATAAGGTTCTATCTCTATACTATTACGAGGAAATGCCTTTTCATAAAAATGTTCATCAAACGCATTCATAAACATCATTCTATTTGCTAAATGAAGTCCCTTCATTGGCTGCGCCTCTCCATATTTTCCGCCTTTCCAACTTGGATCGAGTTGAATTGCTTCAATCGCATTTTGCGCTACATTTACTGACGTGATAATTGGATTTTGCGGGTTCGTAATCACTCCAATCATCCGCTCTACCATATGAGAATAGTGAACAGCCCATTGCTGCGCAATCATCCCACCCGCCGAAGGTCCCATTACAGCATGTAATCTTGAGATTCCCATATCTTTTATTAACTCATATTGCATACGAGCTACATCAAGAAATGTAAAAACCGGAAAATCTATTGCATATTCGCCTCCAGTCTCTGGATTAATTGATTTCGGTCCCGTTGTAATCACATACGGGTTCTTCACCTGCACATTACAAAGATTATCAGTACATATAACGAAATATTTATTTGTATCAATTGCTTTTCCAGGTCCAATGAGCGCATCCCACCAACCAGATTCCTCATCATGTTCTGTATATTTCCCTGCCGCGTGACTTGTTGCACTAAAATAATGACAAACCAAAATCGCATTTGACCTTTCTCTATTTAAAGTACCATACGTCTCATACCCCATTTGAACAGGAATTTCCCTACCATTTTCAAACGTAAACTCTTTTAAAACAAACTTCTCCTTTTTTACAATTTGCACAGATTCGCCTTCTTCCCGTCATAGTATGAACTGCTCACTTAAGGATTTTTTCTATGTAAACCAATCTCCTTCTTCTTTTCATAAATAAATGAATAATATACAAAATTAGCCACAAAATAGCACTATATTACACAATTAAAGAGGGCATACATATGATTTGGAATTGGTTACGTAAGAAAAAAAAATCAAATACACAACAAACAGATGACTCGCAACAACAAACTAGAAGTATGAAACATAACAAAGATAAAAATAGCCAGCAAAACGATAAACAAGATGATTCGTCTCAAAATAAGCAGCAAAACGATAAACAAGAAGATTCATCTCAAAATAAGCAGCAAAACGATAAACAAGAAGATTCGTCTCAAAATAAGCAGCAAAACGATAAACAAGAAGATTCGTCTCAAAATAAGCAGCAAAACAATAAACAAGATGATTCGTCTCAAAATAAGCAACAAAACAATAAACAAGATGATTCGTCTCAAAATAAGCAGCAAAACAATAAACAAGATGATTCGTCTCAAAATAAGCAGCAAAATGATAAACAAGAAAGTGCTTCTCAAAATAAGCAGCAAAATGATAAACAAAATAATTCTTCTCAAGATAAACAGCAAAATGATAAGCATGACGATTCTTCCCAAGATAAACAGCAAAGCTCTAAACAAGATGACTCATCTCAAGTTAAACAGCAAGGCGCTAAGCAAAACGATTCTTCCCAAGATAAACAGCAAAGCTCTAAACAAGATGACTCATCTCAAGTTAAACAGCAAGGTGCTAAGCAAAACGATTCTTCCCAAGATAAACAGCAAAACTCTAAGCAAGATGACTCGTCTCAAGGTAAGCAACAAAACGCTGGAAGTAATAGTATTTATGATTTTACAAAACCAAAAAAAGACCGTATTCATTCTCTACAAGATTTAATAGAGAAGCTTAAAAAGTCTAGTGATTTTATTAATTACCATACATCTGATGATGAAACGATGCCTTATTATATTTCTTACTATCGACCTTCACTTGATGGAGAGAAATTACAGAAATATTTAATGCCTACTCTGTTAGAACGACCTTGTACTTCATTAGAAGAATTAAAAGAACGTATTCCGATGAGTGGTATTACAATTACGAACGACTTACAAAAAATTGAGGATATGGTTTTAAAGGGACATGCAATTATTCAATTGAACCAGCAAGATCAAAAATGTATGCTTGCAAACATTGCAATTGATAATTATCGTGCGCCAACTCCTCCTTTAAATGAATCAACTGTTATCGGTCCTCAAGAAGGTTTCGTAGAGGATATTGATACAAATATAAATTTAGTTCGAAAGCGTCTTCCTGTTTTAGATTTACAAACAAAAGAAATGATTGTCGGTGAGTTTTCAAAAACAAAAGTTGTCATGATGTATTTAGACAACCTCGCTGAAAAAGATAATGTTGATTTTCTAGAAGAATCTTTACGTGCTATTGAATATGATCAAATTAATGATAGTGCTTATATACAAGAATTAATGGGGGAAAAGTCTATTTTCCCTCTCTATATCAATACAGAACGCACCGATAGAGTTACAAAAGCACTAATTGATGGAAAAATCGCTATTTTTGTTGATGGTTCTCCAAGTGTTCTACTAACACCTGTATCATATTTCGATTTTTTCATTTCACCAGAAGACTATAACGTCTCTTGGCTATACGCTACATTTTCAAGAATTTTACGCCTTATCGCCGTTTTATTTTCAATCTGCGCTACACCGTTATACGTTGCAGTCTTAAATTATCATTATGAACTCATTCCAAGTGATTTACTTGAAACTTTGATTTTATCGAGGGCACAAGTACCGTTTCCACCTTTAATTGAAGCACTCTTTTTAGAACTCGCAATCGACTTATTAAGAGAAGCTGGTGCGAGGTTACCGATGAAAGTCGGTCAAACACTCGGTATTGTAGGCGGTATCGTAATCGGGCAAGCATCTGTACAAGCTGGTTTAACGAGTAATATTTTATTAATTATCGTTGCATTATCAGCACTCGCTTCCTTTATTACGCCTATTTATAAAATGGGTAATGCAGTTCGATTACTACGCTTCCCGTTTCTTATATTTGCAGAAATAGGAGGACTTTTCGGGATTTCTCTTGGATTTATCTTTTTATTTACCCATCTATTTAGACTTACTTCCTTACGTAAGCCGTACGCTTTGTTTTATCCAACAAGACAACAATCTGTTAAAGACTCTTGGATTCGTTTTCCCTTAACAATGATTGATACAAGGGATGTACAAGCGAGACCACAACATGTAAAAAAATCAGCAAAAGGGATTTCAACAAAACATAAATCGGATTTTGATGATTAAGGAATGAGGTGCATTGATGAGTAAAGTTCAAGAAAAATATCAAATATCTCCTATCTTTGTTTTCTTCTTAATTCACAGTGCACAGTTTGGTGCTGGCGTTCTTGGATTCGCTCGAATTATTGCAAAAGCCGCTGGATACGACGGCTGGATGGGGGTTGTAATCACAGGAATCTGTATCCATATTCTTATATGGATGATGTATTTTTTATTAAAAGAAACAAACGGGAATTTAATTGATTTACATCGGCAAACATTTGGAAAATGGCTAGGAAACGGCATTAATATCATCTTTGCGGCTTATTTTTTCATCGTCAGTATTTCCGTCATTCGAACATATGTTGAAATTATTCAAGTATGGATGTTCCCTACCGCTTCCACTTGGATGCTAACAATTTTTTTAAGCTTAGTTGGCTATTACATTATTTCTTCTGGATTTCGTGTCATTACTGGCGTTTGCGTCATCTCAGTTGGTGGTACATTGGGATATTTATTTCTTAGCCTATTCGTTTTGAAATACTCACATTGGTCTAATTTACTACCTATTTTCACACATTCTTTTTCAGATATTTTAAAATCCGCCAAGCTGTCAATCTACAGTATGACAGGATTTGAGATTTATCTTATGATTTATCCATTTGTGAAAAATCCGAAGCAATCTCATAAATTCGCTCAATACGGAGCACTATTTTCAAACTTTCTATATTTGTTTAGTACCCTTTTAGCCTTTGCGTTTTTTAGTGAGAAACAATTGTCAAAAACGATTTGGTCACAACTTTCTATGACCCAAGTAATCCAATTACCATTCATAGAAAGGCTAGAATATATTGCAATTTCAGCTTACGCACTCGTTATTATTACCAGCTTTATTCTTCCTTTATGGGCGGCAACGAGAGGAATACATGAAATATTTCGTGTAAAACAAAGAGGAGTTTTAATTACTTTCATGCTTATTATCCTCATTGTTTCACAGCTTTTAACGAACAGACATGATATTAATGATTTTATTAGTAATGCATCCAAAGTTAGTTTTTGGCTCATTTATGTATACATCCCAATCCTATTTATCATTGTGTGGGTGAAAAGAAAATGGAAAAAATCAAAAGTAAAAGCAAATTAATACTTATTTCTTGCATCATACTCTTCAGTCTAACCGGATGTTTACAGAAAAATATTATCGATGATGTACAGCTTATTCAAGGAACTGTTTTTGATATAGCAAAAGATAATAAAATTAAAGTGACATTCGTTTGTCCCATTCAGAAAAAAGGAAATAAGGTTCAAGTTTTTGAAGGCAGCGCAAATGCAGTAAAACAAGTAAAAGCAGACACATCTTTGGAGTCTTCTCAGCCATTTGCAAGTGGACAAATGCGGGTTGCTTTATTTACTACAAGAATTGCTAAAAAAGGATTAACAACTTCCTTTGACACGTTAATTCGTGATGTGAATATCGGGAACTCAATGTATGTCGGTATATTAGAAGGAACTGGGATGGACTTACTAAAAGGTAAATATACTACATCATCTAACGTTGCCATTTATATAAAGAAAATGTTAGACCATAATATGCAAACAGGCCCTTTACCTACTGATAATCTACATTTAGGAGCCTATCGATATTATCGTGAAGGCCAAGATTCCTATTTACCAATCCTCAAAAAAGAGAAAGATAAAATAAAAATTACTGGCATCGGCCTTTTAAAAAAAGATAAATATGTCGGGAAAATTAATTATCCTGATATGTTTGCCTTTAAAGGCTTATTAGAAAAACACCGATTAGATTCACATGAGTTTAAAGCAAACTCCGGATACACAATGATTAATAACATTCGATCCGTCCCAACTTACCAAATAAATATAAAAAATGGGAAACCATCATTTTTTATACATGTCAAACTAGACGCGCGTATTCAAGAACTATCTAAACAGTTCAACCTAGACAATAAAAAGAATACACAAAAAATAGAAAAATCAGTTGAAAAACAATTAGATGCAACAGCTAATAAACTAATTAAACACTTTAAATCTTTAAATGTGGATCCACTCGGCCTCGGTGCAAGATATAAACATCATTATCGTCCCTTCAAATTAGAAGAGTGGCGAAGAATGTATAAAGATGTTCCAATTAAAGTAAAATACACTGTCAACATTACAAATTCTGGTGTAATCGAATGAGAAATGATTGAACTCCTCTCTCCAGCATGATACAACGGAGAGAGGAGTTTTTTATTACTAAATAGAGAGAAAAGATATTTACGGGGGAGCTTATGTCTAAAAAATTAGTAAAGCCTATTTTAAATGGTATTTTATTTCTCGGCGTCTTTTTATTTGCTCATACATACTTAAAAAATGTTTCCTTCACACGTTATTTGCTTGTCGTTATACCAATGTTGCTCGTTGGTATATTTGGCATCGACCTTATTTTATCCATTTTAATTAAGAAAGAAGAATAGTCTCTGGTCATCTATGTTACAATAAACTTCGGCATAACGTAAGAAAGGATGAAACAACATGACAAACGAAAAAGGTTTAGATAAAGGGTACGAACTTGTTGCAAAAATGCATGAAGTATTCGGACATCCTGTAACAAACACTCCAACAAAACTAACAGAAGAACGTGCAAAAATTCGCGCAAGCTTTATGCAAGAAGAGCTAGAAGAATTTCTAGAAGCAACGACTGTTGAAGATCAATACGATGCACTTATTGACCTTATTTACTTTGCATTCGGAACGTTTGCAGAAATGGGCGTACGTCCAGATAAAGGATTCGAAATTGTAAACAACGCAAACATGGCAAAACTATTCCCTGATGGTAAACCTCGATTCCGTGAGGGCGACGGCAAAATTTTAAAACCAGAAGGCTGGGAAGCACCAGAACCACAACTTCGCGCTGAAATCGAACGCCAACGCCAAGAAGCTGAAAAAAACTGCTAGGATTTCCTAGCAGTTTTTTGTTATTTCTTTTTTCCTGCAACTCATTAATGCCCCACGTGTCCCGCATGTCCTGCTGCCCCTGAAATGCCAGCTGCTGCTGTCTCGGTTCTTCCCGCTCCAATTCCACCTGTCCAAGGCGAAGATTGCTGGTGTGGATATTGTTGGTGTGGATATTGTTGGTGATGTTGGCTGTGCTGACCTTGATATCCCTGTTGGCCTTGGTGACCTTGCTGACCATGTTGGCCTTGATGACCATGTTGGCCTTGCTGACCGTGTTGGCCTTGCTGACCGTGTTGGCCTTGATGGCCATGCTGGCCTTGATGACCGTGCTGGCCTTGATGGCCATGCTGGCCTTGGTGACCGTGCTGGCCTTGGTGACCGTGCTGGCCTTGGTGAGTTTGATAAAGAACAGCTTGCGGATGAGCTTGGTGCTGACCTTGGTGATGTACTTGTTGCTGATGGTGGCCTTGGTGATGATGTTGACCATGGTGGTGGTGGTGACCATGGTGGTGTTGACCATGGTGGTGTTGACCGTGGTGGTGTTGACCATGGTGGTGTTGACCGTGGTGACCATGCTGATGACCTTGATGTGTTTGATAAAGAACAGCCTGCGGATGCATTTGGTGGTGGCCTTGGTGATGTACTTGTTGTTGATGACCATGGTGGTGTTGGCCTTGGTGACCGTGATGACCGTGGTGGTGATGTTGGCCGTGGTGACCATGATAACCATGGTGATGATGTTGACCGTGGTGCATATGATGACCGTGAACACCTTGAGGGAAACCGTCGACGCCTCCAGTTATAACACCTACTCCCGGTACAGGAAATCCTGTTTGTACGCCTCCAACGAAAGATGGAAATGTAGTTGGCATACCTACAGGCACTCCTCCTTGTGTACCTCCTACTAATGTCGGAATTCCTGTTTGCGCTCCAGCCACTGATGTCGGAATTCCTCCTGTTAATGTTGGCATTCCAGTTTGCATGCCAGCCACTGATGCCGGAATTCCTCCTGTTAATGTTGGCATTCCAGTTTGCATGCCAGCCATTGATGCTGGAATTCCTCCAGCTGCTCCCCCCATCCAGCTCGGAATTCCGCCGTATCCTTGTTGTCCCACTCCTCCCATTAACATCATTTGTTCATAACTATCCGATCCACCTCCGGAGAAGCCATGTGGTGCATTATTGTCCATCCCTTTCATTCCTTTCACCTCTTCTTGTCAATTTTGCCTACCTTTTTTATCATATTTCCTAATAAAGAATAGGTGTTTGTCTGCACGAGAATTCCTCACCTTTTTCCTCATTCATGATACAATTAGTCGACTGATTATTCTTTCTCTTTTGGACGGAGGTATTTCCATTAAAAAACGTCACTAAAGCTTCAATTAATGATTTAGATTCAATTATAAATATAGATATAGATATAATAAGAAATAATAATAGATGAAATTATATTAAACACGCTATTGATGAAGGCAGATGCATCATTATAAAAGAAGACAATTCTATTTCCGGTTTTCTAACATACGATACAAACTTCTTTGGCTGTACGTTCCTCTCATTAATCATTGTTTCGCCAACTAAAAGAAGACGAGGTCATGCAAGCTCATTAATCTCATATATGCTAACCCATTCCCCTACGCAAAAAATCTTTTCTTCAACGAACGAATCGAATGAAAGTATGCAAAACGTTTTTAGTGCGAACGGATTTATACGAAGCGGCATCATTGAAAACTTAGATGAAGGTGATCCAGAACTTATTTTTCACATAAAAAACTCAGAGCGTAGATGCTCTGAGTTTTTTTACGAATTAGTTTGCAACAACGTTAACAAGTTTGCCAGGAACGACAATTACTTTACGAACTGTTTTTCCTTCGATTTGTTCTTCAATTGCTTCAAGTGCAAGTTGTTCCATTTCTTCTTTTGATGCATCTTTTTTCATTGTTAGTTTTGCGCGAACTTTACCCATAACTTGAACAACGATTTCAACTTCATCTTCTACAAGTTTAGACTCATCAAATGTTGGCCAGCTTGCGTATGTGATTGTTTCATTGTAACCAAGCTTGCTCCATAGTTCTTCCCCAATGTGAGGTGCAACTGGTGCAATCATTTTTACGAAACCTTCTACATATTCTTTCGGAAGTGTTTCAGCTTTGTATGCATCGTTGATGAATACCATCATTTGAGAAATCGCTGTGTTAAAGCGAAGCTCTGCATAGTCTTCTGTTACTTTCTTCACTGTTTGGTGGTACGCTTTTTCAAGCTCTTTATTTGGTGCATCAGTAATTTTCTCACTTAATTCACCGTTATCTTGAACGAATAGGCGCCATACACGGTCTAGGAAACGACGAGCTCCGTCAAGACCATTTTCAGACCAAGCGATGGAAGCATCTAACGGTCCCATAAACATTTCGTATAGACGAAGTGTATCTGCACCATGGCTCGCTACGATATCATCAGGGTTTACAACGTTACCTTTTGATTTACTCATTTTCTCGTTGTTTTCACCTAGAATCATACCTTGGTTGAATAATTGCTGGAACGGCTCTTTCGTTGGAACTACACCGATATCATATAATACTTTATGCCAGAAACGGGCATATAGTAAGTGAAGTACAGCATGTTCTGCTCCACCAATATAAATATCAACTGGAAGCCATTGTTTTACTTTTTCTGGATCTACAAGTGCTTCGTTATTATTTGGATCCATGTAGCGTAGGTAATACCAACAGCTACCAGCCCATTGTGGCATTGTGTTCGTTTCGCGACGACCTTTTTTACCTGTCTCAGGATCAACAACATTTACCCACTCTTCAATGTTTGCAAGTGGTGATTCACCTGTACCTGAAGGACGGATGTTATCTGTTTTCGGAAGAACTAATGGTAATTCTTCTTCTTTCACAGCTGTCATTGTGCCATCTTCCCAATGAATTACTGGAATTGGCTCACCCCAGTAACGTTGACGACTAAATAACCAGTCACGTAGACGGTACGTTACTTTTTGATTTCCTGCGCTCGTTACTTCAAGCCATTCAATCATTTTTGCGATTGCTTCTTCTTTATTTAAACCATCAAGGAATGCTGAGTTTACATGAGCACCATCACCTGTATATGCTTCTTTCGTAATGTCTCCGCCTTTTACAACTTCCTTCATTGGAAGATTGAATACTGATGCGAATTCATAGTCACGCTCATCATGAGCTGGAACTGCCATTACAGCACCTGTTCCGTAAGTTGCAAGAACGTAGTCAGCGATCCAGATTGGTAATTTCTCACCATTTACTGGGTTAACTGCGTAAGCACCAGTGAATACACCAGTTTTCTCTTTTGCAAGTTCTGTACGCTCTAGATCACTCTTCATTTTTACAGAATTAATGTAAGCTTCTACAGCTTCTTTTTGATCTGCTGTTGTAATGTCTGCAACAAGTGCATGCTCTGGAGCAAGTACACAGTAGCTTGCGCCAAATAGTGTATCAGGACGCGTTGTGAAAACTGTGAATTTCTCATCTGTACCATCGATGTTGAAGTGTACTTCTGCACCTTCAGAACGACCGATCCAGTTACGTTGCATATCCTTTAAACTTTCTGGCCAATCAAGCTCATCTAGATCTTCTAATAGACGATCTCCGTAAGCTGTAATTTTTAACATCCACTGTCTCATCGGACGACGCTCAACTGGATGTCCACCGCGCTCACTCTTACCATCGATTATTTCTTCATTTGCAAGTACTGTACCAAGCGCTGGGCACCAGTTTACAGGTACTTCATCAACGTAAGCTAAGCCTTTTTCAAATAATTTCAGGAAGATCCATTGTGTCCACTTGTAGTAGTTTGGATCTGTTGTATTTACTTCACGGTCCCAATCGTAAGAGAAACCTAATGATTTAATTTGGTTACGGAACGTATTAATATTAAGCTCTGTAAATTCAGCTGGGCTGTTTCCAGTATCAAGTGCATATTGCTCTGCTGGAAGACCGAATGCATCCCATCCCATTGGATGAAGAACGTTATATCCTTGCATACGCTTCATACGAGATAAAATATCTGTCGCTGTATAACCTTCCGGATGTCCTACGTGTAGACCTGCACCTGATGGATATGGGAACATATCTAGTGCATAAAATTTTGGTTTTTCTGTCTCATCTGGCGTACGGAATGTTTTATTTTCTTCCCAATACCCTTGCCACTTCTTCTCAATTTCTTGATGATTAAAGCTCATGAGATACCCTCCTTAAAATTCTATTTATTTTCACCGCCCAAAATACAAAAAACCTCTCATCCCTAGAAAGGGACGAGAGGTTATAGATTCCCGCGGTACCACCCTAAATTAATGTACAAATATACATTCGCTTAGATCCGTAACGTGGATTAACGGCAATTGCTACTGCTAGTTTCACAACTGCAACTCAAAGGCGAGTTCATAACGAAACGTGGATTGACTTGCACCGACCGTCAACTCTCTAAACCAGCTTCTATTACTACTACTCCTTTTCACTGTTATTACAAATATGAGTTAATTTAAATATATTCTAAAACATGTTACATGTTCCGTCAAACTAAACTGCAATTTTTTCTTCAACTGTTTCTTCTACTTTTACTCGTTTATCATAAATACTCGCTGCTATAAGCGCTACTACAAGCATTACCATGATTGCTATAAACAATACTTCCATATTGTATAAATCCACGATTGCTCCACCAACGACCGGTCCGAACATTTTCCCTACAGTCGCTGCGCTATTTACAACACCTTGGTAAAATCCAAGTTTATCTTTCGGTGCAAGTATATTTGCAATGGTCGGCACTGCTGGCCATACGAATAATTCACCGATCGTTAATGTCACCATCGCAACGAGAAACATCGTGAATTGCTGCGCTTGACTCAGCACAATGAATGACGCCGCAAAAATGATGATTCCAATCATAATTTGTTGTTTTAAAGAACGCTTCATCCAGCGAATTAGCATACTTACAAGCGGCTGTGCACAAACAATCATCGCTCCGTTTATCGTCCATAATAAACTATAGTGACGAAGGCTAATATTTAACTCCTGCATATGTGTTGCAATCGCTCCTTGCCACTGTACGTATGTAACCCAGCATAAAGCATATGCTACACACACGATAAGAAGTGCTTTAAATCCAGGTGTAAGTGACCAACCTTTTTTCGTTTCGACTTCCTTTTGCACTCCTGGCTCTTTTTTGTCTTCCATACCACGGAATCCAATAAAAGCAATTAAGAAGAAAACAAAGTATAAAATAAAGTTCGCTAAGAAAATGTAATCAAAACGATACGATGCGACTAAACCACCGCACGCTGTTCCGATTGCAATACCGACGTTTTGTCCAACATACATCGCATTAAACGCTCGTCTGCCGCCTTCTGGCCAAACCGTACCAACCATCGCATACATCGATGGGAAGACCATTCCAGAACCAAAGCCGATTAACGCTAACCATACAACATATAACGGCCAACCGTGGAAGAACACAAGACCTAAAATCGATACGAGTGTAATCACAATTCCTACTAAAGTTGATTTATAACCGCCCCATTTATCAAATAAAACACCGCCGAGCAAGTTTCCGATTACACCAGTAAGCGAGTTGATCATTAATACCATTCCAGCCACTGATAGCGATTTTCCTAAATGATCATGTAAGTAAATTGTATTAAAAGGCCATAAAAAAGAAGCACCCGTGACATTAATAATCATCCCAGCTACTAATAGCCATACTTTCCTTGGCATAGTTTCCCCTCCTATTCTATTTTTTTCGTTCATCTATAACAGTAAAATTGTAGTCGTTTTTAAATAGGAAGGCAACTGATTAATAGTTGATGAAATTCAGATAATAACGCAAAGACGATTAGAATAAAGTAAAACTTTAATCAGAGGGAGTTTTGTCCATCCCCCTCTGATTATTAGCCCACACCACTCGGGCTTTTACGAGCAGTTAATCTCCCACCTAACTTCCTCGCATGTACCGAATTTTGAGGTGGGAGTCTTACTGCCTGCGAATAGCGGGATAAATTCTAATCGTCTTTGCAATATGTTACTCTATATTCAATGAAATCGTTCCCTTGTAGCATTAGCCAACTTCCTTTTTACGTTTTGCACTTTCTTTAGCACTCCATTTAAATATTTTGTCTAGTAAGGAATATATCCTCCCAGACTCTTTCGTTAACAAGGGACCTAACGACGCCAATATTAAAACATACAAAGCTGAGAACGGTTTAATCGTTGCCATTAGGCCACCAGCGATTCCAATATTCGCGACGATAATAGAGAATTCCCCGCGTGATACAAGTGTTAAACCAATATTTGTAGAAGCCTTATGCGATAACCCGGCTTTACGTCCCGCAAACATTCCAGCTATAAAATTACCGATGATTGTTATGAGTACTGCTCCTAACGTTAACCAAACAGCTCCCCCTAACGAAAACGGATCTATACTTAATCCGAAGCTAAAGAAGAATATAGCACCAAAGAAATCACGAAACGGGACGACGAGCTGCTCAATTCGATCACTATGCTCTGTTTCAGAAAAGACGAGTCCTAATAATAAAGCTCCAATCGCTTCCGCAACATGAATTGTTTCTGAGAATCCAGCTACGAAGAATAAAGTAGCGAATATTACGATAATAAAAATTTCATTAGACGAAATATCTAATATTTTATTTAAGAACGGTGTAGCTTTTCTAGCAATTACAAAGAATAATAACATATACCCTAATGCGATTAAGACGGCTGTGAGAGCACCTATAAATGATGTTGCACCTCCAAGAACTAAACCTGAAACGACAGATAAATATACCGCTAAGAAAATATCATCGAACATAATAATCCCTAAAATTAGCTCTGTTTCCTTATTGCCAGCTCTTCTTAAATCAACAATTACTTTTGCCACAATTGCACTTGATGAAATGGTAATAATTCCAGCAATAATTAATGTTTCTAATAAAGGAAAGCCCATCAAATATCCATAGAGTAAACCTAGTGTGAAATTAAGCGATATATGAACAGTGCCTCCAATGGCAATGGACTTCCCTGATTTTATAAGTTTTTTCATTGAGAATTCTAGCCCTAAATAAAACAAGAGGAATATGACGCCAATACGGCCGAGGAAGGAAATAACTTCTCCGCTTTCAATAAACCTTAAATCGATAACCCCTAAATCCGGGGCATGGGGCCCCACTAGCATACCGAGTATAATGAGAAACGGAATAATCGAGAACTTTAACTTTGCAGCTAGGATTGCTGCAAAAGCCACTAATACTAACGCAGTTCCAACTTCAAAGACTAAAGTATCCATCGATTACGAGTCACCTCCCGCTGAAAGCAACTCCTTAATAATTTTTTTCACTTCATGTCTTTCACCCGATAATACGAGCATATCGCCAGCTTCAATGATAGAGTCTGGACCTGGATTGAAGAACTTCTTCATGTTCTTTTTCAAAATAGCAATGATCGTTACGTTATATGCTTTTCGGACATTCAAACTACCAATTGTTTTTTGTACTACTGGTGCGTTATTTTCCACCTTAAACCATTCAATTGATAATCCTTCAAAAGCCATCTCAATTGTATCTAAAGCTTGTGGTCTATATACCATTCCACCTAATATAGCCGCAATTTGTCTCGCTTCAGAATCACGAAGGACAATGCTTGAAATACTCTCATCATGATCCGCATCAAAATGATACATTTCTCTTCGACCATCATCATGAATAACAATAACCATTTTTTCATTACCTTTTGTAGTTACTTCAAACTTACATCCAATACCCGGTAGTTCACTTTCTCTAATATTCATATTCCCGCCTCCTAAAATTTTTTAGTTACGGCTCTTCCCTTTTTTACAAATCTACATCAATCTCCGTTTTAAACTTTTCATCTTTTGAGATTCCTAAATACTTGAGCGTTTCTGATGGAGTCGCGTGATGGAAATGTTTTTGCAACAACGCAATTGCTATTCCTCTTTTGTACGCGTGAAACCCAAATGTTTTTCTCATTGAGTTCGTTCCAATCTTTCCAACAATCCCAACCGCTTCCGCAGCACGATGAATCACACGATACGCTTGTTGGCGCGTAATTGAATTTGTCGTTTTATTAGATTGAAATACGTAGTTTTCTCTTTTAACATCAATAGATTGTACATACTCTAAAAGTGCTTCTTTTACTTTTGTATTTAAATAAATATCTTGCTTAAACTTTTCATCTTTCACAGGAAGAGAATAAAACTCTTTAACAGTCCCATCTTCATTTAATACCTCTTCAAATTTCATGCTAAGTAGTTCTGTAATTTTTAATCCCGTGTTAATGCCAGTAACAAATAAAAGATAATCACGCTGTGAGTGCTCTTTTAAATAATTTTTCATAGCCTCAATTTGGCTTATATCTTTTAATGCCTCTACAACTTCCATACATGTATTCTCCTCATCTTATGAACGGTAATTTTCTCATCATGTTGTCCATTTTACCTTATCATGCTATGAGATTTCCATGTATTATCCATTATTTTCACACTACACTGCTTAGGTCCAGAAAATTTTCATTTGGAAGTTTATGATTGTACAAATACGATGTGGGTAGAAAAACTAGGGGGATACAAGTTCAGCCTCTTTCTACAGATCGGATTCCTCCTTTCATTTTTCGGTTGCTGATACTCGTATAGTATGTTACTTATTTGCATTATATTATATATTTCAGTAACGTTAAAGTGTTTTTCCTGAAAATAATAAAAACCGAGCATTTTTGCTCGGTTTTTATTATTAATCTTCTTTTGGAAGAACAATTCCTTTATACAATTGAACTGTAATGAAGTAATAAATCGCATAAATAACTACGAAAATTACGATTGGTAACCAAATACGGAAGTACGGATCAACTAAAATAAATCCGAAAATATTCATACCCACTAATACATGAGCGATACCCACAATTGCTGGGAATAAGAATACTAAGAATAACTCTTTATAAATTGATTTCGTTAATAATTCACGGCGCACACCGATTTTACGAAGCATTTGATAGCGCGTAATATCTTTTGATGCACCAGAAAGAATTTTAAACATTAAACAACTTGCCATCATTGCTAAGAAAGCAATTCCAAGGAAGAAGCCCATAAATACAGTTCCGCTCGCAACTCCGTAGAACATGTCATACATTTGATATTTACTATTCATTTGTTCAGCTGTTACATTTTTATATTTATCTAGCTGCAACTCGTCAATTTTTTTCCATTCTTTTGTGTATGCTACGAAATCGTCTGTTTTTCCAATAAATACGATTCCTTCTTTACCGTTTACAGTATCGTACATTTTTTGATTTACAATTTTAACGGCATGATCTTTGTATATATAGTATGGTTGAATTGTTCTAAATGCCTCGTCCCACTCTTCAGGCATTGCTTTTTCATTTTGATCTTGCACCGCTCCCGCTACTGTACCTACTGGAGCCACTCCTGAAATTTCTTTATATTTACCGAAATTCTCTTTACCTAAACCGTCTCGAATAAGTGGCTTTTGTTTCTCTAAATCTTCTTTTACATAATAAATATATTTGTCGTCTACTTTATAGCGGTACTCAGCTTTATTTTTAAATGATATACCATCTAAAATTTTCTTTTCTTCAGCTGTTGGATTATGAACTACTGAGTCGTAAATCTCTACACCATCAACTGTTTTTATAACGTTATTTTTAAATGCCATACCACCTGAAATTGCACCGGCTCCAAGCGCAACTAACATCGCCACTGTTGCAAGTACTTTCGTTAAGCTATTAATTCGGAAATTTAATTGAGCAAATGTAAAAGCATTAAGCCCTTTTTCACTACGTTTTTTATTACTCTTTAACTTTTTAATAATAACTGGAAGAAGAGATCCAAATAGCATATAAGTACCAGATGTTGTTGTAACTAATGCAATAAGTATTCCCATCTCTCTTAACGTTTCCATATTCATCATAGATGCATACCCAATACCTAATAAAATAACCGCAAGGAATGCAACTACACCCGTCATTTTTCCTTTTACCGCAACACGCTCTGTTTGTGCATCTGCATGTACAAGTTGTAATACAGAAATACGAGATAATTTAATACTATTCATAATTGCCGATAATACAAATAGTGCAAAGAAGAAGATGCAAGTAACAGTCATAGATGGAATATAAAATGCTTTATAGCCTTCACCAGCAAATTCCAATTGTTTCATTAATAACTGACCGATACCTTCTGCAAGTCCTACACCAACTGTAATTCCAATCGCAAGAGACGCAGCGCCTAATACAATCGTTTCAATAAACATAAGTAATGTAACTTTATGCTTTTTTGCTCCTAACATCATATACATACCAAACTCTTTTTGACGAAGAGATAGCAAGAAAGAGTTCGCATATAAAATGTAGAAGAACGTTATAATAGCTAGTAAAAATGAACCTGCTTGGAATACGAATCCAATTGATTGAATAACTGAATTAGATTCGATAAACGCTTTATTCAGCGCTAACGTTTGAAACATATAAAAAATTGAAATCGACATGACAAGACCAACAAGTAAGACGATATAATCTTTCAGCTTACTTTTCAGCCCTGACATGGAAAGTTTAAATAACATGCCCAAGCCCCCTTTCTTACGCTTTTTGCGTGCCTAAGTCTGCAAGCACATCTAAAATTTCTTTATAAAACTCTTCACGTGTACCACCGCGATGAATCTCTTTATATAACTCACCATCTTGAATGAATAAAATACGCTGACAGTAACTTGCACTATATGGATCATGAGTAACCATCATAATAGATACGCCTTGTTCTTTATTTAAGTTTGTCATTGCATCAAGTAAGCTCGTTGCATTTTTAGAATCAAGAGCTCCTGTTGGCTCGTCTCCTAAAATAATTGCTGGCTCATGTACTAAAGCGCGCGCTGCTGCTGAACGCTGTTTCTGTCCACCAGATACTTCAGATGGATACTTTTGAAGTATTGCTGAAATTCCTAACATATCAGCTACCTTTTCTACTTTCGGCCCAATATTTCGTGATGGGACACCTTGAAGTGAAAGCGGAAGTGCGATGTTTTCGTAAATAGATAAGTTCTCTAATAAATTAAAGTCTTGGAAAATGAATCCTAACTTTTGCGAACGGAAATCAGAAAGCTCACCTTGCTTCATTTTCGTAATATCCGTTCCTGCAATTTCAACAACGCCGCCTGTCGCCTTATCAAGCGTTGAAATTACATTTAACAATGTTGTTTTACCAGAACCAGAAGGTCCCATAATGCCAACGAACTCACCTTCTTGAATTGAGAATGAAACACCTTTTAATGCGTGTGATTGGTTCTCACCTTTTTTACCGTACACTTTTTGAACGTTTTTCACGTCTACAACTGGTTTCGTCATATATATCCTCCTACGCTTGTTTTTCCATTACCTATTTTGCGCCTTTTGGAGGGGAACTGCTATTTGTTAACATTACATTTACCTTACACTTTTGTAATAAAATAAAACCAGGTCATAATGCGACCTGGTTTACTCTGATTGCTTCGATTTTTGAGGTTGTCCTTTTTTACTATTACGCTGTTTCACTTGAACGATAGGATCAAGTTCATTTGAAAACTCAGCATTATGTCCATTTTGCGTTTTTTGCTCTGGGTTATTTTGATCTGAACGTTTCGCCATTACATTCACTCCTTATTAGTGCGGTGTAATAATCATTTGATGTTGCAATTGGCGAATTGCCATACGTGCTCTATTTAATTGCTCACGTTGCTCATCATTCGCATGTTGTTGCATCGTTTGTAAATCGTTATACGCTTGCTCTAATTGCAACTGAGCATCTGAATATTCCATCGTATTGTAATGCTCTTGTCTCATACCAAGATCTAATTGTTCTTTTGCATATTCCACCGCTTGTTCAGCTTGTGTAATATACGATTCAAGTGATTGACGCTCTGCCATAATTGTCCCTCCTTGCTTCAATTCCCCTTTAGTGTGCCCCTTCCATATGAACCTTATGAGTATGTTATAATGGATTTTGTTTCATCCCGCTATTTGCGGGCAGTAAGACCCCCACCTCCAAATTTAACTGGAGCGAAGAAGTTAGGTGGGAGATTAACTGCCCGTAAACGCCCGATTGGTGTGGGCTGATAATCAGTGTGGATGGACAAAACCCCCACTGATTAAAGTTTCACTTTATTTTGACTCGTCTTAGGAGGGAAAGTAATGAAGGTTCAAAACCCTTTTCCATATACAAACGACAATAAACGTTATCATACATGGAATTACCACTTACGAAATGAATTTGGTGAAAAAATCTTTAAAGTTTCATTAGATGCTGGCTTCGATTGCCCGAATCGTGACGGTACAGTTGCTTATGGCGGCTGTACATTTTGCAGCGCGGCTGGATCTGGTGACTTCGCTGGCGATCGCCGCGATGATGTTATAACGCAATATCATGAAATGAAAGAAAAAATGCACTCAAAGTGGAAAGACGGAAAATGTATTGCGTATTTCCAAGCATACACAAATACACATGCACCACTTGAAGTGTTAAAAGAAAAATTCGAACCGCTTCTAGCAGAAAAAGACGTTGTTGGTCTTTCTATTGCGACTCGTCCAGATTGTTTACCAGACGATGTCGTTGAATATTTAGCGGACTTAAATAAACGTACGTACCTTTGGGTTGAACTCGGACTACAAACTGTTCATGAACGTACTGCAAATCTTATTAATCGTGCTCACGATTACCCATCTTATGTGGAAGGCGTAAATAAATTACGCAAGCACGGTATTAGAGTTTGCTCTCATATTATTAACGGTCTTCCACTTGAAGATTACGACATGATGATGGAAACAGCTCGTGAAGTAGCGAAGCTTGACGTACAAGGAATTAAAATTCATTTACTTCATTTATTAAAAGGAACGCCAATGGTGAAGCAATATGAAAAAGGTCAATTAGAATTCCTTTCTCTTGAAGATTACGTAAGTCTCGTTGTCGACCAACTTGAAATTATTCCAGAAGACGTAATTGTGCACCGCATCACAGGTGACGGTCCACCTGATTTAATGATCGGCCCAATGTGGAGCTTAAATAAATGGGAAGTATTAAATTCCATCGATGCAGAATTTGTACGCCGCGGAAGCTGGCAAGGAAAATATGCAAATGAGGAGAAACAAAAATGAAGTTAGAACGTGTATTACCGTTTGCACGCACACTGTTGCAAACGGCAGTAAAAGAAGGCGATTACGCTGTAGATGCAACACTTGGAAATGGACATGACACTTGCTTCCTAGCTGAAATCGTTGGAGATAACGGAAAAGTATTTGGATTCGATATTCAAAAAGAAGCAATTGAAAGTTCAACGACTCGCCTAAAAGAAAAAGAACTTTTCGAACGTACTGTTTTAGTTCACGATAGTCACGATACGCTTCTTTCCGTACTACCAGAAGATGCAAAAGGAAAAGTAACAGGCGCCATCTTCAACTTAGGTTACCTTCCAGGCGGTGACAAGCATATCGTCACAAAACCGAACTCAACAATCTCGGCGATCGAACAATTGCTAGAAGTAATGGCACCTGAAGGTATCATCGTCCTTGTCATTTACCACGGACACCCAGAAGGACAAATAGAACGTGACGCTGTGCTTACATTTGCAGAAGAACTAGATCAAAAACAAGCTCACGTTTTGCGATATGGTTTCATTAACCAGCAAAATAACCCGCCATTTATTGTAGCGATTGAGAAACGATAATATATCAACGATTCGACAAAACATAACAAAAAAAGACGTGCACTCACTGCACGTCTTTTTTTGATTCTCCTATATAATGGATGTATACACTATTTAAAGAAAGAAGGATAGAACTTTGCTAGTAGAACTAAAGGGAATTCAAAAGAAGTACGGCAAATCACTCATACTAGACAACATTGATTTATCCATTCCAGAAGGAGAAGCACTCGCTATTATTGGCGGGAACGGAACTGGAAAAAGCACCTTGCTCAAAATAATTGCAGGTTTTATTTCACCTACGGCAGGGACACTTCAAAGAAAAGAACATATACAAATCGGTTATGTACCTGAGCATTTTCCTGAAGGGATTCGTTTTACATTGGAGGATTATTTATATCATCTCGGCCACATTCACGGTTTATCAACAAAATACTTAAGAAAGAAAATTCCGATGCTCCTTGAACCTTTTCATTTACATCATGCAAGGCATTCCGTTGTACGAAACTTTTCAAAAGGTATGAAACAAAAAACAGGTATTATGCAAGCATTACTTACGGACGTCCATTTATTAATTTTAGATGAACCACTTTCTGGGCTCGACCCTAACTCTCAGCAAGAACTAGAGCATATTTTACTTTTATTAAAACAACAAGGTATATCTGTACTTTTTACATGTCACGAAAAACAACTACTAGAAAATTTCGCCGATAGAATTGTGACGTTAGCTAATCATACAATTGCGGAAAATACCGCTGTGCAAAAACCAACAGAACAAGTCTATATTGAGGCAATCGTTCACGAAACATTTTCAGCGATAGAACTACAAAAGCAATCAGGATTTATACACGTTACACACAATTCAAATCAAAACCTCATTCAATTACAAATCGAAAAAGATTATACAAACGACATACTTCAGTTTTTATTACATAAAAAAGCGTCTATCACACTGCTACAACCTAATTTTTAAATCGAAAGAAGGTTTATTATGTTTGCGCTTATTCGGTACCATTTTCTCGACTACACAAAATCGTATAAGTACGTCCCTCCTATTGCGATGTACTTTGTAAGCTTACTTTTCGTATACACATATAAACCGACTCCTATTGTGCCAACATATTTAGAAACAGCACTCGCACTTTATTTATTATCTGCCTGGATTACGGTCACCATTTTTCATACTGAAGACCCTGTACAAGAACAAATCACTATTTCACATACAAATAATATTTCAGCATTATACGTTGGTAAATATATTACAGCTCTTCTCATTTGTACTATGTTATCTTTTATATCCGTAATCTATCCAATTATTTTGCAAATGTTCAACGAAAAAATGACAGCCTCTTTATTTCTAGTCGGATTTCTCGCTCATATGTCTTTATCTATACTAGGGGTTTCAATCGCAACATTATTTACAAGAAATATTATTCAAAAAGCAAGCACTGCTTGGCTTAGTCTTACATTTATATTACTTATAACTATCGCTTCAATCCGATTAAAAAAAGAGTTACTATGGTTTTTCCCACCTATCGAAAGCTTTCTAATGCTTGGGCAATACAAATATAATATACTTACTCACACTTTATGGCTTACAGCTTGGGCTATCGTATATTCATTTTTATTACTCACTTTATTTCTTTTTCTTGTTCGTAGAAAACGTTTTTGACTACATATTAAAGGAGACGAAACAATGATCGGAATACTAGCAGGAATGGGGCCAAAGTCAACTGGACCATTCGTCGATACAGTTGTAGCACAATGCCAAACAATATACGGAGCAAAGCATGATATGGACTTCCCTCATATGATGATTTATTCGTGCCCAACACCATTTTACATGGATCGTCCTATTGATCATGCGGCGATGAAAAAAGCGATTATAGAAGGGGCACAAAAACTTGAAAGTACTGGCGTAGACTTTATCGCTATGCCTTGCAATACGGCGCACCTTTATTTTGAAGAATTACAGTATTCTATTTCTATTCCAATTTTGAATATAGTCGATGAGACGTTAAAAGCAATTCCTGAAAATACAAAAAGAGTCGCTCTTCTCGCAACAGAAGCGACTGTTCAAGCGGGTATTTACCAAGACGGGATTACAAAGCGTAGTATAGAGTACATTCATAATGAAAAATGGCAGGAAATGATTAATCAAATTATTACTTGCATTAAAGGCGGAGAAGTTGAAGAAGCTAGAGAATTATGGAGTACGCTCGTTTTACAGTTAAAAGATGAAGCAGATACCGCTATTATCGCATGTACTGATTTGAATGTGGTGGCGGATGAGGGCTTTGTCGACTCCTCTCAATGTCTTGCTGAGGCGGTTGTTAGGATGTTTTTATCAAATACAACGAGATCTTCTTAAGCATAGAAAATATCCCTTTTGAAATGTGTTTTTATGTTTGATAAAAATCCCCAAAACTTTTAACTCTTTTCACAATTCTTTCAAAGTAATCACACTTAATCTCGCTATATTAAATAAGTAGTTTATTCATATAGGGAAGGTTAGGGGAACAGAAAGTATGAAAGTAAATCGTTCGCTGCATTACATTTTTTGGCGTTGGCATTTTTATGCTGGGCTTTTTATTACGCCGCTTCTTATTACTTTGTCACTGAGCGGAATTGGGTATTTATTTCGGGAAGAAGTTGAAGATTTCATCTATAAAGATTTATATTTTGGGAAGAGCTCTCAAACAGAATCTATTCCGATGTCTGATTCTATTTCATTAACAGAGAAAAAATATCCACATTATAATGTGACGAAAATTAGTGAGTTTAATGGGGATTATAATACGAGACTTACCATTGCAAATGAATATACTGGACAACAAAAATATGTGTATTTAGATGGCAATAATCAAATTGTTGGAGATCAAAATGCAAATGAAACATTTGCCAATATAATGCGGGAATTACATAGTTCTCTTTTAGTTGGTGGTACTGTCGTCAACTATATTGTAGAACTTGCGGCGTGCTGGACAATCTTTTTAATTGTAACTGGGTTGTATATGAGTATACGCCAATTCAAAAACATACCATCATCCAATAAGCGAGATAGAGCAAAACGACGTCATTCTATTATCGGCATTATATTTACAATTCCTCTCGTTCTGCTAGTCGCAACTGGATTGCCGTGGTCAGGATTTATGGGGAATCAAATTTATAAAATCGCAGCGTCGAATGAATCGCTCGGATATCCAAAATTGTATATGGCACCTCCTGAATCAAAGGTAAAAGAATTGCCGTGGGCAACAAGAAAGGAAGCTCCTCCTGAATCGAATTCAAATGAGCCAAAAGCCATTTCAGTTGATGAGTTACAAAAAGGAATTGAAATAAAGAAGCCATATGTTATCTCACTACCGGCTAATCCGAAAGGTGTATTCACTGTTTCTAAATCGAGCGGTTCTGGTATTACGGGTATGCACGTGGCACCAAATGAAGAGATAACCGCTTACTTTAATCAATATAGCGGAGAACTTATTTCAAAAACGGACTATCGCGATTATGGATTATTTGCACAATGGTTCACTTACGGTATTCCGCTTCATGAAGGTCATTTATTCGGATGGCCAAATAAAATATTATGCTTACTAACGACATTATCTTTATTACTTCTCATTTATTACGGAGTAAAAATGTGGTTAACAAGAAAGCCGAAAGGAAAATTAGCAGCACCTCCAAAACAAAAGGATAAGAAAAGCATACTCATTTTCTTTATCATGATGGTTATACTAGGCGCTGTAATGCCTTTATTCGGACTATCTGTTTTAGTTATTTTCGCAATTGAACTTCTCATATACGTATTTTCAAAAGTACGATCATAATAAAAAACCACTCTCCCTGAGTGGTTTTTTTCATCACTGCGCCATTTTCTTTCGGTACATCTTCCCGTTCCAATAGAAGAATCGTGAAGTGAGTCCCCCGTACTTTACAATGCGCCGTGCCATTTTTTGCATATTCTTTTCAGCGGATACTTTTTGATCTGATAAATAAATACCAAGTAAACCTCGGCTAATAAGACGATGAAACTTCGCATGAGGCAAATCACCAATGCTCTTTTCTGCTTCTTCTACAAAGTGCTTCATGCGTTCTAATATTACTTGTTCGTTTTCATAATAACTACAGAAATTCAAATCTCCACCGATACGGTCTTCTTCTTGATCGATGAAATAATCAAGTAAAATGTGAAGTCCTTGTACATACGGGAAATACCCTTGTCTAATTTTCACAATATCTTCGTCATGTAATTCATCATGAAATGCATATGCCACAAGACAAAAGATTCCTAACGTTGATCCTGCACACGCCGAAAATTCAAACCAACTCATCGGTGGTAAATTTTCTTTATGCGCTTCAAACCATGTTTTTAGACGTGGTTCTCTTTCTTCTAATTTCACATGTTTATGAATTTGCAAATCACAATAATAACAAGCAAGCTCATGAAGAATGGGAGCAATTTTTTCATAGTGCTTCGTTTTCTTTAAAACATCTTGGCATGTTTCAACAAGTTCGTCTAAATAACCACCATCATCTTGATCATCACGGTAACGATAATAATTACCGCCCCCTTCAACTTCAGGACTTAACGCCGTTAACATCGACTCATGAAGAGCCGCAAAGTCTTTCGGATCAAGTGATGTACTGCGATCACATAAATTATCTAAATAGTCGCTGATCGTTTGATACGCTACGATAAAACGAATACATTCCTCTCGGTGTTCATTTGCTAATAACGCTAAAATGCCACCGCCCTCACAATGAAACGTTTTATGCTCAATACTTGCGATTGCCTGACTATGAAGCTCGTCATTCGGAATATGGTAGGCACGCTCTTTCCACATCGCTAGCTCATGGTGTACAACCGGAAACACATCACGGTATACTTTCGCCATGAGCGTTATGGGATTACTCGGTACGTTCACTTCTTCCTTCATCTCCTCTATTAAATGTACAAATAATGATTTATTTGTTTGTTTTTACTATATTATTGACATGCATTTCAGTAAATGACTGAATATAATTCAAAATTTCATCACGCTCATACTCATTTAATAACTCATGATAACAATTCGGCCATTCTTTAAAAGCTTTATCACTCATTTTAACATTATCAAACCACATGCGGACACGTGTTTTATCTACAAGTTTATCCTCACATGCTTGCATTAGCAAGAGCGGAACATCTGGAAAATCGTCTATTTTCTTATGAGCAATTTCGATAGACTTAATCAATTCACTATACCAACGTACTGATACTTTGCGCAAGAACAATGAATCATTCTCCATCGCATCTCTCACTTCATGATTACGTGTTGACATTTCCACTGTAAGATTCGTTGCAAATTGCAATTTTGGAGCAATAACATTTAATATTTTTGAAGCAGCTCGAAGCGGGGCAGAAGGTCCAGCTAATACGCCTAAACATGGCGAACTTAAAATAATACCATCTACATCCTCCCTCTTCGTTTCTTGCATCATACGAATGACGATAAGGCCGCCCATACTATGACCGAATAGAAAGATAGGTAATCGGTACTTTCTTGCTTCTTTCACCCATAATTTAACTTCCTCTATGTATTCATCAAATGAATCAATATGTCCTCTATTTCTCGAAGTCGTTCCATGTGACGGAAGATCTCCCATGACGACGTGGTAGCCGATATGATTCCACATTTCCGCAACGGCTTCGTAACGTCCGTGGTATTCCATTGCGCCGTGCACGATAACAACTACGGCTTTCGCTTCCTCTGCTTCATAATTCCACATACGGTCCTCCTCCATTTCACTCTTTTTCATAATTTGATACACTAAAACTAGTCTCTAGGAAAGGAAGGCTTTACATGATATATCCTTACAAAGAAAAAAATCCGAAAATTGCGAGTAGCGCTTTTATCGCTGACTACGTTACCATTACAGGCGATGTTTCCATTGGGGAGGAATCAAGTATTTGGTTTAATACAGTCATCCGTGGTGATGTATCACCGACAATAATTGGTGACCGAGTAAATGTACAAGATCAATGTACACTCCACCAAAGCCCTCAGTATCCTCTTATTTTAGAAGATGACGTTACAGTTGGGCATCAAGTTATTTTACATAGCTGTCACATTAAAAAAGATGCTTTAGTTGGAATGGGATCTATTATATTAGATGGTGCTGAAATTGGCGAAGGAGCCTTTATCGGCGCTGGAAGCCTCGTTTCACAAGGTAAGAAAATTCCACCGAATACGTTAGCTTTCGGTCGCCCTGCTAAGGTCATTCGTGAATTAACAGAAGAAGACCGTCAAGACATGGAGCGCATACGCACACAATACGTTGAAAAAGGACAATATTATAAATCGTTACAAAAATGATTTTACCGCTGCCATAGTACTGGCAGCTTTTTTATAAAAAAACTAACTTTTTCTTTACAAAACATTATTACTCCCTCAACAATATCTTATTAAAATAAAGCTAATATCTCCATATATATGTAGATGAGGGAGGAGAATTTTCATGAAGGTCAGCGGATTATATAAAGTAGAGTGTTACATTTTCAAAGGTATTAACCGCTACTTTGATCAAAAAACATTAAATATCTTTTTCAGCAACATTACCCATATAGGTGGTGCCACTTTCTCCATTGCACTTACACTTTTCTTTTTAATTTTCGCAAAAGGGACTTTGAACCAAGCTGCAATTGCAACCGCTATTTCTTTAGCAATTAGCCATATTCCTGTGCAAATATTAAAAAGGTGGTATCCACGAAAACGTCCTTATTTAACAATTCAAGATGCAAAATATCCGGTACATCCATTAAAAGACCACTCTTTCCCGTCTGGTCATACAACGGCTGTTTTCTCTGTCTTCATTCCATTTATTTGCTATAATCTAAACTTACTTGTTTTTCTATTACCGTTAGCACTATGCGTCGGTATTTCTCGTATTTATTTAGGGCTTCATTATCCGTCAGATGTATTCGTCGGTATGTGCCTCGGCACTTGCTCTGGCATCATCTCTTTTTATCAATTCATCCCACTTTTCACATAAAGGAGCGATATGATGAGAGTCGCCATATTTACCGATACTTTTACACCACAAGTCAATGGGGTTGCGAAAACACTGGAACGATTAACACGATATTTTCAGAAAGAAAATATCGCCTATTCTATTTTTGCCCCTCAGCATACGGCTGAAGATAATTTCGTAGCAAATGTAAACAAAATGAGAAGTATCCCGTTAACAATATTATATCCAGAATGTCGCTTTTCTTTTCCTACTCCGCGCATTAAACGGGAACTTCTTGCCTTTAAACCTGATATTATTCACATTGCCACACCTTTCAACATGGGACTTTGTGGATTGTATTATGCAAAAAGGTTAGACATCCCAGTTGTCGGTTCTTATCATACTGATTTCGACGCCTATTTACGTTATTACAAAATCGAATTCCTCTCCAATATGCTCTGGAACTATTTAAAATGGTTTCATAGTCATATGCAAAAAAATTTTGTTCCTTCCTCTGAAACATTACATCAATTAAAAAATAAAGGCTTTCAACACCTCTCTATTTGGGGACGTGGTGTAGATTGCACACTCTTTCATCCAGCTTATAATACAGACCTATTCCGAAAAAAATATAATATTACAGCGAAGTATGTTCTTTCCTATGTTGGACGGATTGCCCCTGAAAAAGATATTGATACACTACAAGATCTTATCGTTAAAACGACACATACTCGAAACGACATTCATTGGCTCATCGCCGGAGACGGTCCTCTGGCAACAAGTTTACGTGCAGCTGTTCCGCAAACAAATGTCACCTTTACTGGCTATTTACAAGGTGCGGACTTAGCTGAAGCATACGCTTGCTCTAACATAATGGTATTTCCATCATCTACTGAAACGTTCGGAAATGTTGTACTTGAATCACTTGCATGCAGTACACCTGTTATTGGTGCAAATCGTGGCGGGGTTAAAAATATTATTATAGATGGAAAAACGGGAATTCTTTGTACACCAAAAGATGCAAATTCATTTCTATCCTCCATTTATTCTTTATTGCAAAATGAAGAGAAACTTATGCAAATGGGAATAGCAGCTTCATCTTATGCGAAATCAAAAAGCTGGGATGAGATCTTTCGTGGCTTACTTAATCAATATGAAGAAGTCCTTCAGCATACCGCATCAGAGTTACTCGCTTAAACAGAAAAACTCCCTTCAAAAAACGAAGGGAGTTTATTATACACAGTTATAAATTTTAGTTTAATAAATGATACACAAGGTGAAATACCACGTTGTTTCTATATTCATTATAACAAAAATAAACATAACTAAACAGACTTGTAATAAAAACCCATAAAAATTAATATATGGTTATACAATATTTTTACTGTATAATGATTTTAAGAAATTCCCCTTAAAATCAACTTATTCACATACCTTTATACAGCAATTGTTCCCCAATTCTGTATATCAAAAAACCTTTCATTCATTTGAAAGTTTTTTTTGAGCCTGTACATATTCTTCTTTCGTATTCACATTTATAAACCAATCCGAATTCACTTTCAAACCTTCTCCAGCAACATACTTCACATTACATTGTGATAAAAGTTGCCCCATACTTCTTTTTTCTTCCTGAAGCAAAGCATAAATCTTTTCTTTCACGCGGTTATGATAAGCTGCAAGTAACGGCTGTTTTCTTCCATTAATAATAGGTACAATCGCATCATACTCATCACTCGTTTGTTCTAATAAAATAGTAAACCATTCTTGTGAAACATTTGGTGCATCACAAGGCATAATAGCGTACCAATCTGCTTCTATGTATTCCATTCCTGATACAATTCCAGCAAGTGGTCCATTTCCTTTATAGTGCGGAATATCTTCTATAACAGGAACTTGTACGAATTGCCCTACTCGCTCTTTTATATCGGAATGACTAATGACTACAACTTCTTGCAACACAGTTTTCATTACTTTCAAAATATGTTCAATAAAAGTACTCCCTTGCCAGCTCGCTAACGCTTTCGGTTCACCGAATCTACTCGACATACCACCTGCTAATATAATTCCAGCAAACTTACTCATTGGCGATGCAGCTCAAATGTAATATGACCTAATTCCGGTAAAATCAACTTATTCATCGCAAGGCGAACTGCTCCGCTAGACCCTGGCATTGAGAAGACTACTTTACGCCCAATGGTACCGCCGATCGCTCTACTTAACATCGCACTACTTCCGATATCTTCTAAATAACTAATCATGCGGAACAACTCACCAAATCCGACAATTTCTTTATCTAATAGAGCTGATACTGCTTCAATCGTTACATCACGCTTCGTAATACCAGTACCACCATTTGTTAATACAACATCTACATCTTCCCTATGATAACCAGCTAACACTGCTTGCTGAATACTTTCTTTATCATCTTTTACAATTTCATAAGCTGTGACTATATGCCCCGCCTCTTTTAACAGTTCGTGTAATAGCTGTCCGCTCTTATCTGTCTCTTCCGTACGTGTATCAGAAATCGTTACAATCTTGCAACACACTTCTTTTGGAGCTTGTTTTTTATGTTCAGTTACACTCATTTTTTCATCTTTCCTTTCTTAAAGACTTTTCTTCATTTTATCATACATATCTTTACACAATTATGTATGAAGTCCACAGTGCATCATGATACAATATAAGTATATACACCCACAAAAAGGAAAATAAAAACATCCTTTCCTATACCCTTAGACTTCACATCATTAGCTAGCCTTTAACTTTTCTTATATTTTCCACATAGTGGAATTCAATTTTAAAAATTGCACTACCAAATAAATCGGAGGTCTACATATTATGGAACTGTATAAAAAATTAACAACAACATTCATCCTCTTATTTATAGCTTCCATCACTGTTGGTTTTTCTCTAAAAGGAGCAATTCCATACGCTACATTAGTAAGTATTATATTCGCAACGCTATTTTTACTAAGCAGTGCCTTTTGCGCGGGTAAAGCACGTCAAATGAAAGGTTGATTACATATGTTCCAGAAGAAACCGATAGTTTGTAAATCATGTGAAAAAGAAATACAAACATATGAAAAAGCATGGATTCATATGCCATTCCCAGCAAGTGGTATGACTAATATGAAAAAGTATATTGAGCTAGACGGAGAAGTGTATTGTAGCTCATGCATTCAAATCATAAGTAAAACGAAATAAAAAAAGCTTTGCGCTCACCGCGCAAAGCTTTTCTTCATATATTATAGACTAGCTTGCTCTTTTAAAGCTGCAGCTTTGTCTGTACGTTCCCATGAAAGATCTACATCAGTACGTCCGAAGTGGCCGTAAGCTGCTGTTTGTTTGTAAATTGGGCGACGTAAGTCTAGCATTTTAATAATACCAGCTGGGCGAAGATCGAAGTTGTTACGAACTAGTTCTACTAATACGTCTTCAGATACTTTACCAGTGCCGAATGTATCAACTGAAATTGATACCGGTTGCGCTACGCCAATTGCGTATGCAAGTTGTACTTCTGCTTTATCAGCAAGACCAGCTGCTACGATGTTTTTCGCAACATAACGAGCTGCATATGCTGCAGAACGGTCAACTTTTGTTGCATCTTTACCAGAGAATGCACCGCCACCGTGGCGAGCGTATCCACCGTAAGTATCAACGATGATTTTACGTCCTGTTAAACCAGCATCACCTTGTGGTCCACCAATTACGAAGCGGCCAGTTGGGTTAATGAAGAATTTTGTTTCTCCATCCATTAATTCTGCTGGTACTACAGCTTTAATTACGTGCTCTTTTAAGTCACGATCGATTTCTTCCCATGTAACATCTGGGTGATGTTGTGTAGAAATTACAATTGTATCGATACGTACTGGTTTACCATTTTCATCATACTCAACTGTAACTTGCGTTTTTCCATCCGGACGTAGGTATGATAATGTATCATCTTTACGTACTTCAGTTAAACGGCGAGCTAATTTGTGAGCAAGCGAGATTGGAAGTGGCATTAACTCTTGTGTTTCATTACATGCGAAACCAAACATTAAACCTTGGTCTCCTGCACCAATTGCCTCAATCTCAGCGTCAGTCATTTGACCTTCGCGTGCTTCTAGCGCTTGGTCAACACCCATAGCGATGTCAGCAGATTGCTCATCGATAGATGTTAAAACTGCACAAGTTTCTGCATCGAATCCGTATTTTGCGCGTGTGTAACCAATGCCTTGAATTGTTTCACGAACGATTTTCGGAATGTCTACGTAAGTAGAAGTCGTAATTTCCCCCGCTACCAATACTAAACCAGTTGTTACAGTTGTTTCACAAGCTACACGTGCATTTGCGTCTTTTGATAAGATCGCATCTAAAATTGAATCAGAAATTTGGTCACAAATTTTATCTGGATGTCCTTCAGTTACAGACTCAGATGTGAACAGATGACGTTTTTTTGTCATGTGGTAAACCTCCCTACAGTAATTGTATATATTGTACGGAACTCATCCTTAATTTGCCACAGATTGCGACATACATTTATTCTCCCACACAAGCATACAGAAAAACCTTTCCTACTTTACATAGAGGAAAGGTTTAATTTGCTACTTGCATACTGCTTTTTGCCCTTCGCTCTTATCGTTCGAGACCTGTAGCCTCGCACAGGTTTTAGCACCTATTCACTTGTGTTTACCAATACAAGTGAGGTTGCTGGGCTTCATCGGGCCTGTCCCTCCGCCAGCTCGGGATAAGAGAGTATCCGTCCCAACCTATACTAAAGAAATGATATTCATTTGTCAATTAATATTCATATTTTCCTGAAAGTTTTTCTCAATACGGATAAAATGAAATATTAATAAGGAAATAATGCATTCACACAAACAAAAAGAAATAAATAGTATACATTATTTATATAATTGTGTTATACTCTTGTTGGGGATTACGAGAAATATTTCATTAAATGAAAAGGATGGTATATAAATATGAGTACTGTGAATGTCCAAATTGGTTTACACGAATTATTGAACGGAAGCAATGCACAGATTCAACTAAGTGTTCCGCAATTAGTGGAAAAAGTATTAATGCGAAATGAAGGGAAATTAACTTCTACTGGTGCCGTTTCTGCTTCAACAGGAAAATATACAGGACGTTCTCCTAAAGATAAATTTATTGTGAAAGAAGCATCGGTTGCTGACAAAATTGCTTGGGGAGCTGTGAACCAACCGATTTCTGAAGAACATTTTAATAAATTATATACAAAAGTTTTAGAATACTTAAAAGAAAAAGAAGAGTTATTCGTCTTCAAAGGATTTGCAGGCGCTGACCGTAACTATCGCCTACCAATTCAAGTTATTAACGAATATGCATGGCACAATTTATTCGTGCATCAATTATTCATCCGTCCAACTGAAGAAGAATTAACAACTCATGAGTCAGAGTTCACGATTGTTTCTGCACCAAACTTCAAAGCAGATCCAGCTATTGACGGTACAAACTCTGAAGCATTCATTATGGTTTCATTCGAAAAACGTATCGTACTAATTGGTGGTACAGAATATGCTGGAGAAATGAAAAAATCAATCTTCTCTATTATGAACTTCTTACTACCTGAACAAGATATTCTTTCTATGCATTGCTCTGCAAACGTAGGTGAAGAAGGCGACGTAGCACTATTCTTCGGTTTATCTGGAACAGGTAAAACAACTTTATCTGCTGATCCAAACCGTAAATTAATCGGTGATGATGAGCATGGTTGGTCTGATAACGGTGTATTCAATATTGAAGGCGGTTGCTATGCAAAATGCGTAAACCTTTCTCACGAGAAAGAGCCACAAATTTTCGATGCAATCAAATTTGGTTCTGTTTTAGAAAACGTTATCATTAATGACCAAACGCGTATCGCAGACTATAACGATACTACTTTAACAGAAAATACACGTGCTGCATACCCTATGCATGCGATTGACAATATCGTACTGCCAAGTGTTGCAGGACATCCAAATACAATTATTTTCTTAACTGCTGATGCATCTGGCGTATTGCCTCCAATCAGTAAGTTATCAAAAGAGCAAGCTATGTACCATTTCTTAAGTGGTTACACTAGTAAACTAGCAGGAACAGAGCGCGGCGTTACATCTCCGCAGGCTACATTCTCAACTTGCTTCGGTTCACCATTCTTACCACTTGATGCATCTCGCTATGCTGAAATGCTTGGTGAAAAAATCGAGAAACACGATGCGAAAGTATTCTTAGTAAACACTGGCTGGACTGGTGGCGAATACGGCATTGGTAAGCGTATGAACTTAGGTTACACTCGTGCAATGATTCAAGCAGCACTAAGTGGTGAACTTGCAAAAGCTGAAACAACGAAACATGACATCTTCGGTCTTGAAGTTCCACTTCACGTACCAGGTGTACCTGACGAAGTGTTAATGCCTGAACAAACTTGGGCTGACAAAGCTGCTTACAAAGCAAAAGCAGTTGAGCTTGCAAACAAATTCAAAGCGAACTTCAAAAAGTTTGACAGCGTTTCTGAAGATATTATTAACTTAGGCGGTCCAATCGCTTAATTACAAACTTTCTGTTGGAATACCCCTTTACTCATATGAATAAGTGTCGTGTAACCGTAAAGTTTCGCGTACTCACCGACAAAACCCAATGCGGCTTAACGGTTACACACACTTACATAAAAAAGAAGCTTACATTTTAACGTAAGCTTCTTTCTATATATTTTTTTATACAAACAAAATTCATACCGTACGGGGCTAATAAAGGATCTGACCGCTTCTATCACTCGCTAGATCCTTTATTACAAATTAAACCAATTTCCAATTTATATACTTGGATTTTCACACATATAAATCACGGATTCGAACACATAAACTATTTTCCTATTCACTACATCCTTCTGGTTTTACACCGCATGGGGCCGAAAAAAGGCTTTGACCGCTTCTATCACTCGCCGGATCTTCTATTCCACCTTAAACCAATTTCCAATTTATATACTTGGATTTTCACACATATAAATCACGGATTCGAACACATAAACTATTTTCCTATTCACTACATCCTTCTGGTTTTACACCGCATG
>NZ_JBNNUF010000005.1:93195-93353 GCF_050279465.1 Bacillus sp. NPDC094077 | reverse complement strand
TATATACTTGGATTTTCACACATATAAATCACGGATTCGAACACATAAACTATTTTCCTATTCACTACATCCTTCTGGTTTTACACCGCATGGGGCCAAAAAAAGGCTTTGACCGCTTCTATCACTCGCTGGATCTTCTATTCCATCTTAAACCAATT
>NZ_JBNNUF010000005.1:0-93097 GCF_050279465.1 Bacillus sp. NPDC094077 | reverse complement strand
TTTTCAATTTATATACTTGGATTTTCACACATATAAATCACGGATTCGAACACATAAACTATTTTCCTATTCACTACATCCTTCTGGTTTTACACCGTATGGGGCCAAAAAAGGCTTTGACCGCTTCTATCACTCGCTGGATCTTCTATTCCATCTTAAACCAATTTTCAATTTATATACTTGGATTTTCACACATATAAATCACGGATTCGAACACATAAACTATTTTCCTATTCACTACATCCTTCTGGTTTTACACCGCATGGGGCCAAAAAAAGGCTTTGACCGCTTCTACCCCTCGCTGGATCCTCTATTCCATCTAAAAAGAAGCTTTTTATCTTTTTATCTTTTTATCTTTTTATCTTTTTATCTTTTTAGCTCTTTGTTAGTTCTTTCTCATCTTTCATGCTATAGTAGCCTAAATTAACAACAATTAAGAAATAACCGCCCATAATTCCTACTGCAAATGCCCACATAACCATATGGTGCTCAATTTCGTACATAATAATAGCACCCAAAATTGCAGCTGCAAAACGATTAAACATACCGAGTGTCGGCGCCTTCGTCTTCTGTACAATACTATCTCCTAGCTTCTCAATCCGTCTCCCTAAAAGCCAAACACAATACATGCTTACAATAAGTCCAATTCCAGCACCTAGAAAATGTGCCGAAAACGGTGTTAACATCCAGCCTAGTAACAAAATACCTAGTAAATAATACGATTGAATTTTAAACGATCTTAATGACATACTAATCATGCTGTACTCCTCTTCCATAGTTTTTATCTATCCAATAAAAGCTGTATAACTCATTTCTTCCGAGCTCATACACTTAAAAATCCATTTCACTCAAATTAAAAACAACATAAACACAATGTTTATGTTGTTTAAATATTTTTAGGAAATAATATTATACAAGATTTCAAACATCATATTCTTATAATTTGTGACGTTTTTTCAAACATTTTTCGTCCATTTATGAAAAAAGTGATATCAATCTATAAACATACGGATATGATGTAATAAGTACACAAATAAAGGGGGCGTCTAATGATTTATTTTTTAATGGCTCTCATTCATCTCATTGTCCCTGCACTTATTGGATTTTCATTGTATTGGTACACGAAAAATCATAGTATTTTCTACGCTGTCCTCGGTGTTCTTCTTCCAGGAATTATTCTTATTACACTCTTCCGCATTCCATTTTTAAACTTAATTCCACTTATTACTGCGATCTTATTTCTCATCTTCTTACCAAAAATAAAAAAATAGGAAAGCAGATCATAGGTGATCTGTTTTCCTATTTTGATATAGGTTCCTGCACAGTAGAATGCACTTCTACTTTCTCTGATTTCACAAACCATAGACCGAAGAAAATGATGATCCCACCAATTATTTGTTGTAATGAAACATATTCATTCACCCATACAGCCGCAAATAAAACCGCTACAAGCGGTGTAATATACATATATACCATTGTATGTGATGCCCCAATTTTTTGGACGCCAACATACCACATCACTAAACCGAATACTGTTACAAAGAAAATAGAATATAGTAAAGCAAACAATGTCATTTCGTGTGTAATGTGAAATGGCATTACAAATACATGTGGACCACTTAACAATAAGAGCGGAATCGCTCCAACTAATGCCGACCATGCAGTAACACGTAGTGCTGAATATTTTTTAATTAATGGCCCTGCTAAAACAGGATACAGCCCCCAGCATATCGATGTAATTAGTCCAATTCCGTTTCCATAAAAAGAACTAGCGAGTGACTGTCCCGCTACTAAAACTAACGCCGCACCAACAAAGGCAATCATAGAACCAATTAACTTTCGAGAAGAAAACTTCTCTTGCTTCAAGAAAATCGCAAATATAGTTGTAAAAATAGGTGAAATAGAAATGAGTAAAGAGGCATTTGTAGCGGATGTATATTTGACAGTTTCCATAAATAGCGTTTGATAGAGTACAATCCCTACAACGCTAACGATGATTAATCTTGGTATATCTTTTCGCTCCATGTAAAGCGACTTTTCAATACAAAATGTAAGTAATAACAGTAACGGTGCCGCTGCCATCATTCGAAGTGCAGTAAACTCAATTGCGGTAAATTCTAAAAATCCGTATTTCGCAATCGTATAGTTAATCCCCCAAATAATAACGACACTTAAAATCAATAACTCAATTCCCCATCTTCTCATGCGTATCCCCTCCGCAAAGAAAATTATACAGAAAATTCAATCATATGTACATTTCATTATGTGAAAAACATGTTTTATTTTATGAAGTAGCTTATTTGGTAAATGAAATTTTATTAGCGATTTTTAAAATATATCGACCATAACTTTAATTATATCGGCGATTTTCAAAATATATCAGCGATTCAACAAGGAATATCGACTTACCAACAAAAAACGACAATAATGGCACCTTATACAATAAAAAGGCGGTCCAAAAATGTTTTGGAACCACCTTCTCTTATTACACTCGAACATGTAACTTCATATTCGGATTATAAAACTGGCTTGGGCTTTTCAGCTGAAAAGTTCCTCCACCTTCATGCCAATCGACCGTTAACTTATCATCCATAAATACAAGCTTTGTACGATCTGCGATAAAGCTAAGTAGGTTTGATTCGATATCCACATCGCGCTCATCTTTTTCTGCTACAGCTACTAAATCGATAATTCCACTCATAACACAACCGCAACCTTCATTATCATAAAATAACTTTATATATTTCGCTTCACCTGGAATCGTATCCATAATCTTTTTATATGCTGCATCTGTTACAGTAACGTACATATGTTAATCTTCATCCTCTCTTCTCGTATCATTCATATATTGTACCACCATTTTTCTTGAAAATTATATACAGAAAATTAAGACTAATATACAATATATGTGATAAAGGATGTTGCACTGATGTTCAAACTATAGCGATACCCCATTTTTTTAAGTTTATTCGGTAGTTTTTTTATTTCTAGCGGAATGATATTACAACATATACTTCCCTATTCTCCTTCTATTGGTTGGATTCTAGGTTTTATTTGTTTCCTATCCGCTTCTTATTTTGCCATAAAAAACAAAAACAACTAATAGAGTAAGAGTTAGTTTAAGGAGGATAACACAATATGCCAGCATTAAACGAAATAGAACAATCGCTCAATCATGTATTCAAAATCGAAAAATACGGAAAAGACAGTGGCTTTAGTCGATTTATCCCGGCCGTATATGATCCTATTGAATTTCCGTGGCAACAATTTTTTGAAGAAAATTTTGTTGAGCTATTTAACGGCCTTATGGTGCGAGGAGCTGAAAATGTAAACAAAGTATTTTTAGCCGTATTCCCTACAGATGACGTTCTTGAAGCGTTCATTTCACAATCCACACCTGGCGATTTACTCTTTATGCATCATCCACTTGTCATGGAGTGCGGTGATCCGCTTGGAAAATCTGGTCGTGGTTTTATTCCAATTCCAGAAAAATATTTGCAGACCATAAAAGAAAAACAACTTTCTATATATACATGTCACAGTCCAATGGATTTTCATCAAACGTATGGAACGAGTATTTCAATTGCAAAAGCATTAAACGCTAATGTAGTTGACGGCTTTGCATATGGAGGTCCAGAACAAGAACCAGTTGGCCTTATTTGTGAAATAGATGAAACATCAACAGAATCACTCCAAAAGCGTCTAAAAAAACTCTTCCATATTCCTTATACAGATTTCGAAGGTAAACAACATGATTCCATCAAAAAAATTGCAATTATCGCTGGATGTGGCGATGTCGTTTCTTTAATGAAAGAAGCAGAAGAAAAAGGTGCTGAAGCATATATTGCAGGAGAAATCCATTGTCATATCGACAATGATTACGGTAAACATAAATACTCGCTCATTATGGATTACGTAAAAGAAACAAACATGTCACTCATCGGTGTATCACACTCTGCCTCTGAATTTTTAGTAAAAGAGACATTGATATATGATTGGTTTAAAGAGAATTTTGATGTGGATGTTACTTTGGTCCCTCAGGAGAAGTGGTGGTTATAAAGTGAAACTTTAATCAGCCCGCACCAATCGGGCGTTTACGGGCAGTTGATCTCCCACCTAACTTCTTTGCTCCAACCGAATTTTGAGGTGGGAGTCTTACTGCCCGCAAATAGTGAGATAAAATAAAAAACATCACTTCCAAATAAGTGATGTTTTTTACAATCAACAGATCGGTAACACAATCTTAACCGTCGTTCCAACCCCAACTTCACTTTCAAAACTCATTTTACCATTGTGGTCTTTAATAATTTTTTCCGTGACTACTAATCCTAATCCTGTACCCGTTTCTTTCGTTGTATAAAACGCTTCATTTAACTTCGGAATTTTATCTTTCGGAATGCCACAGCCCTCGTCTTTCACTTGAACAATGATTCCATCTTCTACGATAACTTTAATCGTAATTGTTCCACCAACTAACATAGCTTCAATCGCATTTTTGATTAAATTAAAAAACACTTGCTTTAATCGTTTTTCGTCGCATGTAATTGGCGGTATATCTTTACTGTAAATACCTTGTATATGTACTCCTTGTTCTAAAGCTGGCTTTTCCATTACTCGAATAACATAGGAAATAATGTCTTGTATGTTATGAGTTTCTGATTCTAGTGATTTAGATTTCTCAAATCCACTAAGTTCTGTAGCAATTGTATGAATACGATCTACTTCTTGTTTCATAATATCACTATAAATCTTATCTTCTGGATATTTGTTTGCTTGCTTATTCACAAGTTTTTTCAAATTCGCTAGAGGTCTTCTAATTTTATAGCCAATAACTGTCGCCATTTTTCCAACTGTTGCTAGTTTTTCTGTTTGTTTTATTTCTTTATCCATCATCTCAAGCGTACGAATATAAGACTGAAATCTCAAAAATATAATCCAACATATGATAGCAAATACGCTACATAATGCCATTGGGATTATAACGATAAAGGATTGAATAATGATTCCCATAAGAGCATACTTTCCAACAAGTATTCCTGCGACTAACCAAAAATATCTTTTACTCACAAAGATTGGTGCAAATAAAATAAAAAATCCTTCTACTATATTTCCACCATCAAATTCAGCATCGCTACCATAGTAAATCATAAAATTATGGATAAAATCTAATAGGTTATAGCCAATTAGAATAATATACTTGACCGCAAATGGATTCTTCCATTTCATAAAGTATATTCCAATGCAAAATAAGATCACCATCAAAAAATAGAGCCATAAACCTAAACCATCTTCAAATTCCCCTACCCCTTCTTGCTCTCCTCCTATTAAAGGTACGATAAATTCATAGGCAAGATCATATACAAAAAATATAATAAAAAATAAGCTTAAAAATACTTTCAACGCCTTTATTTCTTCATTTTTAAATATATAGCCTTTATTCATATGGTAACTCCTAGCTTTTCTTCCACTTGGATTTCATTATTTCCACACTTCTTTGGGAGAATAATGTCTATTCTCGTTCCCGTATTTTTCTCGCTCGAAATATGTAACTCACCGAGATGCTCAGCAACAATTCGGTTTGCCACAGTAAGTCCAAGGCCAATTTTATCTTGTTTCGTTGTATAAAAAGCCTCTGTAACATGGACTAAGTTTTCTTGCTTAATACCATGACCATTATCGATTATGCTGATCATTACATACTCTTTTCCCTTACTTTCTAATCGTACATCTAATATGCCACCTTGCTCCATTGCCTCTAAAGCATTTTTTATGACATATAAAAAGGCTCCTCTTATTTTTCGTTCATCGCATTCAACTTTCACTATTTTTTCTTCCACATTAGAAATAAGCTGAACGTTTGATTCATCCATTTTTTCACGAAGAGTTGTGGCCGCTTGTAATACAATTTCTCCTACATTATGTTTCTTATAAATAGAAGGTTTGCATGTAGCTACTTCCATCAACTCACTTATCATATTATTCATATTTTCTATTTCAAAAATCATTCTTTTATAAATAGGATCTTCTTCATGTTTCTCTCGCTGTAATTGCGTAAATCCTTTTAATGAAGCGAGTGGGTTTTTAATTTCATGTCCAACTGTCGCTGCCATCTTTCCAATTACCGCTAATTTTTGTGATTCACCAGCTACTTTAATACTTTCCTTTACTGCGAAAAGGTATTGTAAAAACTGATTTAAAATAATATATGTAGCTATTAATAACAAGGAATGCATAATAAGGAACATAAATGCTTTTGCTTCCTCTAGTACAAATAAATAAATCAAATATTTTCCTATAATAGTGGAAAGTAAAAACACAAAATATTTTTTATTTAAAAATATAGGTACAAAGAAAATGAGAATAATTTCTATTACATTCGTCCCATCAAATACCGCCTTACTATAAAAAACATATGAAAGAATATTAGCGATTTCTATCCCTATGTATGCGAATATACATGCATATTTAACAACACTTGCCTTCTCTTTTTTTATTAAATATATATTCACGCACAGTATTGCTACTCCGCAAATAACTTGCCATATTATGTTATGCCAATTATCCGTTAGTTTTTTATTTTCTAATAAGATTGCATAGGAAATTTGGTATACAACAACAATGACATATAGCACCCATAAAAAGATTTTGGCATTCCTTCCTTCTTCTTTATATGTTAGAAAACTGTCTCTCACTTCAACACCCCTTCAAAATAATATCTCGAAGAATACCATTTATTATGATAAATGATTTTCATAGACAAACAAAGATAAATCGAACAATTGAGGAAAATTCTCCCACAGCGCTGTTAACAGTTCATTTTTGTTTAGTCCAATTAAGCCTGCCCATTCATTCGTAAGTGAGAATGGTTTCTGAGTGTCATAATCTACACCTCGTCCACCAATTAAAAACTATACTAAATTGATTATTAGCCAAAATAAACAAGGTTAAAAATTCACACATTTCTCACAAATAAACAAATAAAACGATTACATTTTCATCTATACTAAATGTACAGGTAATACTCCCTAAACCCAGCTTGTCTGGTTACCCCGTTAAGTACTATAAAAAAAGAACTTGTATTGTTATACAAGTTCTTTTTGTTTCCTCTATTTAAAGAGTATATCTTTACTATACTGCTTTCCAGCAAGTAAATCATATTGAATCAGTTTATATTGTTCTAACATTTCTTTTTGTTTCTTTGTTAAATCTTTAATCTCTTCGCCATTTTTATCAACCTTCAATTCATCTCTAAGCACTGGGATTTCTTTATACAGTGCTGATAAAAATTGATAAAATGGTGATTTATTTAACCCTGCATAATCAAACACAAGATTCGAGAAATAAATTGGGCTTGCTAAACCTAAATTGTCATTTGGCAAATCAAAATTTGCGTACATTAACAATGGTGTTTCTGCCATAGATAATCTTTCACTTAAAGTTTCTTCGTTCTCTATATATCCAGCCTCTTTATAAATAGCCTTATTCGTCCCTAGAACAGGTAAGTGATCTCCAAAAAAGACTAATAAAGTAGGTCTTTCTAACTCATTAAGCTGATCTATTAAATATTTTAGAGCTTCATCGGAACGTCTTACACCTTCCGTATATATTTCTAATTCTGCCTTCGATTCGTCTGTGGCTAATCCATTAACTTCTATTTTATTTTCTTCAAATCGTCCTTGATTATACGGAAAATGATTTTGCATCGTTACCGCATGAATAAATGTAGGCTGTTTTCTCTTATTCAATTCATCTATTATTTCTTTACTCATAGACAAATCACTAACATTGTCTCCAGCTAATTCTTTATGCTTCATCGTATCTTCTGCATTAAAGTTATCAAATCCAAATACATTATATACATCGTCTCGTTTGTAAAACGATCGATCAAAAGCATGAATTGCACTCGTATAGTATCCTTGTTTTTTCAATTCACTTGCAACAGATGGAATTTCTTTCTGACCTGTGACAGCTTGTTGATACGGTATAGAACCAGGCATTAAGAAACTCATTGAATAACCTGTTAGTGCTTCAAATTCTGTATTCGCTGTATTCCCCCCAAATGTAGGAGCTATTGTTTGTCCCCCTGGAAAATTCTCCATATAATGATGTAAATTCGGCGCTGGATCTTCGCTAAATGAAAGATTCGTTAATTTTGTTGGATCCCAAAAAGCCTCGCTCATCAGAAAAATAATATTCGGTTTCTCGGCTTTTTTTTGTTCACTCACATTACCGCCATATTGTTTCTTTATATCCTCCGCAACTTGAAGCATATTTTCCTTTGAGTATTTTTCTGGTTCCTCAATAACTGTCGTATCTAAGTTACTTAAAAATCCTAAAACCAAGCCATTTTGACCATAGTTCATATTTTGATTCCATAAAGGGAAGTATACCCCTCCCTTTGCAAATAACTTATTCACAAATGTATTAGGGTAATTACTAAACGCATATACCATAAACATAGATGTACATATTAAAACAATCCTTATACCGGTATGGATTTTTATAGATTTAATATGCTTTCGAATAGTAAAAACTACAACTACAAATACAACTATACTAATGATTCCTATTAATATATTTTTTAAACTAAAATACTCCATAACCATCGGTATAACTGACTGCATATGCCCTATTTGTGTAAAATCAGATGGATATAGCGGCTCTCCTCTGAACATACTCTTGAAGTAATTAACAATCCCTAAAATAATGAAAGAACAACTAGTTAACATTACACTTAGTAAAATTTTCCCAAATAAATTATAAACTAAAATATACACCATATAAATGAATACCAGGCTGAGTAGGTACTGTGTGTACTGCGAATAAATCCAATTATTCACAAGTAAAAAATCCATATTCTGTTGTATGAATATATAGATCCAAGTTATTAAATGAGCTATTGCAAACAATAAAATATGAATTCTTATGGCTGGTCTAAGTCTATTGATTATCCCTTTATTCAAATAAACAATAAAAAATAGTATGCTCCATAAAATTATAGTAACTATACTTAACGTGATTCCTTCATTAAAAAATAGCTTCGTCTTCTCCAATTCGAAATAGCCTAACGTAATAAAAAACAACGTTTCTAAAAAAACGGTCCATATTCCGCTAATAATGAAAGAAAGTAATGGGCTCTTTCTTGCTTGCTGAACAGAAAAATTAAACTGGAATTCATTTCTTCTTTGTTTCTGAACTACAAAATCAAAACTCAACTTATTCCCTCTTTTCTCTTCTTGTTTTCTTCTCTCTGTTTCACCCCGCATCAGTACAAACATTATACTTTCAATCTTTATATCTATTTTGATTATATATATATAACCTTAAATACCCCTTAAAAAATAACACTTTTTTGTACTTTTTACAACCAAACAGATTCTAAAAAGCGCAAGAATGCTGTATATACAAACTATATTACGAAAGGATTCCACTTCAAAAAATCGTTAGAATTCACCATTTCTTCGGAAACTATAGTCTATTTATTATACAAATTAAAATACGAAGAAGAACCTGATCAAACTTGCAGGCCCTTCTTCGCATTTTGATTTCTATTTCTTATTACTTACAAACGAAGAGGAAAATCATGACATCTTTAAGAAAGTGTTGAAACATCTACTATAAAAGAGAAACTATCTACATTTTCTATATGATGCATACGAGTACTATACATACAAAATCAAAAGAATCTAATCTCGGCCCCTTTTTTATCGCCATATCCAACCACATATGAACCCACTCTATTTCCTTTTATTTGTAGATATTTCCCTTTACAAACCGGTAAGTGAGCACTTGCATGATGAAAACTCCAGTTACGCAGATTACTAATAAGATGAGAAATCCGATCACGAAATTCCTCCCTATTTTTGTAGCATTTTTCCTACTATATGATTTCTCAAAATCCACTCCTCAAACTGAGCACTTCCAAATTCCCAGCTTAAATCACGAGCATGTACAGAAAAAACATAATAACCTGCATATTCATCCATAAACATCCCTGTCTCTACATCACCTTTCTGAATACCATATGCTCCAAAATTAAAATACACGTCCCATACGTCTTCATGCTTCCTCTTATAAGCAATCGATTCCATATCACATTCCGTTCCGAAATAATCAAGATGTAAATGTACGCTATCATCGTATTCGTACTCCATTTTATCACCCCTTATATTTGTACTTCTTTATCACCCAAAAAATTCCTGCTATCTATACTCACATATGGGCACTTACCTACATATCATGCTTGTAGAGTGACTTCTAGGAGGTGTCATATAGTGAAAAAATTAATAGCTGTTTTTTGCATCATGTTACTAACTGTTTTCACTTTTGCTGCTTGTAGTAGCAAAAAAGAAGGTACAAAAGAACAAACTCAAAACATTCGCGTCGGTGAAGTTACCCATTCTCTCTTCTATGCCCCATTATATGTTGGGATTGAAAAAGGATTTTTTAAAGATGAAGGATTAAATATTGACTTACAAACAACAGCTGGTGGAGATAAAACGATGACTACTCTTTTATCTGGCGGCATTGATATTGCTCTCGTCGGTTCCGAAACATCCATTTACGTTCATCAACAAGGAGCAAAAGATCCTGTCATTAACTTTGCACAGCTTACACAAACAGATGGAACATTTTTAGTTTCCCGTAAAAAATTAGACTCTTTTAATTGGAATGACGTAAAAGGTGTTACGTTTTTAGGACAGCGTAAAGGCGGCATGCCGCAAATGGTTGGCGAATATGTTTTAAAGAAAAATGGCATTGATCCCCACAAAGATACGAACTTAATTCAAAATATCGAATTTGCTAATATTGCAAATGCCTTCGCATCTGGTACAGGAGAATTTGTGCAGCTCTTTGAACCGACTGCAAGTATATTCGAAAAAGAAGGAAAAGGTTATATCGTCGCTTCGTTCGGAAATGAATCTGGTACTGTTCCTTATACAACGTTCATGGCAAAAGAAAGTTTCTTAAAGAAAGATAAAACTGCTGCTGAAAAATTCACACGTGCGCTCTATAAAGCACAGCAATGGGTCGATACACATAGTCCAGAAGAGATCGCTGATACAGTTTCCCCGCTATTTAAAGACACTTCAAAAGACATTACAGTAAAAGTAATTGAACGTTACAAAAAACAACATTCTTATGCGACAAATCCACTGTTGGATGCTGAAGAATGGAAACAGCTCCAAACCATTATGAAAGAAGCTGGTGAATTACAAAAAGAAGTCCCACATGAAACGCTCGTCAATACAAAAATTGCCGAAAGCGTTATTAAGAAATAGAGGCGAAGTGTATGAGTTTTTTACAAATACGTAACGTTTCTCACTGTTTTTTTGCAAAAGACAATGCCAAACTGATTCTCGAAGATATGAGTTTACAAGTGGAAGAAGGAGAATTTATTTCTATACTCGGTCCAAGTGGTTGCGGGAAAACAACGCTTCTTTCGATTATCGCTGGGCTACTTGATCCAATTGAAGGCATCGTATTTTTAGATGGTGAACCGATTACAACGAAAACTTCATCTATGGGATATATGCTACAGCAAGATTACTTGTTCCCTTGGAAAACAATTAAAGAAAATATTATGCTTGGGCTTCACATTCGCAAGATTTATGATGAACAGACGAAAGAGCATACTTTAAAGCTTTTAAAACAAGTTGGTTTACCTGATGTAGAACAGCAATATCCTCGTGAATTATCCGGCGGTATGCGGCAACGTGCTGCCCTCGTTCGAACATTAGCGACCGATCCAAAAATTTTATTACTAGATGAACCATTTTCCGCTCTCGATTATCAAACGAAATTAAAGCTAGAAGAACTCGTCTTCAACCTATTACGTAACTATAAAAAAACATCACTACTTGTAACACATGATATCGAAGAAGCAATTGCGATGAGTGATCGTATTTATTTATTGCAAGCGAATCCCGGAAAAATCGCAAAAACATTTATCGTCCCAGAAAGTATCCGTTCTTTATCACCGTTAGAAGCACGCCACCACTATGACTTCCCAGCTCTATTCCAAGACATATGGAAGGAGTTGGAGCGCCTTGGATAATATAAAACAGTTACATGAACAGTTTCGAAAGAAAGAACGTCAACGTGCATGGATTGCTCGCTCCTTACAGCTTTTACTGCTCATTCTTTTCTTTGCTTTATGGGAAATAGCTAGCAAAAAAGAGTGGATTGATCCTTTACTCTTTAGCTCCCCTTCAAGCATTTGGGATCTCTTCCTTAGTAAATGGAGTGACGGTTCGCTTTGGGTCCACATATGGACGACATTGCTGGAAACAGGAGCAGGTTTCATTCTCGGAACAGTACTCGGCGCTATTATCGCCACTTTCCTTTGGTGGATACCACTTCTAGCTCGCGTACTTGATCCATATCTCGTCGTCCTAAACGCAATGCCAAAAGTGGCACTTGGCCCTATTATCATTGTAATTTTCGGTCCAAATATTTCATCGTCTATTGCAATGGGCGTAATTATTTCCATCATCATTACCATTCTCGTCATTTACAGCGCATTTCAAGAAATCGATTCTAACTATATAAAAGTGATGGACACATTTGGCGCCAATAAATGGCAATGTTATAAGCAAGTGGTTCTCCCTGCATCCTTTCCTGCAATTATTTCGACGTTAAAAGTGAACGTTGGTTTATCGTGGGTCGGTGTTATCTTCGGCGAACTTCTCGTCTCTAAACAAGGACTTGGCTACTTAATTAGCTACGGATTCCAAGTCTTCAACTTTACACTCGTCTTACTGAGTGTACTACTCACATGTGTTCTCGCAACACTTATGTATGTGTTTGTCGAGGCATTTGAAAAACTTATAATTGGAAAGCGAAAAAGAAGCTAACTCAAACCGATACGCTAGAGTCAGCTTCTTTCTTTTACTTTTTATCGCACATCTTTGTTTCATTTGTAACGTTTCCATTCGCAACCGTAACTGTATGGAAACAGTCTTTCACACGTACTGTAACGACATTATCTTTTCGATCTATCACATGATAATCATTGAACTTTTTATTTAATGCACTACGAATTTGCTCCCCTTCAAAAATCGGAAAACCGTGAGACATTACCCAAATGAGACCAGCAACCGCAAGAATCGTTTTCATACGTTCCATTACCTCCTCGAGAGTAAACTTATAGTCCCTAAAATACGCGCATTATAATTGTGTCTATTTTGTGACATTTTTATACTAATTCTATTTTAAGGCTTCAGTTCCTTCTTCTTTTTTAATAAAAGACAGAATTTTCAATTTTATAAACATAAAAAAACGCAAAGAACTAAAATTCTTCACGTTTTTCCGTTGCTAAAATATATCGAACACATAACTCGCCTTAGTGTCCAATTTGTTGTTCTATCGTTTCCGAAACATCGTATAATCCTGATAACACTTCCGCGCGCATTTTTACAAGCTCAGGGAACTGATAGAAAAACGCAATTTTTTTATACTTTAACTCCGTTCCTTCTTTCACCTTTTTGGAATCTTGTAAAATAAACGCTGTAAACGTATCTGCAATATCTTCTGCTACATTTGTCGTTCCGTACTGTGATACAAACTCATCATGCTTTTCCTTAAAAAATTCAATTTGAGCTTCTTCACTTTCTTCCACTTTCTTTTCTGTCCAATCTTGCTCAATTTGTTTCCAGAAAGAGTTATGGAATTGATTCATATAAGAACTCTCCTTCGCACATCCTTCTTGTAAGAAAAGATTCTTACATTCATTTCGGTACGATGAAATATCTTTATCTTCTTCAAAAGCCTTCAAATACTTTTCATTTACTGGTATTTGTTTATGTCCGAGCGTCAATACGTGAGCCGTCTCATGAATTAATGTTTTCATCACTTCATCAATATTTACTGCAGAATCAAGTGTATCTAAGCTGAGTACCCACTCTTTTGGATTTTCTATGCTTGGCATAACATGAGCTACAATTCCATCATAACCGTCTGTTACCATATCGAACTCTTTTATATCACCGCGATACTTGGCTGGAATAAGAGTGCTGTACATTTCCCATAACGATTCATGGTACCCTCTATCTTGACGTTGTTTTAGTATCTCTTCTTTCGCTTCTTTATCTTCATCGAAAGCTTTATTCAATCGTTTCCGATCTAGTTTATCGAAATACGGATCTACGATTTCATCACCATCAATATAATAAGAAGCTAAAAAGAAATAATTTTCATCATCCTCTTTTTTCTTTTCTCCTTCTTTTATATTGTTACTTGTATGTTGTTCCGTTACATCCTCTTCTGGTTCTTCAAGTTCTGAAAGTCCATCTATCTTTTTATATACTTTTTGGAGTGTTTTATCTCCTATTTGTGTGCATTCCTCTGTCGTTTCACATACATTTTTTTTCTCTCTTTTCGAAGTTGGTTCCGCCAAATCACATCCGGCTACTAAGCCAATTGAAATTATAAAACACACTAACTTTCCATACAGTTCCTTCATATAACCCTCCATCGTTCCATTCTACAAAAATATAATAATCAATTTCTAACAAATATGCGATAATGAATTATAAAAACTGTAAGGAGGTTTTCCCATGATTCGGGCAGTCTTATTCGACTTAGATGGAACACTATTAGATCGGTGCCAATCTCTAGAGCAATTTATTCGTGATCAATATAATCGCTTCGCCTCTCATTTGATGAACGTAGAAAAATCCGAGTATTGCTCTCGTTTTCTTGAACTCGACAATAATGGTTACACGTGGAAAGATAAAGTATATGCCACTCTCCTTTGCGAATACAACATTACTACTTTAACAGTAGAGCAACTGCTGCATGACTACATTACAAATTTTCAACATCACTGCATTCCTTTCCAAAACATGCATGAATTACTTCAGCAACTAACTCAGCACAATATAAAAATTGGTATTATTACAAACGGCTTTACTGACTTTCAAACAAATAATCTTCGTGCCTTAAACATACATACGTATACAAATACAATTCTCATTTCAGAAGCAGAAAAAATTAAGAAACCACACCGAGAAATTTTCGAACGAGCTTTGCAAAAGCTAGGCGTAAAAGCTGAAGAATGTCTTTATGTTGGAGATCATCCGGAAAATGATGTACTTGGTTCTGAAAATGTAGGAATTCGCGGTGTTTGGAAGAAAGATTTGTTTTGGGGTGATTTTGAACATTCACGTGTGGTGGATGATTTGTTAGAGGTACTCTTGTTTTTGGAAGTAGAAGTTTAAAAATTTAGTTAAATAAAAAAGTTATCCAATATTAATCAGTTCGGATAACTTTTCACTTACATATTAGAATTTTTTAAAAAATATATACATTTCACTAAACTGCCTGTTACTTTAAAGTAGTTGAAATTAAATCCGCCTCAATAATATACCTATCCGGTGCATCGCCAATAAAATCAAAGGGATAACAAGTTGTTAATGTGAGTGTAGGTTTATCCTTCTCTACAATTACAGTTCTATCTTCAGCGTCTGTAATCCAATGACGCTGAATTTGATACGTATAAACTTTTTGATCATATTCTACAGTTAAATTATCATTTTCTTGCAACTGACCAAGCTCAGTGAATACCGTATCTCTATGCCCACTTAGAACAGTATGCCCATTTCCAGAAGGCGCAGTTGTAAGATCACTCACAAACATACCAACTCCCTTTTTGAGTACTTTGTCATCAGCTCCCCAATATACAGAATATTTCTGTTTAATTTTAGGGATTATTAAATATGCTATTTTTTCTCCAAATTGATGTTGTACTTGCGATGCAGGGGTTTGTACATGTGACACTTCTGTAGATAAATCTAATGTTTCCTCAGCATGTGGCACTTCATCCTTTTCCTGTTTCGATTCTTTATATTGTTTTACTTCTTCTTCTGTCAAAGACTTAGCAGAGTTCTTCGCACTATACCATTCTACAAAATAATAAGAACACATAGCTAATCCTATAACCACCAAACATAAACCAATCCACTGTTTGTTACTCATAACCACTCACCTCGAGTAAAAGCGACAGGATTTCTCCTGCCGCTTTAAAAACCTGTTTTATGCGTTTGTTTTTTTACGGCGAAACATTAGTACTGATCCCACTAAGACTAAACCTAAACTTGCTAACATCATTGTAACACCATTCGATGCTGTATTAGGAAGTTTTTCACCTTGTTTTTTAGTAGCTGTTACTACTTTCTTCGTTTCTTTTGTTACATTTTTTTTCGTAACATCTTGTTTCTTACCTTGTACTGTTGCGTCTTTCTTTGCTTCCTGCTTCACAGGGTCTTTTTTTACTTCTTGCTTTCCTTTTGCTTCTTCAGCTTTTTTCTTAGCATCTTGCTCTGCTTGTACTTTTGCTGCTTCTTCGGCCTTTTTCTTAGCTTCTTCTTCTTTAGTTACTTGTTCATTATCCTTTGTTGTAGCAGTAGTATCTACTGGCTTATACTTAAAATCTTCACAAGGAATTCCATCTTTATCGTTGTCTAAACGGTGCGGATCGTTACCGACACCATATCCATTTTGATCCCAAAATGCCTGTGCTTCTTTTTGACTTTTAAAATCCCCACAATTTTTTGTGTCATTTGTGCTCTTTGCTGCATATGCAGAAGAATTATAACCCGTAAATAATAGTACAAAAGCAAATAATGAAGCTAATAGTTTTTTCATAACTTTCTCCCCTTCAGAAATGGTATGTATTTACAATGAAATATTTTACAGATAATATTACAAAAATTCAACATATTTCAACAAAAATGTAATATTATTCATTGTTTTTATACCTTTATCTAAAAAAGATTGTTTTAATTTCGACAAAACATAATGTTCCATCCCATGCTCATACGGAAATAAATTGAGATATTAGTCTCATTACAATCTAATTAACAAAAAAAGAAACCGGCTACTTTACTTCGTAAAACAGCCGATTTCTTCTATATGTTTCATCGTACGCGCCAATACATCATCGCGCATAATAAAGCTAAATTTTCTATCCGTTTTAATGTTGGCAGGAATGTCTTTTAATAAAACAGACCCTTTCGTTTCTTCGTAATGCGTATGTTCTTCTACCGCACTAATTGTTGCAAAATAAATGTTTTTAATGATTATTTTGTCTTTTCCAGACACTTTATATTGTCCTAAGTAAGTTAAGTCAGAAACTATGCCGCCTGTTTCTTCATGAACTTCTCGAACCGCCGCTTCTTCCGGTGTTTCCCCTAGTTCTACTTTACCACCTGGAAATTCAAGACCGCGACGTAAATGATGCGTTAATAACCATTGATCCCCGTACCGGCATACAACCCAAACATGCTTTGGCTCAGGAGAAAATGGATAACGTTCAAACGATAATTGTACAGTGTTGTGGTAATAATCTTTAAATTTGTACATGCCATTACTCCCCTATTGATGGTTACAAGTTTTTCCTACCACAAATTGTAGCATATTCTCGCTTTTCTGCATAATATTATCCAATTATAATCCATTGATTATTCCCATTTGCGCGACTAATTCTTTCGTCTCATGATTTCCTAAATCGTAAATCATTTTATATGCTTTTTGTAGTTGTTCATCATATCGATCATTATTCGAATCATGGTGATACTCGACGAATGGAACGTGAGAGCGTACGAATGAGCCTAAATCCTCTGTATATGCTTGGTCAAAATACTCTCTCAATTCTGTAATCTCCTCGTCATTTGCATAAATCTCAAAATTATACGTATCCGCCGTCTTCACTTGTGAAATTTGACCATTTCCTATTGATATATAATATGTTTTTTTCTTCTCCATGTAACACCCTTCTTTCATCCTTTTAATTTCTATTGTTTTCATCAATTACAAAATTATGTAAAATAAAGAAAAGGAGGGATTTTATGTTCAAAATATTAATTATCGGTATTATAATCGTCCTAGTCATCCTAGTGCTCTCCGTCATGACGTTTAATAAAGGCTACGCATATAAACATTCCGTTGATAAACCAGAAGATAATCCTTATGCGAAAAATAATAAGGAGAATTCATAACATGTTTCGTATACTCCGCATCGTAATCGCACTCACTGTGATAATTATGTCGGCAATTGGGCTATATACAGGTCAAAATAACTTTCTACCTTTTTCACAATTTTTATTAGGAGCTCTAATGTTCCTCATTGCAATTGAGCAAATAAAGAAGAAGGATTCCGGAACCGGATTTATTTGTATTGCTGCTGGAGCTTTCTCTTGGATCGTTCTCATCATTACCTACATAAAATAGAGGGAGGGTCCTTTATGTTAAAAGGGTTTCGGATTACTTTTTCACTTATCGCTTTATCTATAGCAATTTATAGCTTTTTTACTGGTAATAGAGAAATCATGCCTTATATGTTCATCTTTTTAGGAGTTATGGCCGTCACCATTAGTATAGAAGAAGTATTAAAACAGCAAAAAGGAAGTAGTGCACTTGCTCTGTTGGCAGGAGCTGCTGCTTTATTTCTTGGAGTGACAGAAATATTCCGGTAAATACTTATCCATCATTTCCTCCCTTTACTCTATTTACCTCTACTATAAACTTTGACGTATACGTTAAAGTCAATACTCCGTTCGCACAAAAAACTCCTGTTTTTTTTAACAGGAGCTCTTAACTATCTATTCATATTCCAAATTCAATTAATAAATGGAAAGAATACCACCAAAACAAATAAGAGAACCAATAAGTATCGGTTCTCTTATAACTAATTGTTATCTTCCTCTACGGACGTTTTTAAAGCAGCTAGCTTATCCTTCCAAAAGTACAGCCAATTTTGCATATTAACTAATCGTTCTTTTTTAAGCATATAACGTCCTGCCTTTTGACTTTAAAGCCTAAAAGAATATGGAGTGTACAACTTATTGGAAAACATTGCGTTTAGATTGTTTCCTCTTAATTAATTACCGTAATTTCCAGAAAATTGTTTTACTACAGCTTTTACTTCCTCTAATTTTTCTGGTTTTAGTAGACTAATCATTTTAGGAATAAATTGCTCAATATCCTCTTTTGAGAACGTACCTTCATTTTGTTTCTTAAAGTTTTCTGTAAGTACTGCTTTTGCTTCATTCTGCTTATCTTCTTGAACTCTTTGTAAAATAAAATTTAAAAACATTTCTTGTCCTTGCTTGTCCATTCCTTTTACCTCCTAATGAAACTAAAAATAACACCATTTGGTTTCATTTTTATTATAACACCTAAAGGTGTTATGTCAAACGTTAGTTTCATTTCATTTAACAACAATAGCAATTTATCAATAAAAAAAACTGCCCTTTCACAGGCAGTTTTTTCTTCTTATCCAAATACTTTTTCAAGTTCGTCTTTATCTTGGCTTAACCAGAAGTTCATTAAGCGTTTTGCTCCTTCTAAGTCGTGAAGCTTCGCTTGGCCACATTGCGTTTCATTTGCAGCTGGAATTTCTATAATTTGAACCGCATCTTTTAATGTTAGTTCTAATAAATCAATAATTTCTCGAACTGTAGGTGTTCCGCTTACAACAAGATAGTATCCTGTTTGGCAGCCCATCGGTGAAATATCGATAATATCGAAATGTGGATAACGATCAATATATTTACGTAAATTAAATGCTAATAAATGTTCTAACGTATGAATAACATCTGGCTTCATTGCTTGTTTATTCGGTTGGCAAAAACGAATATCGAATTTATTTACAATACCGTCACTACCTACATTGTGAACTCCGCAATGTCTTACATAAGGTGCCTTTACAATCGTATGGTCTAATTCAAAGCTTTCTACTGATGGCATACAACATCTCTCCCGCTTTTAATTTAATTCCGTTATATCCAATATGATATAACGGAAATCCACATTAGTAAAGTATTATGTACGGTCGTGCTATAATACTTTAAGAATATGCTGAAAAGGAGACCATTATGAAACAGATTTTTATTGGGATTATACGCTTTTATCAAAAGTTCATTTCTCCGATGACACCACCAACGTGCCGTTTTTATCCGACTTGTTCTCATTACGGATTAGAAGCGTTTCAAAAACATGGTGCACTGAAAGGCTTTTGGCTGACTTGTAAGCGTATATTAAAATGTCACCCTTTCCATCCAGGAGGATTTGATCCTGTCCCAGATAAAAAGGATGACAATATACATTCTTAAGCTTCGTAACCATTCACAACTAAATCTAATTTTCCTGTGTCAGGATCTATAACAAGACCGTGAACAGGTACTTCTCCTGGAAGTAACGGATGGTTGCGAAGTATTGATACACTATGTTCTACACTTTCTTCTACACTAGAGAAACCGCGCAGGAATTTTTCTAAATCGATTCCAGAATAACGAAGTGTATCTAATTTCTCTTCTGTTACACCGCGCTCTTTCATCTTCTCAATTGTACTGCTTGCTTGAATTTTTGCCATACCACAATCGTGGTGACCAACTACACATACTTCATCAGCACCAAGTTCGTATACAGCAACTAAAATACTACGCATAATACTTCCGAATGGATGTGAAATAACAGCGCCCGCTACTTTAATAATTTTCACATCACCGTTACGCATATTCATTGCTTTCGGTAATAATTCAACAAGACGAGTATCCATACAAGAGATAATTACCATTTTTTTATTTGGAAATTTTCCTGTTTCATACTCTTCGTATTTCTTCTCTTCAACAAATTTTTCATTGTACTGCAAAATCTCTTCTAATGACTTCATAGTAAGGAACCCTCTTTTCTCTCATTTACACTACATAAATAGTGTATCAAAATATGAAAAACTCAAAAAGGATATTGTTTTATTATAAAATCAATATATTTTCAGATAACCGACATAATTCTTTCAAAATATACACACAGCTTTGTAACAAGTCTCACATACTTTACCCCTATTTTCACTATAAACTAACTGTAGATAATGTAAAAAAGGAGTGAATCTTTATTATGTCCGACGTTCTGTTACTGAGTCGTTTTCAATTTGCAATTACTGTTTTTTATCATTTTTTATTTGTACCTTTGACAATCGGACTTGTTATTTTAGTAGCGTGTATGGAGACTCAATACGCCCGCACATTGAATCCAACATACCGCAAAATGGCAAATTTCTGGGGTAAATTATTTACAATTAACTTCGTAATGGGGATTATAACCGGGATTACGATGGAGTTCCAATTCGGAACAAACTGGTCTGAGTACTCCAAATATATGGGAGATATTTTCGGATCACCTCTCGCAATCGAAGCACTCGTTGCCTTCTTCTTAGAATCTACTTTCATGGGAATATGGTTATTTGGTAAAGACAAAATTTCACCAAAATTCCGCGCTTTCTGTATGTGGATGGTGGCACTTGGAACAAATATTTCCGCACTTTGGATCATTACAGCTAACGGCTTTATGCAAAACCCTGTTGGGTACGTAGTACGCAATGGCCGTGCTGAATTAAATGATTTCTGGGCACTTATCACAAACCCATACGCTTGGAACATGTTTTTCCATACTGTTATTAGTTGTTATATCGTTGGTGCTTTATTCGTTATGGCAATTAGTGCCTATCATTTATTACGTAAAAATGATGTTGATTTCTTCAAAAAGTCATTTAAGTTTGGTTTAATGCTAGGCTTATTTGCCGCAACAATTACACCTTTTATGGGTCACCAATCTGGTGTATCAGCAGCTAAATATCAACCAGCAAAAGGTGCTGCGATGGAAGCTGTTTGGGAAACTGGAAAAGGACAAGGCTTCTCGATTGTTCAAATTCCTGATGTAAAAAACGAAAAGAACTTTGAATTCCTTACTATTCCGAAACTCGGAAGTTTCTTCTATACAAACTCATTTGATGGAGAAATTGTTGGTTTGAAAGATATTCCAAAAGATGAACGCCCAAATGTTAACCTCGTGTATTATAGCTTCCGCTTAATGGTTGCACTTGGTATGTTCTTTATGGCATTAACTTGGTATGGCTTCTATTTAAACCGAAAAGGAAAACTAGAAAACTCAAAACGTTATTTAAAATTAACTATGTGGTCTGTATTACTTCCATATATCGCGATTAATGCTGGTTGGATCGTTGCCGAAGCAGGTCGACAACCATGGACAGTATATAAATTGATGCGTACAGCTGAATCTGTATCACCAATATCTGTTCCACAAATTTGGTTCTCACTAATTAGTTTAGTATTGTTCTACACTTTACTTTTAATCGCAGACGTATACTTAATGCTGAAGTTCGCGAAAAAAGGACCAGCAGCATTAGAAGAACATGCTACTGAGGGAGGTGCAGCTCATGTCTCATGATATGCTTGCAATCATCTGGTTCGGTTTATGGGGCGTGATTTGGACAGTATACTTCATTCTTGATGGGTATGCACTTGGTAACGGAATGATTTTTCCTTTCGTCACGAAAGATCGACAAGAACGAAACCAATTACAAGAAGCAATTGGACCATTCTGGGGCGGTAATGAAGTATGGTTAATTACAGCTGGTGGCGCAACATTTGCTGCCTTCCCGGTCACATATGCAAATATGTTTAGCTATTTATATACACCACTATTTTTAGTATTACTTGCACTATTTGCCCGTGCCGCTGGACTTGAATTCATGCATAAAGATGATTCACCAATTTGGCAAAAAACTTGTAAATGGGCATTCGCAATCGGTAGCTTCTTAATCGCCTTCTTATTCGGTGTTACATTCGCTAACCTGTATTACGGGCTGCAAATCGGCAAAGACGGCTATGAAGGAACGTTACTTAGCTTACTAAACCATTACGGTATTTTAGGTGGTCTTTTCTTCACTGCTATATTCGTCGTATCTGGTGCCCTTTGGGTTATGATTAAAACGACTGGCGAAGTATCTGATCGCGCTTATAAAATCGCAAGACCGTTTTCAATGGCAGCTGCTATCATTTTAGCTATCTTCTATGTTGCAACTGCTAATCGTACAAACTTATTCCAAAACTTCACGGAATATCCGGTACTATTCATTCTTCCGGTACTGGCAATGTTAATGAGTGTACTCGCACTTATTATGGTATACAAACATAAAATCGGCCTTGCGTTCACATTCGTTTGCTTAACAATCGCAATGTTTATGACAACTGGCTTTGCAGGTATGTTCCCAAGAATGTTACCATCTCGCATTAACGATGCATACAGCACAACGTTATACAACGCAGCTGGTAGTCAATTAAACTTAAAAATTATGTTCTTCGTTGCAATGGTTATGGTACCAATTGTTATTGGATATCAACTTTGGAGCTACAGCATCTTTAAAAATAAAATTCATAAAGACTCTGCTAAAGGATATCACTAAGATGAAAAAAGACACTTCGTTTTTGAAGTGTCTTTTTTACGTATGATTTTCGATAAGATGTTATATTTCCAATCTAACAACTATGATACAGAAGAATCACTAACAGCTCTTAGCTACATTGTATCACACAACAAATACACCACTTCATGCAATTTTGCATGTGAAGATTATAACGTAGATTGAATTACTTGATCATACACATCGCTATCTCCTACATCCGCTGTACTAATACCATTAAATGTCCTCACATTAAATCCCGTATTCGATGACCCCGATCCATTATAAGCTTTCGTCTTTTCAATCGGATGCACGTTATATTTATCCCCTAGATTAACCGTTCCATTGCAGTTTTCAATAATAACACCTTCCACAACTGCTGGCATTTTGTCACCTACTTTCATTTCATTACTTTCATTTTATGAAAATCACCTAAAAAATAGCATGTGTAAATAAGAAAAAGCACTCATCTGAGCGCTTTTTCTCTAAGCATGAATGGCAAGTTTGGAGACAGTTGACTTCTTCAAAATTTTATTAGGGGTAATATTTTGAAAAAGAAAGCCTTTCATCTGTAGCTTATCACCACTGGAATATATAGTAAATTGATAATATTTATACGGAAGATTGCTAATGTTTAGTATAGATAGTTTCCACTATGTTAACAGTGAAAACGTATCTACACTAAACAACAAAAAGGTGCCTTCAAAGAAGACACCCTTTCACCTTTCATAAACAGACACTATAAAACAGAATTATTTATTGTTATACGATTGTTAGATACAAAAAGGTAGAGGGAAATGTTTGTAAAAAATTCTGCTTTATAAAGCCTGTCTACAACTTATCCCGCTATTTGCGGGCAGTAAGACCCCCACCTCAAAATTCGGCCGGAGCAAAGAATTTAGGTGGGAGATTAACTGCCCATAAACGCCCGATTGGTTCAACTAATAATCAGTGGGGGATGAACACCCCCACTGATTAAAGTTTCACTTTATATTTTAATCCTCTTCCTTTGAAAATAAATACAATATGCATAATTACATACTTAAAAGAAAAAGGCACTCTACAGAGTGCCCCTTCAACCATTTTACTTTTAATATATCGCTTTGAATACATTGTAACATATGTATCCATATATTTTATTGAGAAAATTCAAAATCCTTTTTTTTTCATTTTCAATTATAAAATCATGTAATATAAAAGGTATGTCAAATTCTTATACAAATTGAGGTGTACTATATTTATGTATTTCGGAATTATTCCTCTTATATTGTTTATTATTTTTCTTATCTCGTATTTAAAGGATCCACGAAAAATAATAAATGGCTTTTTATTTAATGCCTTTTTCTGCTTTTTCCTTCTTTTTTGTATTATCGCATCTTATGACTCAGGTAGTGATGCCCTACACTACATTATAAGTTTACCTATTTTAGCACTTATCCTTATGCTTCCCTTTGGTATTGTTGCTTTAATGTTTGGGTTATTTCTTAATGCTAGAATTTTAATGAAACGAGAAGGAAGACGTTTCACTAACTGTTTAACACTCATTGCTGCTTTAGGGATTTTATTCTTTATGTTACTTCCTATTATAAGTCCAGCAAGTTTGTTCTCATCACATTTCCAGCCTATTTTCGCTGGTATTTCTCTTATAAGCGTATATTTCTTTATACACTTATCTAACTTCTTAACCGCTTATTTTTTATACCAATTTAACAGACCGAGGCGTAATCAAGATTTCATCATCGTTCTTGGTAGCGGCTTAATTAATGATAAAGTACCACCTTTACTTGCAAGTCGTATTAATAAAGCTATCGACTTTTATTGGAAACAAGCAGCTGTTACTACACCGCCAATAATCATTTTCTCTGGTGGACAAGGTCCAGATGAAGGCCTTCCAGAAGCAGAAGCAATGCAAAAGTACGCTGTTGAAAAAGGAATTCCCCTTGAACATACAGTGCAAGAAAATCGATCTGTAAACACATATCAAAATATGTTGTTTTCTAAAGAAATTATGGATTCTTTAAAGCCAGAAGGGAAGTATAGAAGTATTTTTACAACGAATAATTTCCACCTTTTCCGCGCTGGCATATATGCAAGACAAGCTGGTCTTAATAGCCAAGGAATTGGATCAAAAACTGCATTTTATTACTGGCCTAACGCAATGATTCGTGAATATGTCGCAATCGTTGTGATGGGACGTAAACGTCATATGAAAGTTTGCGGAACGATTTTAGGGTTCGCTTTATTCGTGTCCGTACTTAGTTTTATATTTTCTTAATAACCTCCCATCCTTTGAAAGGATGGGATTTCTTATACTCATTTCAAAAATATTTTAAAAACGATATGGTGATAATATTCCCTGCATACATCCATTAAAGGAGAATTTTTTCAAATAAAATGTTAAAATGAAATTTAGATGTGAATGATGTAACAAATAAGAAATTAGTTTGAAACGAGGACATTACATGAAGAAAATTACCAAAAACAAGCCCAATAAGCTAAAAATCGCTTTAAAAGCTTTGATGATTATTATTGGGGCATTTATTACAGCGTACGGATTAGAAGCTGTCTTAATTCCAAATAACGTATCAGACGGTGGTGTGACGGGTTTAAGTATCGTTAGCTCCAGATTATTTGGATTACCATTAGGACTTTTAATCGCAGTTATTAACATTCCTTTCGTTTGGTTAGGATATAAGCAAATTGGTAAAAGCTTTGCAGTTTATTCCATTATCGGTATCGCTTCACTAGCAGTAGGTACCGTTCTCATGCACGGAGTACCAACAATTATTGAAGGCGATACACTTTTAGTTACTGTTGTTGGTGGTATTATTATCGGTTTTGGTATGGGACTAGCATTACGTAACGGTGGCGCATTAGATGGAATCGATATGCTAGCTGTATTACTTTCTCGTAAATTACCTTTTGGAACGAGTGACCTTATCTTATTCCTAAACATGTTCGTATTTATTTTCGTATCAACAGTGTTCGGTCTTCAAGGAGCAATCCTTTCGGCAATTGCTTACTTTATCGCTTCAAAAGTGATTCATATCGTTGAAGTAGGTTTAAGTGGATCAAAAACATTTAAAATTATTACGAAAGAGCCTGAATTAATGGTAGAAACCATTCGCGATCGTTTAGGCCGAAGCGCAACATACAATGAAGTTTATGGTGGTTATTCAAGAGAGAAATTTAAAGAAATTTCTTGTGTAATTAACCGTTTAGAAGAAAGTAAAATGAAAGAACTTATTCAGGAAATTGATCCAAATGCCTTTATTACAGTTTATGACGTAGCAGAAGTAAAAGGCGGTAATTTCAAGAAACATGATATTCATTAATAGTTATAACAAACGAGGCTGTTCCAAAAGAAAATTTGGAACAGCCTCGTTTTATTATTAGGTTGCTACCGTTGTCGGTATTTGTCGATAAATCGATATATTTTAAAAATCGCCGATATAATTTGAGTTGTGAACGATATATTCTAAAAATCGCTGATATATTTTCACTCCCCCCATCTTCCTCCACTCTTAATCCATTCTACGTATTTTTGAAAGGCGGTCACTTCATGTTGAAAACGAAGCGGAATATACAGAAATAGAGTACATGCATATACTATCCATAGAATACCTACTGCAAAGTGAAATTTCATCGTTGTACTAATAAGCAGATTTACAAATAAGGCGAGGAACATAATTGTACTAAACCTTTTATACATAGTCATACTAATCCCTCCTTATAAATTAATTGCACCAGTTATGAGGAATTAATTTCCATAATAAAAAGACCGAAAAGCAAATTCTGCTTCTCGGCCCCTACACTATCTTCTTTTCGTAATTTTCCCTGAACCACCAACCCTTGTTTTCGGGGGAGATGTATTCTTTGGCGGCGTTTTAATAGATGATTTTGGCTTCACATCTGATCCGCTTGAACCACCTGGATTTTTCGTGATTGTTCCTTTGCTTCCGGTAGAAGGTGGAGGCGTCGTATTACTTCCCTTTTCAGTAATACTTCCCTTATCACCTACTGATGATTTCGAATCTACATTATCTCCTCGCTTAATGATAGACCCTTTTCCTTCCTTCGTAATTGGAGGCGGAGTTTTCTTTTCTTCTTTCGTAGGTGGTCTTTCCGGAATAACCGGTTTATGATTTTGTCTGTCATTATATCCGCGATAATCGCCGTATGATGATTTCCTTGAACCGAATATATCGTTTAATATACTCCCCATAATATATCCTTGCAGGAATGACGGTTGGTAATTTTGACGGACAAATTCTTTATTACTTATTTCAATTAACGTATCAGATGGTTTCTCTTTATCCTTTTGCAGATTATAAATCTTATCAGAATAAACGAGGAACATTTGATTTTCGTCTTCTTTAGATGCTTGCTTCGGTTCTCTTTCATTAATGAGTTCCTTTGCTACCTCAGGAACAGACCGATTGGCGGCCCTATACACGTAAGATTCTTGTTTACCTTCCTTTGCGACAGATTCAAGTGGATAACGATCTTGAATCGACTTCGTCTGTCCACCTTGACAGCCTGATAAGGCATAACCAGCAATAACAAGTAATGTAACGATAGCAAGTATAGGGATCACGAACGATTTAATCATGGTAAACAATCGGTTTGACATGATTACGCCCCCCTTATGTTGCTCTTATAATTTGTACATCAGCAGGAATAATTGCTTCTCCCTCATACATCATTGTGCGACCATTTTGCCATTCAATACGTAATAATTTACGGTTATCTGATTGGAATTCCCATATGTACTGTTCCTCTGAGGCAGAGAATGGTGTTTTCCCCATCACAACAACACGTCCATTATATTGTTCTTCCATATGGTACTCGGTATCATCCATTTCAATTGTCGTCGGAATTTCATCAATTGAATCTAAACGACCATCAATCGGTGTATATAATTTGTAATACGTATTTTCACGGTCTTCAATTTTTAAATAACGAATATCTTTCCCGTCCTGCAATGTTAAAACAATTTCCTTACGCGAATGCATACTCGTTTTCCCTGTTAATTCATACATAACTAACGAAACTTCAATCATATCGCCAGGAGCTAACGTTAAAAGACTCTTTTCTGGTTTCGGTGGCTCTGGGCTTTTCATTATATTTTTGATTCGTTTAAATAAACTCATGATCTACCCCTCCTTTTCTCTTTATAAACAAGCACCTAAAATAAGTGCACCAACAATATGTAATGATCCAGCTAACATCGCATGCGCAACACTGCCTTCTTTCGTACCTTCTTCTAAATCAAGACCAGACACTTTCTTTAATACGAATTCAATAAACATTTCTACAACTAATAAAATAACGAAAGACACTGCCGATGCAAGAAGTGCTTGCCATAAATCATTCGCTTTCGTAATCGATTGGGATAAAATATAACCTTGCGCAAATAATTTCATAACGAAGCGAGTTGTTACAGCTGTATTCCCGTTTTTTATTTCTTTTAAATCATTGTATTTTGTAAAAATCGAATCAACCCACATAATTGCAAATAATAGTACTGCACTCGCTCCAGTCCATACAAGCATAGCTACTACATTCATCCATGTCATTGCAAAACCTCCTCTAAATATAAAGTGAAACTTTAATCAGTGGGGAGTTTTCCATCCCCTACTGATTATTAACCCACACCAATCGGGCATTTATGGGCAGTCGATCTCCCACCAACCTCTCTGCTTTCACAAAATATTGAGGTGGGAGTCTTACTGCCGGCAAATAGCGGGGTAATAGAAAACCGACATGAATTTGTTTAGACATGTCGGTTCATTTGTCTCTATTCTATATTATTTCTCATACTGCTTCATAATACGGGCTAATTCATCGTCAACAGCAGAATTTTTGTTTAAGCTTGCGAATTCATCATCTAATGACTTTTCTTTTTTGTAAACTTCACCGCTTGCTTCTGCCTCAGCCTCTAATTGAAGAGCTTTCTCTTCCATACGGCTTAAACCAGCTTTTGCTGAATTTGAATCGAATCCAGACATCGCCTGATTAATATTTTTTTGTGCTTTCGCTGCATTTACACGTGCTACAAGTGTTTCACGTTTATTTTTCAGCTCTGTTAATTGCTTACGCATTTCTTCTAACTTCGCACGAAGATTATCAGCAGCTGCTTTGTTTTGCTCATAGCTTGCTTTATATTCATTCATCTTTTGCTCTGCACTTTGTTTTTCTTCTAATGCACGGCGCGCAAGATCTAAATTATTCGCTTGAACAGCCATATGAGCTTGCTCTTCACGCTTTTTCACAAGTGCTTCTTGCTCTTCAAATAATAATTTAAACTTCTTCTCAAGTGCGATTTGAGCTGCTACACTTTTCTCAGCTTCTTGTACATCAGCTTGCATATCGCGTAAATATTGATCCGTCATCTTAACTGGATCTTCCGCTTTTTCAATTAATGAATACACATTTGACATTGTTAAATCTCGTAATCGTTTAAATACAGACATCCAAATTCCTCCTATGATATACCTCATATTTCAAATTCACTACTTGGAAAACCTAAAAATCTCCCCTTACAGTAAAGAATATTCATTTTTACAGCCTATGTGTTTATTATAACAAAACTAAGATGTCCTTACATGTTATTTCCAAAATATAGTCAATATAATATGACATTCCAGATATAATATTGTATTCCTAATATATTCTCATTATTTCTCTTTAAAATTGAATTGTTTTTGTGTACCTTCACTAAATTACATAAGTGTAATGTTACTGTAAGCTAATTCGATAGTTGCGTTTCGATATTTCTTATACACTAATAACAGAAGCAACAAACAAGCTTCTCCACATGTAAACACTAATACAAAAACTGTATTTACTATATAACAGACAAAAAGGAGAAATCACCATGAAAAAATTAGTAGGAATCGGATTAGCAGCGGCTATTTCATTTGGAGCATTATCAGGTTGTTCTTTATTAGGAGAAAAGGCAAATGGCTTTGTACTGTATGGATCAGAAGAGCAAGTAGGGCAAATTGCGGATAAAAATAAAAAAGAAGTAAAAGAAAAAGATATGTATAAAATGAAACTTACAACACTTGAAGATAAAAAGGTTCTTGTAATGGATAAAAAAACTGGCGAAGAACTTGTTAAGAAAGAACTACTTAGAAAAGTTGATAAAAATGACGACACAAAAGCAATTGATAAATTACCAGCTGTAACAGCAGAGCAAGGTGTATTATTCGCAAAAGAAAAAGTAGAGAATGCTACACTTGATGGTGCAAAATTAAAATATGAAGGTAACACAATTATCGGAAGTGGCCGCGCATATGCAGACATGTTCGCAATTGTTGACGATGCAACTTACGGGAATGTAAAAGGTGAAGAAAAATCTGTAGGTGTACTAAAGTTCGATAAAGACCCTAGTAAAGAATTCCCTGGAAAAAATGGTGTAGAAGCAGCTCAACTTGTTACAATTAAAAAGTAAATAAAAAAGCTTTGCGAAATTCGCAAAGCCTTTTCCTATTTATGAGCAACTTGCTCCATGTCTGGACTACAAGTTTGTGACTGACATGATTTATTTAAAGAACATGCTGCGCATTTTCCTTTTTTACTTCTCTTTGCAAAATTAACTAACGTATATGCTGCATAACCAAAAATGATAGCTCCAATTATAATATTGACCATCATTGTAATACATCTCCTTCTAGAATCCGAGTAAGGATCCACCTTGGTATATAATGAGCGTTAATACATAAGCAACAACAAGTGGATAAACGACAGAGAAAATTGTCCATTTCACCGATCCTGTTTCGCGTCTAATAACAGCTACTGTCGCTAAGCACGGAACATATAATAAAACAAAGAACATAAATGCGTACGCTGATAACGCTGTATAATGTGCCCCCATTACATTTCCTAGCACATCTTCTTTAACCGCATAAATAATCGCCATTGTTGAAACGACAACTTCTTTCGCTAAAAATCCTGTTAAAAGGGATGCCCCAGCTTGCCAAGTTCCAAAGCCGAGCGGTGCAAATAGTGGAGCGATAAAACCACCAATCATCGCTAAGAAACTGTCTCCCATATCAACACCGAATCCTGATGGGCCTGCATAGTTTAATAACCAAATGACAACAGAACCACCGAAGATAAATGTACCTGCTTTACGAACAAATCCTTTACCTTTCTCCCACGTGCTCAGCCATAGTGTTTTCGCTTGTGGCACACGGTAAGGAGGTAGTTCAATTACAAAAATAGATTTTTCCGCTTTTAAAATAGTAAGGGACATAATTTTTGTAACGAGTAACGCAAGAACAATACCTGCAACATATAAAGAGAACACAACAGTCGCCTGACTATGAGGGAAGAACACTCCCGCAAATAATGCATATACAGGTAAACGTGCTGAACAAGACATAAATGGTGTTACTAAAATTGTAAGTAAACGTTCTTTCTCCTGTTCAATCGTTCTCGCTGCCATAATACCTGGAACGTTACATCCAAAGCCGATAATCATCGGGATAAATGCTTTTCCGTTTAAGCCGAAAAACTCCATAATTCTATCCATAACAACTGCAATTCGCGCCATATATCCTGAGTCTTCTAATAATGAAATGAAGAAGAATAGTGCAAAGATTTGTGGAACGAATACTAATACCGCACCTACACCAGCAATAATACCTTCTGTAACGAGCGCTTGAATAAAGTCAGAAGCCCCAACACTTGCGAGACCAGCTGTAACCCAATCAGTAAGCTGTCCACCAAAAAATCCATCAAGCATATCAGATAAAGGTGTACCAATCCACGTAAACGTAACTTGAAAAATAAAAAACATAACTGCTAAAAAGATTGGAAGTCCTAAAATTTTATGTGTAATTAACTTATCGATTGTTTCCGAAAAAGGAATTTTTCCTTCTTTCTCATGCTGAATTACATTTGTTTTTAACTTTTCAATATACGCTTCACGAGTTTTGTAAATATGCTCCTCCAACGTACAATCAAGTTTTCCTTCTAAACGAGATCGAATGGCTATAAGTTCCTTATAAATTGGTAATGCTTTCATTTCTTTTTCTACTACTTCGTTATTACTTAAAAATTGAAGGGCTAACCATCTTGGATGCTCATAATTCGCTGTCTCTAAAAGAGCGATTACCTCTCCAATCCCTTCATCCATTTGTACACCATATGAAATTATGAATGGTTTTTTCTCTTTTTGCTTCTCTTCATGAAGAGTAGCAAGTAATTCTTCACAGCCCTTTCCGCTTCTTGCAACGACAGGAACGACTGTTACTCCTAATATTTCTGATAATCGTTTTACATTAATAACAATTCCTCTTTGCTTTGCCACATCAATCATATTTAAACCAATTGAAACTGGCTTACCAAATTCAAGTAATTGTAATGTTAAATGCATATTTCGCTCAAATTGCGAAGAATCCACTATATTTAACATATGATGAAATTCGTCTGTTAGTAGAAAATTCGTAACGACACCTTCATCACGTGAAACTGGATTTAAATCATAAACGCCTGGTAAATCAATTAATGTTCCTTGCTTACCTTTTAATTTACCAACCTTCTTTTCTACTGTTACACCGCTCCAGTTCCCTACATATTCATAAGAACCAGTGAGCGCATTAAATAATGATGTTTTCCCTGTATTCGGATTCCCTAGCAAAGCAACCTTATTCACGCTAATTCCACCTTTATCATTTTCGCGTCACAATGACGAATACTAATTAGCTGTCCACGACACTCCAATGTACAAGGACCTTTAAACATCGCTTTCTGTTTCAGGCGAAGTTCGCTTCCTTCCGCGAGACCGAAAGCAGCCAGTCTTCTCTTTAGTAAATTATCTAGCGACTGAATACTTTGTACTAACACTTTCTCACCAATTTTAATATCTACTAAGCTCATAACCTTCCCCCTCAGAAGAGAATGATAATTATTTTCAAAAAAATTATACCATACTCTATTTCTCTTGTACTATACCTTTTTGCTTCATATTTATTAACATTTCGCTACAATTATATTTCAATAATTGTCATACCAGATTCATTTGCCATTCTCATCCATTTCGCTTACAATAAACAATAGCAAATAAAGAATCTCGTTATCACAGGGGGAGCCTTGCCGCTGAGAGGGAACACTTCGTTCCGACCCTTCGAACCTGTTAGTTAATGCTAACGCAGGGATTGTGCAAACGTCCGAAATACATACCTCTTTTTTATTTACGTATTTCGTATCCTCCTATGATAATGTTCTTTTTTGTGTAACTTGGATTTAGGGGGAGACAACATGCGTAACACCAATTTACAAGCGATGATCGAATCTGCAATTTTTGCAGCCTTCGCCTTGATTATCGATATTTTACCATTATCAATTAAACTTCCAACAGGCGGTTCCATTTCATTTGCTATGATTCCTATTTTTATTATCGCATACCGCTGGGGCTTTAAATCGGCTTTCTTAGGTGGTTTAGTTTGGGGGCTATTACAAATTGTCGTAGGAGATGCCTATATTTTAACACCTGTTCAAGCATTCATTGAGTATTTCATTGCCTTTGCTTTTATCGGATTTGCTGGTTTATTCTATCGTCCAATTCAAAAAGCACTTTTAACATCCAATGAAAATAGCGAAGAACAATCAAGTTTAGGTAGCCGTAAAGATAAACCTTCATCAAAACAAGACCAAGGTAAGAAAGTCCTTGTTTATATTATCCTCGCTACATTTGTTGGTAGCTTTGCTCGCTATTTCTGTCATTTTATTGCTGGTATTATTTTCTGGGGACAATACGCACCAAAAGGTCAATCAGCTGTACTATATTCATTAATCGTAAACGGTAGCACAATGATTGGTTCTTTTATTTTATGTACAGTTTTACTTATATTTTTATTTATCACTTCACCACGCTTATTCAAGAGCATTGGTGCTTATCAACTAAATTCAAACAAAAAGGGCGCTTAATAAGCGCTCTTTTTTTTATATCGTAATATCAATTAAAAAAACAATAAATGCGCAAAAGAAAATAAATACCATTATACCTAGCCAATTGCTATGCACGGTTCATCGACTCCTTACATAACCTCATTTTCTAACCAAATTATATCGTTTAAAAATAAAGATTAGGTAAAGATAATATGAAAATAACTTAAAAAAAGCGTAGCATGCATTGTCTACGCTTTTTTCGGTAAGTAGAAGTAAAATAACACACCATCTTCTGTATTCTTTACCCCATATTCAGCATCGTGCAGTTCTAAAATATTTTTAGAAATGGCAAGCCCAAGACCCGTTCCACCTTGTGAACGCTGACGAGCTGCATCCACGCGATAAAAACGATCCCAAATTTTATCTAATTGCTCTTCTTCAATGTGAGTACCTTTATTTTCAATACACACTTTGATACGATCCTTCTCATCTATTGTAGAAATCATAATATCTTCTTTATTTGGCGTATAGCGTATGGCATTTGTAATGAAGTTCACGATGACTTGTTCAATCCGATTTTGATTTGCAATCACTTCAAATGAACATATATTTTTATGAACACGAAGTTCTTTTTTCTCTATTTCCACAGAAAGGTGTTCACATATATCCTCAATTACTGTATCAATATAAAACGCATCCTTTTTCATTTTATATGTGCCTGACTCAAATTTAGCTAACTCAAGCATATCCAAAATTAAAGTATCCATTTTGTCTACTTCTCGCTCCATCGCTTGAAAATAGTATTCTTTTTTATGTTCAGCTACTCCATCTTTTAAAATAGAAATGCAGCTTTTCATAATACTTAACGGTGTTTTTAATTCATGTGAAACACCCGAAATAAATTCTTTCCGCGTATTTTCTAATTTTCTTTCCTTTTCAATATCTTGTTCTAGCTGTCCAATATGCGAATGTAGTTTGTTCGATAGCGTATTAATATTTTTTGATAAATCACCAATTTCATCTTTTGAAGTAACCGGAATTTTTTCTGTGAAATCTAAATGTGCTATTTTTTTCGTTGTATCATTTATTATTAGTAATGGTCTTGCAATTTGTTTTGAATAATAGAACGAAGCTAGAAAAATGAGAACGACTACAAATGCAATAATATAGATGTAATAATCTTGCACCATTTGTGCAGCTTCATCGACTGGTTGCAAAGATGCCATTGCATATATATATGTCACTGACCCGTCTTTATCTTTTATTGGTTTAATTAATAATTTATATTTTATATCATTCTTTTCATAGTCCATTGTCTTGGTTGAATATTCTATTTGATTACTCTCTTTTAGTAATACATCCGTTTGAAATTCTTTTATACTATCCAAAAATAAAGTGTTTTTATAAATTGGATTTACGGGGCCTTTTACATCAGGAAACTGTACTTTCGTAACATACCCTCCTATGTAAATATCTGATTCTTGGGCAGCTTGTTCCTGAACGGCCGGCTTCTTTTCCTTTACAAGTGATTCTTGGGCTGCTTTCTTTTTCTCCTCATCTAATTTACTCTTTTTCTCATTAAATGCTTTTTCTAACGGTTTATTAGATCCGCTTAAGTTTTGCTTAGATAACGTGAAAGAGAATGGAATAAAACTATCTTCTTTTTTCACCCCAGAAAAATAAATGTTTTGGCCTAAAAACTGATCTGATGATTTATTATCAATCTCCTCTATATTGACGAGATTGTATAAGGGCATTTTGAATATTTGTTGTCCAAAGCTCTTTTGTTGCCTACGATCTATCGTTACCTCAAAATAAAAATCATCTGCATGTTTTAAATTCCCATTCTGATCTAATGTCGTGACCCACGTATTATTTTCTCTTAAAAAGTCTTGCTCCAGTTTCTGAATTCCTTCTGTACTTCCTACATAATTTAAATAATTCTTTTCAAAGGAATTTAAATTTACTTTAATATCTTCCACTTTTCGATTTGCATAATATTGTTTAAAAAATATCGTTTGTCCAATAAATATCGTCGCTAAAATTAGCATGCATAATGCTGTTGTAAGAGTAAATAATTTTAGTACAATCCCTTTCCTCATACATTTCCCTCAAACTTATAACCAGTTCGCACTACAGTAGTAATGTACTTTGCTTTCTCCCCTAATTTATTTCGCAAATTACGAATATGGCTATTAACTGTTCGATCATCGCCAGCAAATTCATATCCCCAAATTTTTGAAATTAATTGTTCTCTTGTTAGTACAATTCCTTGGTTTTTCATGAAATACACTAATATTTCAAACTCTGTATGTGTTAAACTAACGTCTGCCCCATCAACAGTAACAGTACGTGACGGAAAATGGACGTGAATGCCATGAATTGATAACGTATCGTCTTCATTCTCTAAAAGCTGCTCTGTCACTTTTCTGCTTTCTAACAATCTTTTCGCTCTGGCTAATAAAATTGGCGGGCTATACGGCTTCGTCACATAGTCATCTGCCCCAAGTTCAAATCCAAGTAACGTATCATCCTCATCTACACGCGCTGTCAACATAATAATAGGTACTTGGGACGTCTTACGAATTCTCCGGCAGACAGACCATCCATCTAGTTCTGGTAACATAATATCGAGTATAACTAAATCAACCTCTTCTTCTTCAAATAAAACTAAAGCTTCTTTCCCATCCCTCGCTTCAAACACTATATACTGTTCACTCAAAAAATAATCTTTTAATATTTCACGCAAAATCTCTTCATCTTCAACAATTAAAATGTTTTTTTGCATAACTTACGTATCCCCCTCTCACTTTTAGAAACTACAATTTTATCCCGCTATTTGCGGTCAGTAAGACCCTCACCTCAAAATTCGGCACATGCGAGGAAATTAGGTGGAAGATTAACTGCCCGGAAAAGCCCGATTGGTGCGGGCTAATAATCAAAAGGGATGGATCCCCTCCTCAGATTAAAGTTTCACTTTATTTTGCATAACTAGCAGTTAATTTCGCCTCAATAATATATCTATCTGGTGCATCCCCTATATAATCAAATGGATAGCAAGTCGTCAGGGTTAAAGTCGGTTCTTCTTTTTTCACAATAACAGTACGATCATCCGCATGAGTAATCCATGTCTTTTGAATTTCATATGTGTACGTTTTATTATCATACTCTAAAATAAGAGTATCCTTTTCTTTTAACTCTCCTAAATCTGTAAATACAGTATCTCGATGCCCACTCAGTACAGTATGTCCCCCTCCAGATGGCGTTGTCGTTAAATCACTAACAAACATACCAACTCCTTTTTTCAAAGTTGCATCATTCGCCTCCCAATAAACAGAAAACTTCTTCTTTATTTTCGGTATACTTAACATCGCTACCTGTTCTCCTTCTTTATGTTGTGTTTGAGAAGAAGGCACTTGAGAAGTTACAGGCGTTTCATGAGAAAGTTGATTATCTTGTATATTTGTAAGGCTCTTTATTTCTTCTTTTGTTAATTCTTGAGCGGAGCTTTTTCCTTTATACCATTCCACCGCATAATATGATCCCATAAATAGCCCTATAGCCATTAATATCATACCGATATAATTGAGTAGCTTCATGTTTCATCCCCCCATGCAAAAAATGGTAGGAGTAACCTACCATTTTTAATATATGAAATTATCCCATTCTTTATAGGCTAATATTTTATTTACGCTTTAACCTTATTGCGACGATTCAATCCAAATAATGTACCTAATCCGACAAGACAGGCGCTTAATGCCATCATTGCTACATTATTTGATGCTGTGTTTGGTAATTTTTCACCTTGTACAACTGGCTTCGCTACTTCTTTTTTTGCTACATCATTTTTTTGCCCGGCTTTTATCGCTTCTTCTTTTTTGGCCATATCACTTTTTAACTGTTCTTGTGCTATTCTCTTTTTCTCTTCTTCACTCTTTTTCTCGGCTTTTATTGCTTCCTCTTTTTTGGCCATATCACTTTTTTCTTGTACTTGCGCCGCTTGCTTTTTCTCTGCATCATTTTTTTGCTGTGCCTGAATTGCTTCTTCCTTTTTAGCTACATCTGACTGCACTTGCGCCGCTTCTTCCTTTGTTAATGTTCCAGTAGAAGCACTCGCTACTGAAGAATAACCTACTGTTAAAAGTGCCATTGCACAAATTGGTAATAATCTCTTTTTCATTTTATTTCTCTCCTCTTATAGGTTTTACATCACTTCGCATCGGATGTATCACTAGAATAAACAACATATGTAAATATAAGATGCAGATGAAATATATTTCATTTAAAGATTTCATTGTAGAAAATAAAAAAACACCGTAATATATACGATGTTTTTTCGGGTGTGTGTCTCAATATTTACATGTTACTTTCGCGTGATTTAGAAGTAGAAAGAGCCGGAGCGATAACTAATTGTCTCGGCTCAGTTTTCTTGAAGTGATTTTTGACGTTACACTTACGGCGTTGAACAACCCATGCTTTAATAGGGTTTGTTAAAATAATTTTTTGCTCTTCGTTAGGGGCCTCTTCTTCCAATCTACAACTTTCGCTCCATTTACACCATTTCATTGTAAATTTAGAAGAAGAATGATCGTCTTCTCGATCAAACAAGTGCAAAAAATCCATTTCTCCAGCTAGCATTACGGTGTTACTAGTCGCTAAAAAAGAAAAGGTTGTCCAACGTTTCTCCATGCCCTCCTACTCCTTCTTCACATATAGAGTGCCTAAAACTTCATTTACCTAAAATATGCTTACCTTTTACCTTACACCTATAGTTTATCCAAAATGCTATGATGCAACTATCGATTTGCCTTACAACTACCTTACATTTTTGTAAGAAAAGAAAAAACCTTCATTGTATATACATGAAGGTTTCTCAATCTTTATCTATATGATCTTTCATATTATCAACTCCAGCTTCTTGCAGCTGCGACATCATGCCATGGGAAATTGCGCCTAATACTAAAGTCATTCCAATTAGTGAAATGCGAATTGCAGGTACATCAATTATGTAAGCCAAACTCCCAAGAACAATTGTTAAAAGTAATGCTTTTATAAATGTTGCACTTGTGTACTGTTTCTTCTTCATCATAATCACCCTTTATGGAAGCGTTTTCTCAATATAATTAGTATATCATATCATCAGATGATTTTGTCGTTGTTTTTGTAAAAAATTACTATCCTCTTTGACTTTTTCTATTCTATCCTTTACAGTCGAAATGTTCACTAGTTTTACACTGTAGGAGGATTACAATGAATATTGAAATAAAAGACACTTTAATTTCTGAAGAACAATTACAAGCAAAAGTAAAAGAATTAGCACTTCAAATCGAGCATGACTTTGAAGGAGAAGAAATCGTAGTGATTGCTGTACTAAAAGGATCTTTCGTATTCGCTGCTGATTTAATTCGTCACATTAAAAACGAGGTAACAATTGACTTTATCTCTGCATCTAGCTACGGAAACCAAACAGAAACAACTGGAAAAGTGAAACTATTAAAAGATATCGACGTAAACATTACTGGAAAAAACGTAATTGTCGTAGAAGACATCATCGATTCTGGTTTAACGCTTCATTTCTTAAAAGACCACTTCTTTATGCATAAACCAAAGGCACTCAAGTTCTGTACGTTACTTGATAAGCCAGAACGCCGTAAAGTGGACTTAACAGCTGAATATGTAGGCTTCCAAATTCCAGACGAATTTATCGTCGGCTACGGTATCGACTGTGCCGAAAAATATCGTAACTTACCATTTATCGCTTCAGTTGTAACGGAATAATATAACAAGATAAACTTTCATCAAATACTGATGAAAGTTTATTTTCTATCACGATTCGTAAAAGACAAAGGGAGAGAATAAAATGACAAAAGTAAAATTTGAGAAAGTACTCCTCATCGTAAATCCGAAAGCCGGTCAAGGCGACTTACATACAAATTTAGCGAAAATCGTACCACCTCTTGCGGCAGCTTTTCCTGACTTACACATCCTTCACACGAAAAAGCAAGGTGATGCAACAAAATATTGTCAGGAGTTTGCTAGTAAAGTAGATTTAATTATCGTCTTTGGCGGTGACGGAACTGTATTTGAATGCACAAATGGCTTAGCCCCTCTTGAAACTAGACCTACACTTGCAATCATTCCAGGCGGAACTTGCAACGACTTCTCTCGTACGCTAGGCGTTCCGCAAAACATCGCAGAAGCAGCAAAGCTTATCACAAAAGGGCATGCAAAACCAGTTGACGTCGCAAAAGCAAACGGGCAACATTTCTTAAACTTCTGGGGCATCGGGCTCGTATCTGAAGTATCAAACAATATTGATGCAGAAGAAAAAGCAAAGCTTGGTAAAATCGGTTACTATTTAAGCACCATTCGAACTGTCAAAAATGCTGAAACATTCCCAGTCAAAATTACTTACGACGGACAAGTATATGAAGACGAGGCTGTCCTTGTTATGGTTGGAAACGGTGAATATCTTGGTGGTATTCCTTCCTTTATTCCGAACGTAAAATGTGATGACGGTACACTCGATATTTTCGTAGTCAAATCAACGGGCATTCAAGCATTTAAAGATTATATCGGAAAGAAATTATTTGAAGATACAAATGAAAATGACATCTTCCACGTAAAAGCGAAATCTATTCATATTGAAACAGAAAAAGAAAAAGAAGTAGATACGGATGGAGAAAGCTCGCTTCATACACCGTGTCATATTGAACTATTACAAGGACACTTTACGATGATTTATAATCCTGCGGTTGTGTAATGAAAAAAACGAGTGATATCACTCGTTTTTTCTCTTCTAATCTAGTTATGTTGTTGGATCATTTCTTGTATTTCTTTAACTCTCTCCAAAGTAATTCCATTTTTTTTGTTCTATCGCTAAAGGATGTTCAGTTGGCTCTAATTCAACATACGGCGCCACTCCAACTTCTCTTATATGTACATTCGTCTTTAAATTTAATGTTTCTGGATAAACTGGTATTTCTACAGATAACCAGCCAAAATAAGGATCACTATTTTCTCGTCCTCTTTCATCCCACTCTTCTAGTACTTTATCATAGCTTTCTTTACTAAGTGATATCCACACAGTCCATATGAAATTTTCGTAGTAATCAATGATAGGAAGCTCTAAACATCCCCTAATAAAGTAATGTTCATCGTCCATTACACAAAAATCTGACGTTAAATGGAAGCGTTCCTCTCTTTCATGAGGCTCTACCTCGTAATCATAATATGGTGCTTCACTTCCGTAACATAAAGGGAGTGTAAAGCGGTTTATTTGTACTTTTTCTCCGGATTTCCTTCTTCTTTTCATCTCGTTCCCCTATCCATGTCATACATATAATTCATCCTAATTTCCCAGTGTTTATTAAAATACTTAATCTTCAATATCATCTAATTGAGTCTTATAATATTCATCACACTCTAATGCAGTCGGAAGAATCCCTCTTTTATCTGGTAATAAAACTCTTAAAACCTCCCGATCTAGCTCTATGAAAGACTTCATACTGACAGGATAACCTTCAATAATATTTGTGTACTCTATTCCTTGTTCAAACTTTTTCCCACTCTTTATTTCTTCTATTATGGAACAAAAAAACATAAGATTTTAAAGAAAAACACCTATTCCGACTCTTTATCGACACTTTTCCATTTTCTATTTCATAATCAATCAAAATAAATTACAATATATTCATACAAAAACACATTTTAAATCAGGTGTAATATATACCTAATTTATTATTATTGAATAATGGATTCACAAGAAAATTAAACAAAAAATCCCGTGTCCAAAACTCAACACGGGATTTTTTTCATTTACTCACAATCCTAGCTTCACCTTCGCGCCTTCAGGAATTGTATCTATCTCTATTTGTACCTTATCGTGTAAAAACTTTCCTTTCGTAATTACTTGCCAGTATGAACCTTTCGGTAAGGTATCTATTCCATTAATTGTTATCTCTTTTTCGTTTCCATCCTTATCATAAGTTTTCATCGTATATTCATGTCTTTTATTTCCATCTAAATTATTTCCATCTTTATCAATCACTGCATAACGATATTCTAAATCAAGAAATGGGTTCATTCGATCAATTGTAGCATTCCCATTTAACAAATATGCCGCCCCCGCTACAATAACCAGTAATGATCCAAAAATAATTCTTTTCATCTATATTCCGCCTTTCATTATATTTTTCTATAAGACCTTTCTAAGTATAGAAAGCATTTCTTAATAAATACTCGTACGATTTCTTAACTTTTTCTTAATGTAACAGGGCTGTGCAGCGGCAATTCGACAAATAAAGCTATATTGAATTACGGAAAACTAATAATAAAAGGAGGCTGCCGCCTCCTTTATTTACTCATCACTGTATTTCTTTTTTGTCTGTATAAATAAAACACACTCACAATCACTGCGATGATTCCGCCTAAATACACGCCATACTCTATCGCAACTGCTACAATCCTTTCAATATGTTGTCCAAATAAAGATCCGAGCACAAAATAAACGAGTGTCCAAACAAAGCCTGTCGTATAGGAATACAAAGCATACGTCTTAAATGACATGTTATTCATTCCAACTAAATACGGCACGATATGTCTTACAACTGGTATGAAATAACTTGTAACTAATGCATAATGACCATATTTCTCTACCATCTCTTGCGATTTAACAACATACTTTGCTTTTTTCTTTTTCATCAACTTGTTTAGTACTCTTACACCAAATATTTTCCCTAGTATATAGCCTAAAGAAAGCCCGGATACAACGCCTAAATACGTTAATAAAAACGCAGGAATAACCCTTAATATGCCTAGTGAAGATACAAAACCACCACTCATCACAATCATTTCATCTGGAATTGGCATACCAATAATACCTAACCATAAACAGAAAAATAATGCCCAATAACCGTACTGCTCAATGTATGATAATAATTCATGTAATTCCATTATGCATATGCTCTCCTTAGCTCTTTTTTACAGCTAAAGACGTAAGCTGGCGGGAGATTTAGCCATACTTTTTTCAATATAATTTCGGGGAAGAAATGCTGTATAAATCCTTTTTTCACAAGTGAATATTGAAAAGTAATAAATTCACCATTCTCATGTATCGCTTCCATTACATTGTTTAAAATACGCTTTGAAACTTCTTCTGGTAAAGAAGTAAAAGGCAATCCTGATAAGACGTAATCAATGCATTCTATATTGAATTCTTCCATATACTTCTTTATATTTTCAGCTGAACCGTGTACAACAATGACGTTCTGCTCATCTTTAAACTTTCTTTTTAACTCTTTGAAAAACACTTCATTAATTTCAATAAGAAGAAATATTGTTTCCTTCTTTTTTCTCTTCATAATTTCTTTCGTAAAAGCTCCTGTACCAGGTCCTAACTCCACGATGCACTTTGCTTTATTAAAATCAATTACATCTACCATTTTTTTTGCTAATATTTTTGAACTCGGCACAATTGCCCCAGTATGTTTCGGATGTTTTATAAATTCATGTAAGAATGTAATGAGTTGCATGTAAACCTCTCCCATTCGTTCAATAGTTTTTAACTTGTGTCTAAGTATAACTATCGTTTCTTAATAAAAATTGAGGAGATTTCTTAAGATTTTATGAAGAATAAAAAAACAGCTACCGCTCAAGCGATAGCTGCTCTCTCATTACTTCGCGCTTACAATCTTATAATAAGAACGAACTGTTAAGAAGTAATATCCGATATAAATGACACCGTATACTCCAATACTAATTAAGAGCGGAATCATAATTTCAAATGGTAATATATTTGATAAACCTTTTAAAGCAAATAGGCTGTGTAAAATACCGATAATTAACGGAATAGCGAAGATAAAGCTCACTTGTTTTGCAATAGCTTTCTTCATCTCTTGCTTCGTTACACCAATTTTATGAAGTACAACATAACGATCACGGTCAGCACTTGCTTCTGTTAATTGCTTGAAGTAAATGATAGATCCTGTTGCTAGTAAGAATACAAGTCCTAAGAACATACCGATGAACATCATTAGTCCAGTTCCCTCAAGCCCCATATGGAAACCGGTATAGAAGTCTCTAAATAGTGGTACCACTTCGGATTCGCCTACTGGCATCACTTTCGCTAACTTTTCTGTTAATACTTTACTGTTTCTTTCATCTTTTACATCAATATTTTTTACAACACGTGTACCAAATGCTTGTTTTGCCTGCTCATACATGTCATCTGAAACGACAACAACTAATTCACCTAAGTTTGTAATTGCAGTATCATTTGTACCTTGGATCGTTAATGTTTTCATGTCGTTTCCAATTTGGAATACCGCTTTATTCCCTTTATATTGCGGACTAAGCTCATATCCTTCCATATAAGAACTATCCAATACAAATGCTTCTCCAGTATCTACATTTACTGTTTCTGCATCAAATTTATTAGCTAGCTTGTTAAATTCTGACTGAGACATAAACTGATATTTCTCTGAAACCCTGTAGTTTATATTAGAAATGAAATCGACTTTATCTCCTTCAAACTTCCCTTTTACAGGAACCGTCTCAATCTCAAATTGATCTTTAACAGGGTGATCCTGCTTCTCTTTCGCAAGAATCGCATTTACTTTCTTATCCAATGCTGCATCTTTTTTCTCATAAGAGTAACTGTACGGTGCAACTACTTTTGATTGCGTAAATGTGTTGTAATACATCGTAACTGACGTACCAACCGCTGTTAATGTTACTGCACTTAAAATAGAAATTGTCGCAAGTGACTTTGCATTTCCTTTAATACGATATAGTAACTGTGATGTTGTTACCATGTTCATACCGTTATAAAACGCTGACTTATTATTTCTTGCACGTTTCAATACAAATACTGTGAAGAACATGAACAATAAATAAGTCCCTGCTACTGTCGCTAGTAAAATGTATAATGCAACGACCATAAAGTCTGCATACATTACTGCTTTCATGTACATTAACGCTAAGAAATAACCTGAACCGATTAAGAAAACTGAAATTAATGCCATAATTACTGATCCTTTTGGCATTGCTTCGCCTTCACGTTCGGCGCGGAAAAGTTCAATTAATTTAAAGCGATAAATTAAACGATATCCTTGAAGTGATGTATATAAAATAATCACAAAGAAAATAATTGCTGTATCAATAATTGCCGCCATCGGCACTTCAAAATGAACATTTAAGTTTAATCCCATCATGCTTACTAATAATTCAAGGAACAATTTTGAAAGGACACTCCCAATCGCAATTCCGATAATTAAAGACATTAATCCCATTAACATATTTTCATAAAAGAGCATTTTACCAATTTGTCTTTTACGAATACCTAGTAAAGAATATAATCCAACTTCTTTTTTACGTTTACGTGTAAAGAATCCGTTCGAATATATAATGAACACCGCTACGAAAATAATAAGCATCACACTGGAAACTTGGAACGCTCCGCTAATTTTCTTCGAAGCTTCTGCTGCTTTTTCCATTTGTGAATTGTATTGCAGTGCTTTAAAGGTAAAGTAAATGACGATACTAAAAATCATAGATGCAAAATATACAAAGTAGTCTTTAAAGTTCCGCTGTATGTTGCGGAGGGCAATGCTAGATAAGGTCATCAGCCATACCTCCAGAAATAGAAGACATTACATCAACGACTTGTTGGAAGAATTGTTTACGTGTTAATTCCCCGCGATGTAATTCTTTATATAACTCACCGTCTTTAATGAAAATAACTCGTTTGCAATAACTTGCCGCAAAGGCATCGTGCGTTACCATTAAAATTGTAGAGTTATCATATTCATTTAACGACTTCATACTTTCTAATAAATCTGTCGCTGATTTAGAATCAAGCGCTCCAGTTGGTTCATCCCCGAAAATCATACTCGGATTCGTAACGATTGCACGTGATGCCGCACAGCGCTGCTTCTGTCCACCAGATACTTGATATGGAAACTGACTTAAAATATGATCAATACCGAATTTCTTCGAGATTTCAAGAACACGGCGATCAATTTCATTCGCTTTCACCTTTGATAACGCAAGAGGTAAAGCGATATTTTCTTTCACCGTTAACGTATCTAATAAGTTATAATCTTGGAAAATGAAACCTAAATGATCGCGTCGGAATAGCGCTAACTTATCATCATTCATCTTCACGATGTCTTTTCCATCAATTAAAATTTCACCGTCCGTCGCATTATCAATTGTAGAAAGAACGTTTAGTAGAGTCGTCTTACCAGAACCAGAAGGTCCCATAATTCCAACGAATTCACCTTCTTTTACTTGTAAGTTAATACCTTTTAACGCTTCAAATTTATTTCCACCCGTGTCATATACTTTTTTAATATTTTTTGCTTCTAACACTGTTTTCATCTCGACATCCCTCATTTCATCTATTCTCTATTTTCACTATATACATTCTCTACTCTTGCCACTATCGATGTTTCTTACACAAACATGACAGTTATGTAAGGCACATAAGTAAAGACATCAAAATTTTAACCTAATGAATCAAAGTACTTTGTTACTATAACATTGGGATATCATGCCATCCATTCATTCTCCTTACAGGAACATTACATTTTTGTAAGGTTAAAAATACACCCTACAAAGTTGTGCATGAAATGTCGGATGGAACCATTTCGTTCCTGCTATTCTATGTACAGAGGAGGTCATAGTATGGATTCACTTAAAAATATGAATGCAGCAATGCAATATATTGAAAGCAACCTGACAAATGAAGTTGATTTTAAAGAAGTTGCGAGGCTAGCTCTCTGCTCTGAATATCACTTTAAAAGGATGTTTTCATTTCTAGCTGGCATATCACTATCTGATTATATTCGTTGTAGACGTCTTACTCTCGCTGCCTTTGAACTAAAAAACAGCAGTGTAAAAGTCATTGATGTCGCTATAAAATATGGATACAACTCACCAGATTCTTTTTCACGTGCATTCCAAAATCTGCACGGAATAACGCCTTCAGAGGCTCGAAGTACTAGCCGTTCTTTGAAAGCTTATTCACCAATGACCTTCCAATTATCGATTAAAGGAGGAAATGAAATGAACTATCGAATGGAAGAAAAAGACTCGTTTCGAATCGTTGGTATACAAAAACGAGTGCCTATTGTTTTTAACGGTGTAAATGAAGAAATTGCTTCTATGTGGAAAAGTTTAGACCACGAATCTATTCGAACATTGAAGTCACTTTCAAATATAAAACCTACAGGACTTATTAGTGCCTCTACTAACTTTTCTGAAGGAAGAATGGAGGAGAAAGGCGAACTCGATCATTATATTGGAGTCGCTACGACGAAGGATTGCCCAGAGCAATTCAAACAACTTGAAGTCGCTGCTTCAACATGGGCTATATTTGAAGCTGTTGGTCCATTTCCTGATGCATTACAAAATGTATGGGGGCGTATTTATTCTGAATGGTTTCCCTCTTCCAACTATGAACTAGCAGAAGGACCAGAAATATTGTGGAATGAACAGAAAGATATAACATCACCAAACTTTAAAAGTGAAATTTGGGTACCGGTTTTGAAGAAGTGATAAAAAATAAAGCTGCTTTTCCATAAAAGGAAAAGCAGCTTTATTTACATTTTTAATTCTTTTTTATAAATGCTATATGACTTTATCGTTGATACGAGAATACATATTAATATGATTCCAACTCCTATAAAGATATTAAATGGATCTGGAAGTAACGCTCCAGCATATATACAAAGTGCACCTATTACAAAGATCTTCGAAGCAAATCTATGTGTTTTTCTCCAAACTACAGGATTTTCTAATGTCCAGTCCATCCGGATTCCTACTAAACCATTTGGCTTCGTTTGTTGCATATAATTGCCGAGTACAAGAAGCAATGTTCCAAGTCCGAAATTAAATGCCATTGAGCCTGAAGTAATATAATTAGACGCTGCTAATAGCGCAAATACATTACAGCCGAACCCTATCAGAAGAATGGTATATTGCAGAAAAGACTTTAGCATGCTGTTTATACTTATCTTTCGTTACATCAATATACCCCATAGCTAGCCATATCAAATACAACACCACCATACTCCCTATCGAAAAAGAACTCACCTCTACTTTAGAAAAGTATCCATCTACCACTCCTGCAGCATTATAATGACGTGGAATTTGTTCTGTTAAATACGGCCATACAATATACCACCCAATTGCAATTGCAATAATTAAACTCCATGGCAATACGTGTCTTTTCATCATCTCTCCCCCATAATTTTTTTATTAAGCCCCTATCTCTTTCTTATAAGCAAAATAGGAATATCCCATCGTTAACCCTAACGCACCGATAATAATTCCAATTACCATGAAAGATTTCCATGTCGCCGGTGCAAAAATACTTAAAATCATAATAACTCCTACTACAACAAACACTTTTCCGCTAAAGCGATGTGTCTTTCTCCACACTTCTTCGTTACTTAAGGTCCAAGGGGTTTTTATACCTACAAAGTAATTTGGTTTGCACTGTGGTAAATAGTTTCCCATGACTATAAATAAAAGACCAACAATAATATACGGTGTACTATTCATCGGAATTTCGTAACCTAATCCTACTCCAATTACAAGCATATTTACTAAAAATAATACTACTAATACGCTATAATTCATTATCGTATAGCTTTTAGAAAATTTATCGTAATTCTTTTTCTTAGGATCAATTTTAGGAGTAACTGTTAATAAAATATAGATAAATATCATAATCCCAAGTGTCATCAACATTGCATTAAATTTGGAAGCAAAGCCATTCACACCTTCAGTCCCCCAATGAATTGCCATTGTGTCAGGCAAATTCGGCCAAGCATATGCCCAAGCTAAACCCGTTATAAGAATCAATATAATTGCAAAAAGATGTTTTTTCATTTCCCCTCTTCCCCCTTATTCGTAAACGTAAACACCCAAGTCAATAAATCTTGAAAGACAGTTGTGTTTAAAGAATACACAACGAATTGCCCTTTCTTTTCATCTTGAATAAGTTCCGCATTTTTAAGTGCGTTTAAGTGGTGTGAAATACTTGGCTTTGTCATATTGAAATGTTCAGCAATTTCCCCAGCGGTTAGATCGCCTTCTTTTAATAAATCTAAAATTTTTCGCCTTGTTGGATCTGCTAATGCTTTGAATGCTTGATTCAATGTCTTTCTTCCTTTCACTAATTAGACATTTAGATATTTATCTAAATGTTAAAATGATTTCAGTTAATTGTCAATTATATACGAGGCCCTTTTTACTTTTTCCACTTTTGACCTATACTGTTTACTAGCTTATCTTTCAACATAATGAAAAGACTTGAAACACATGATACACTATAGCTACAATTGTTTTTTTGAGGAGGAATATACATATGTATAAAATTTTAATCGTTGAAGACGATCCAAATATTTCATCATTACTACAATCTCACATTCAAAAGTACGGTTATGAAGCTGTTGTGGCGGAGAATTTCGATGATATTATGGAATCGTTTAATGCTGTGAAACCACATCTTGTTTTACTTGATGTAAACTTACCGAAGTTCGATGGTTTCTACTGGTGCCGTCAAATTCGTCATGAATCTACTTGTCCAATTATTTTCATTTCAGCGCGTGCTGGTGAGATGGAACAAATTATGGCGATTGAAAGCGGTGCAGATGATTACATTACAAAACCATTCCACTACGACGTTGTAATGGCAAAAATTAAAGGTCAACTACGCCGTATTTATGGTGATTATGCACCAAATATTTCTGAACGTATCGTAGAAGTAGAAGGGCTAAAATTATTCCCTGAACGTCCAGAAATTCATTTTGGATCTGAACAAGTTCTTTTAACAAAGAAAGAAGCTATTTTAGCAGAAATGTTATTATCTAAATTCCCTCGTACAGCAGGCCGCGAAGATTTATTAGCTGCGCTTTGGGATGATGAAAGCTTCGTTGAAGAAAACACATTAAACGTAAATATTACGCGTCTTCGTAAGAAATTTAATGAGCTTGGTATTGAGAACTCTATCGAAACTGTTCGCGGACTTGGATATCGTTTTAACGCAACTTGGAGTGAATAAGCATGAAGCTATTTTTACGTGATCATTTTGCATTTTTTCTACTGTACGTATTAAACTTCGGTATTATTTTCGTTTTATATGATGCGGTAGATGGATTCCAAAATAATAAATTTTATTTCGTTGTTTTAAGCTTATACTTATTTATTTGTTTCCTCGCTTACCGTTACGTTCGTAACCGTAGAATGTATCATAGATTAAGTGAACAACCAGAAAAAATGGAAGACGCGTTTATTGAAAGGGCGACTGCACCAATGCCTCACGGTGTAAATGAACTTGTCCGTACGCAGTACCGTCTCTTCCAAAAAGAACTACAATCGTACGAAGTAAAACAACAAGAACATCAATTGTTTATTAATCACTGGGTACATCAAATGAAAACGCCCGTTTCTGTCATGCAGCTTATGGTACTAGAAATGGAAGATGAACATTTAATTCCGAAGTTTAAAAAAGAATTAGAACGACTCAATCAAGGACTTGATATGGCTTTATATATGGCAAGGCTAAATAACTTCCATGAAGATTTCCATGTCGAGACAATTTCATTAAAAGATACTGTAACAAAAAATATTAATGGATTAAAAGAACTATTCATTCGTAATGGTGTCTTCCCTGTTTTAGAAGTCCATTCTGATTTAAAAGTTACTTCTGATGCGAAATGGCTAAATTTCATTATCTATCAGTTAATGACAAATGCTGTTCGTTACTCTGATGAGCGCGGAAAAAAAGTGTTCTTATCTGCTTATAAAAATGGAAAAGATATTATTTTAGAAATTCGCGATGAAGGCGTTGGTATTCCGCAAGAAGATATTCGAAGAGTATTTGAACCGTTTTACACGGGAAAAAACGGTCGTATATTCGGAGAGTCTACTGGGATGGGACTTTATATTGTAAGTAAAATTTGTGATTATTTAGGTCACTCTGTCAAACTAGATTCTGAAGTTGGTAAAGGAACGACGATTAAAATCATCTTCCACAACGCTGCAAATAATCAAGCAGAAAATACGGAGAAGGTGACCGAAGCATGATCGTAACATATGCTAGCAAAATGTATGAGAACTTACTCTCATACATTTTTTGCAATAAAACTACATATTGCCCTTCTAACGGGAGGCACATATTATGACATTTTGGCAATTCGCATTTAAAAATGTAACACGTAATTCAAGAGCTTACTTCGCTTATTTCGTAAGCAGTTCATTTTCGATTGCTGTTTTCTTTTCGTTCGCTGTTTATTTATTCCATCCGAAATTACAAAATTTCACTATGATCTCTGAAATCGCAGGATTAATGATTTTTTCAGAAGTTGTCATTGTATTGTTCTCTTTCTTCTTTTTACTCTATTCAATCGGATCGTTTTTAAAAGTTCGAAAAAAACAATTTGGGATTTTAACCATTTTAGGTATATCGAAAAAACAATTACATCGTCTCGTTTTTATGGAAAATATGTTAATTGGGATTTTATCTATCTTTTTCGGCATGCAGTTTGGGTTTGTTTTTTCACAATTTTTCTTATTAGTGACAGCGAAAATTACGCACGTACCAGGTATATATTTATATATACCCACGAATGCTTTCATTTTAACAACAATTGTATTTCTAAGTCTCTTTATCGCTGTATCTTCATTCACACCAATGCTGATTCGTACGAAAAAAACGGTACACCTTTTAAAAGCTAATAGCGGGAAACAAAAAGAAAGAAAACCATCCATATTCGTCTCTCTATTTGGTGCGATCTGTTTATTAGGTGGTTATATTTTAGCTGCAAATCCTAAATATTTCTTCTCCATAAGCCCGCAAATAGGCGTTATATATATGGTTTCAAGTATTTTTGTGATCCCAACACTTGTTACAATTGGGACATATTTTTTCTTTTCTCAAATTAGTTTCTTGCTTATTTATATTTTAAAGAAAAGAAGAAAGTTTTATATGAAACGGATTAATATGCTTTGGATTTCTGATTTAGCAAGCCGCATTCGAACGAATATTAATATGCTTTTTATTGTAGCGATGCTATCTACAGTCGCTTTCACAATGATTACGTTCCTATATGGAGCAGGAAAGTTTACAAAGCTAAATGTTACGAGAAGTTCACCTTTTCCATTTTCTTATTTTTCATATGACGCAAATCCTTTTGCTAACGAGCATTTAACTTGGCTTGAACAGCAGTTACAAAAAGAAAATTTCTCTTATAAAAAGATAGAAGCTGATTTATATGAAACACCGCTAAAAGAAGATGAAGGTATAACGGATTATAATGACGTCTATGCAATGAAACAAAGTGACTATAACAAACTTGCAGCTTCTCTGCGAATGAGACAACTATTCATGAACGATAACGAAGCATATGTCATAACAGGTAACGCTTATACCGCCTTATTCAGCGAGTTTGAGCCAAGCTACAATAGAAAATCCATTACACTTTCTAGCACAAATACGACATTACAAGTAAAGGGCTATGAACAAGTAGGGGCCATTCCATCTAACTTTTCATATCAAACTTTAATTTTACCTGACGCTATTGTAAACAACTTACCAAGTACAACAAAACATGTAGAAGCGTACAATTATAACGTTCAAAACTGGGAAAAGACATATAAAATTGCTGATGATTTTATGCGAAAAATACAAAAAGATCGACAAGAATTCCAATACGAAGGGCCCCTTATACGCTCCTATGAATCAGCAGGCTCATTATATAGAATCACATCCGGAAGTGCTGCGTACTTTCTAATCGGAACATTCTTAGGAGTTATTTTCTTTATTGGAGCAGGCAGCGTTCTTTACTTCAGAATGTATACCGATTTAACGAACGAACAAGAAAAATATGTAGCAATTTCAAAAATTGGTGTAACGGATGCGGAAATGAGAAGGTCTGCAACCATCCAACTTAGCATTTTATTTTTTGTTCCGTACGTTATGGCATCCATTCATACAATGTTTGCAACAAAAATGCTTCAAGATGTAATTGCTTTATCGCTATTCAAAGAAATTTCAGCCGTTCTTATAATTTTTGGCGTAGTTGAAATTATCTTTTTCTTATTCATTCGTTCCTTTTACATGCGAAAGTTATCAGAGTATACGAATGGTTAAAATATAAAAAAGTTATTACAGGAAAAGGATATCTCTTCTATCCTTTTCCTCTTCACTCTACTAGGAGGTTTAGGTGAATGACATTTTGGCAGTTTGCATTTAAAAACGTCACACGAAACGCCAGAGCTTATTTCGCCTATTTTGTAAGCAGTGCGTTTTCCATTGCAATTTTTTTCTCATTTGCAGTTTATTTATTTCATCCGAAATTGCACATGACAGATGTAAATTATGCTCTGAACATATTAATGACAATTTCAGAAGTTGTCATTGCGTTCTTTTCATTTTTCTTTTTACTATATTCGATTGGTACGTTTTTAAAAGTTCGAAAAAAGCAGTTCGGAATATTAACCGTACTTGGCATATCCCAAAAACAATTAAAAAGACTCGTTTTTTTAGAAAATATGTTAATTGGTGTTCTTTCTATATTTTTTGGCATTCAACTTGGACTTGTTTTTTCACAGTTCTTTTTATTAGTTACCGCCAAAATTACACATGTACCTGGTTTATATTTATATTGGCCTACAAGTGCGATCGTTTTAACTACGATAATCTTTCTTGGACTCTTTATTCTCGTATCATCTTTTACGCCGATGCTAATCCGTACGAGAAAAGCTGTACGACTTTTAAAAGAAGGTAAACAACATAAAGAAAGAAAAGCATCCGTACTCGTCTCTTTATTTGGTGCGATATGTTTAATATCTGGATATATATTAGCAGCAAATCCGCTATACTTTATGTCTCTTGGAGATATAGTTGGCCTTTTGTATGCCGTCTCTAGTATATTTGTCATTCCATCACTTATTGCAGCTGGGACATATTTTTTCTTTTCACAAATTAGCTTCTTACTCATTCGTATATTAAAGACGCGAAGAAAGTTTTATATGAAACGGATTAATATGCTTTGGATTTCTGATTTAGCAACCCGTATTCGGACAAATATTAATATGCTTTTCATTGTGGCGATGTTATCGACGCTCGCTTTTACAATGATTACTTTCTTATATGGGTTTGGGAAATTCACAAAGTTTGATGAAATAAGGCAAAACCCTTTCCCTTTTACTTATTTATCACATACTGAAAATACGTTAGCTGATGAACATTTAAATTGGTTGGAACAAAAGTTTAACGAAGAACAATTTACTTATAAAAAATTTAAAACGGATATATTTGAAGTGTCTTCGACAGAAGAGAGTCCGCAACCCTATTATGCAATTAAACAAAGTGACTATAATATACTTGCTAAAGCATTAAACTGGGAAACTCTCACCGTGAATAATAATGAATCTTATATCCTTATTAAAGATCTAGATAATCAAGTCATTGGCACTATTCATGAGCAAGAAAAGAAAAATACTCTTACACTTAATCAAAACTCTTTACATCTAGAAGTGAAAGAATATAAAATTTATAACCCTTTCCCAAATAGCCTAATACCCCAATTAATTGTACTATCTGATGAAAATGTAGAAGCCTTATCAACCGTTTCAAAACAGATGAGTGTATATAGCTTCAAAGTCACAGATTGGGAAAAAGCACATAATATTGGTTCAGCATTTATAACTAAAATTAACAACGACAGTGCCGCGATCCAAGCAGAGCACACGCCGTTCCATGCAAGTGAAGCAAGTGACTCTCTATACAAAACAAAACTAAATGCTGCTTCATTTTTCTTAATTGGAACGTTCCTAGGTGTTATTTTCTTTATTGGTGCTGGTAGTGTTCTTTACTTCCGTATGTATACAGATTTAACAAATGAGCAAGAAAAGTATATAACGGTTACGAAAATTGGATTAACAGAGGCCGAGATGAAACGTTCAGCGACAATTCAGCTTGCTATTCTATTCTTTGTCCCTTACATTATGGCATCCGTCCATACGATGTTTGCGACAAAGATGCTACAAGAAATATTACATCTCTCATTATTCGCTGAAATTACAGTTGTACTTGTAATCTTTGGAACGGTTGAAATTCTCTTTTTCCTTTTAATTCGTTCCTTTTATATGCAAAAATTATCACAACATATTAAGTTTTAAGGAATAGAAAGGTGATTATTATGGAAGAAGTATTACACATTAAAAACGTCTCAAAAGTGTATGAGGGGAAAGTCCCTCATACCGCTTTAAAAAATATAAATTTACACGTGGATAAAGGAGAATTCGTTGCAATCATGGGGCCGTCTGGAAGCGGTAAATCAACATTTTTAAACGTTATTTCTACAATTGATTCTCCTACTTCTGGAGAGGTCGTGATTAACGGAAAACAACCTCACACATTCCGTAGAGAAAAGTTAGCGATTTTCCGTCGCCAAGAATTAGGATTCGTTTTCCAAAACTTCAACCTACTAGATACGTTGACAATCGGTGAAAATATCGTACTACCTTTAACATTAGATAATGTTCCTTTAAAAGAAATGGATCAAAAACTCGATAACATCTCAAAAAAGCTAGGAATCGATCACATTTTAAATAAACGTATTTTTGAAGTTTCAGGAGGACAAGCACAGCGTACTGCAGTAGCACGTGCTGTTATTCACCACCCGTCTCTTTTACTAGCTGATGAACCTACAGGAAACTTGGACTCAAAGGCAGCTATTGATGTAATGGAATTATTTACGAAGCTAAACAAAGAAGAGAATGCAACGATTTTAATGGTTACGCACGATCCATTTGCAGCTAGTTATTGTAACCGGGTTATTTTCATTAAAGATGGAGAGCTTTACAATGAACTGCACCGCGGATTATACCGCGAGAAATTTTACCAAGAAATATTAGATGTTCTAGCATTATTAGGAGGAAGACGTGGATGACATTTTGGCAATTTGCATTTAAAAATGTCTCGCGTAATTCTAAAGCATATTTTGCTTATTTTGTAAGCAGTGCGTTTTCTATAATGGTTTTCTTTTCATTTACTGTATACGCGTATCACCCACGCTTACAAAGTGGACAAAACTTTCAAGAACGAGATCCTTTAATGAATTTAGCTAGTACAGCACAGCTTGTTATCGTTATGTTCTCGTTCTTTTTTCTCTTATATTCAATCGGAACGTTTTTAAATGTACGGAAGCAGCAATTCGGGGTACTCACTATTCTTGGTATCTCACGGAAACAGTTAAAACGACTGTTATTTACTGAAAACATGATAATTGGGCTATTAGCTATCTTTATCGGTATTCAAGGTGGCCTTGTGTTTTCTAATTTCTTCTTATTAGTCACTTCGAAATTAACAGGTGCGAAAGGCCTCTTTTTATATTGGCCAACAAAAGCAATCATCGTTACAACCGTAACGTTTATCGTTTTATTTTTAATCGTTTCTACGTTTACACCGATGTTCATCCGTACTCGTAAAACAACGCAGCTCATTAAAGGAATGAAAAAAGCGAAGAAAGAAAAAAAACCATCTATACTCATTTCGATATTTGCTTTAACTTGTTTAGGATTATGTTATTATATCGCCGGTTACCCACAAGGCTACGTAACAGAAAAAAATGTACAAAATGGCTCTGTCTTCTTTATTATGTTATCTATTTTACCGCTCGTAGTAGTTGGGACATATTTATTCTTTTCACAAACATTTCTTCTCTTTATCTACATTTTAAAAAAGCGAAGAAAGTTCTATTTGAAACAAATAAATATGTTATGGATTTCAGATTTAGTTGCTCGTACCCGTAGTAATATTAATGTACTCTTTATCGTTTCTATGCTATCTGCCCTTGCATTTACAATCATTACTGGGTTATTTGCTACAAATAACCATACGAAAGCATCAATATTAGAACGATATCCAATACCCTTCACCTATACATCAGAAGGTGATAATACATTTGAACAAAAGCATATTACTACTATTGAAACTGAACTTACAAATGCTAATTTTCAATATAAAAAATATAAGTTTACCGTTTTAAAAGATACAGCTTTAAAAGAATCAATTGCCCTTATGAAAATGAGTGATTATAACGCATTAGCTAAACAATTAAATAGGCCAGAAATCACTCTCGATTCTACACAAGTTTATAGTATTTCTCACTATTCGCCAGAATTATTAAATCTCGTGTCAAACCCATTTGCGAAGCAGGACACTATTAGGCTTGGCTCTAATAAAAAGGAATTTCATATTAAAGGCTTTATTAATAAAGGAATCGAACCATCTTTTGCATTACCTCATTTAATCGTTATGCAAGATAGTGTGATTGAAAATATGATTCCTCATATTGAAACAATTACAGTTTATAACTACTTCGTGGAAAATTGGGAAAATGCAATTGTCCCAACAAAAAATATATTAAAAATCTTAGATCATGATGCAAACAACTTGTTTGAAGCACATAAGGATGAAGAAGGTTTTATCAAACCGTTTTCTATTCATACAGCTACGGATGAACTCGTTCACAGTAAAGAAAATGCGGTTGCTCAATTCTTTATTTGGGCGTTTCTCGGCTTTATTTTCTTTATTGGTGCAGCTAGTGTTTTATACTTCCGTATGTACAACGATTTAACAACTGAAAGACAAAAGTACATTACGATTACAAAGCTTGGCTTAACAGAATCAGAAATGTTTCGTTCTGCAACGATTCAATTAGGAATTTTATTTTTCGTTCCGTATATCGTCGCTGGTATTCATACAGTATTTGCGATTCGGTTTTTACAAACTATGTTCTCGTTCTCTTTACGAAAAGAGTTATTGATCGTACTCACTTTATTCGGGATGATCGAGATCATTTTCTTCCTCTTAATCCGATCACTTTACATTAATAAATTGTCACAACATGTTAAAATATAAATAAAATAGCCTTGTGCAATACGCACAAGGCTATTTTCAATAGTTTTTAAATAATTAGCAGCAGTACCCACCATAACCGCCGCCATAGCCGTAGCCGCCAAAACCACCATAACCGCCACCGCAACCACCGAAGCAGCTAGCGCCGATAATGATTAATAAAATAAACAATACGATTAGAAGCGCAAAACCGCCTCCGTGGCCACGTCTACGGTCGCAATCATCATGTCTGTGTTCACACTTTTCGCCCATTATTCTATTCCTCCTTTAGTATCATTCATAACAAGTTCACCTTGCTCTAAATGAGGGGATTCCATTTATAGTATGTTTTCAGGGCGAATCGGAAGCTTGGCTTTCTAAAAAACGGGCTTGTTTCGAAAAACGGGCTTCATAAAAAAAGATACCTGTTAAGGTATCTTCTAAAGAAACATAAAAAAGAGGGAAAATCCCCTCGCTTTTATACGTCATAATTAACTACATAATACTGCATTTCCGTATTGTAGTAGCCTTCACTATATGCAATTACTTCGCCAACTTTATCATATGATGAAAGACTGTTCAAAAATGAAACAACCTCTTTCTCTCTATTCATAAACCGTCACAATAACCCCATCCATATTGTTCCCCGAAATATCGTACTGCTTATTTACCGGAACATTCACTTTCATATTCTCTGAAACTTTATAATAAGAAACCGTATATTTCTTCCCTTCCACATCTGTTGAAATTTCCTTTTTCTCTTTTAGAAAGTCTAAATATTCTTCTAGAGTCAAATTCTTCTTTTGCATAATTGCGCTATGAGGCAAGCCTACATAACGGATGTGCCATGGCTCATATTGAATGCCTGTAATGTTACTTTTATTTTTCGGGTAGCGTAATACAAAACCATACTTCCATACATTCTCTTCCACCCATTTTCCTTCAGGAGCTTTTTCCATTTTCTTTTGAGTAGAACCAACGTCCAGTGATAAGCCTAAATTATGCTCACTATATCCTGCTGGAAGTGCATAATCAGATCCCATTTCTTTATATAATTTACTTTGTTCTTTAAAATCTCGATACCCGCTGCTCATTAAAAAATGTTGTACTCCATCTTTTCCAGCCGCATCGACAACGTTCAAAAACTTTTTCACAACATCCCTTGATAAGCTCAGATTTCTATCAAATATCACATAGCCTCTTATTAATTCACTATTGTGATTTACATTTATAATATCAGACCTAATACTATCTTTTTTTACTGGGTAATCTTTATTAACTAATAATAGATTCCCTTTATAAATTTCTTTTTCTGTAATTTCTATCTTTTCCGTATTTGAAGCCTTTACCGCACTATCTTTTCCGCCGATTTTAACATCGATCTCCTTTTGAAATAACGGTGATATATAAAAGCCTACACATACTGTGCACACTATAAAAAGAAAAAGAAATACCCACTTTTTCATTACTAGTTCCTCCTTAACGTAACTTACGTATAGAATAGAAAAAACTGTTAAAATAAAAAGTGGGGTAAAGTTTAAATTTTTATTAAATTGCTTGGCTCTCTTCTTTTGGTAATCTCACTTCAAATATTGTTCTAACTACATTACTTTCAGCAGAGATTGTCCCATTGTGCTGTTCGATAATATTTTTCGCGATAAATAATCCAAGACCTGTTCCGCCCTGTTGCTCCGATCTTGCCTTATCCCCTGTATAAAACATATCAAAAAGATACGGTAAATCTTCTTCTGGAATGCTATCTCCGTAATTAATAATTTGTACAACTACCTCTTCACTCTCAATATATCCGTTCACATCAATAAACTTTCCATCATACCCATAGCGAATCGCATTCGTTAAAAGATTTTCAAATACTCGGGCTAATAATTTCCCGTCACCGTTAATAGGTAAATGAGGATCCATATTCAATCTCGCCTCTAAATCCTTTTTTTCTAATAACGGATACAGTTCTTCCTCTAACTGTATGATCAATTCACTTATATCAATTGGTCTTTTTTCAAGCTGCAACATACCATAATTCATTCTCGTAATTTCAAATAATTCATCAATCAAACTTTCCAGTCTTTCGGATTTCGTAAAAGCAATTGTGGAAAAATGTTTAATTTGTTCCTTCGTCAAATTCTCATCTTTAAGAATTAAATCTAAATAGCCTAAAACAGATGTTAACGGCGTTCTTAAATCATGAGCTAAGTTAACAATTAGCTGGTCTTTACTACTTTCCGCAAAATCTCCCCGTTCAACTGCTTCTTTTAGTTTCTCACTCGCTACATTCATTTCGTGGGCGATATATCCAAACTCATCATTTGATGAAACGCGAACCTGATTTGTAAAATCTCCGTTCGCCAGATGATGAATCCCGTTCGAAATCTCATCAAAATATTTTAAGTATGGTCTAGTAAGGAAAAAGAAAAACATAATAGACAAAGGGATGAAAATAATTAAAAAGAAATTAATATCCCCAATTTGTCTTACCATTGAACGAAATTGAGCTAAAGGATCTTCATAACGAACTACTAATTTATAATAAAGCCGTAATCCTTCATAAATCAAATACGTTACGCCAGCTGCTAATACCATACTTAACGCAAATAGCATAACCATCTTTGAGCGAAAGCTTCTCATCTTTTTAGCCATTGAAAGTATACCCTACTCCCCACACTGTTTTTATTAACTTATTCTTTCGTTTATCTTCCCCAAGTTTTTTCCGTAAAGTACGGATATGCACCATCACTGTATTTCCACCTTCATAATAATCATCTGACCATACTTGCTGAAAAATATTTTCCACACTGTACACTTTCTTCGGATGACTCGCTAATAAATATAAAATGTCAAACTCTTTTGGTGTTAATTCAATTTGCTCACCGTACACATCAACCGTTCTGCGCTCAGGGTCAATCACAACGCCGCCTACCTCTAAAGCAGATTTACTCTCCTCTACTTTCGGCTGATTTAACGTAAGGAACCTACGCAGTTGTGCATTTACACGCGCAACTAATTCAATCGGTGTAAAAGGCTTCGTCATATAATCATCCGCACCTAGTACAAGACCTGTCACCTTATCGAAGTCAGATGTTTTCGCGCTTAAGAAAATGATCGGCATATGATATTTGGCGCGAATTTGACGCGTCACCTCATATCCGTCCATTTTCGGCATCATAATATCTAAAACCACTAAGTCGATTGGCTGAGTTTGAATAACGCGTATCGCCTCTTCTCCATCAGCCACTTTCACAACATGGTAACCTTCTTTTTCTAAATGTATCTCAATTAAATCAGCAATTTCCGCTTCGTCATCGGCTATTAAAATTGAAATGCGCTTCATTTTACTCCCCCTTTTTCTCATTCCATTTTCATACGCTCGATTGTAAACTAGTCTATCCAATTTGTACAATACGAAAAGGCTACTCATGAGCGTCATGCCCATCAACCTAATATTATGAAGTAACTCCTAAACGTATTATATTATTGTTTTTTTATGGACAGACATAAAAATGATTTATTCATTCTATTGATAATTATCAAACTTTATCATAATATGTTTGTATATAAGCAAACGTAATTAATTTTCGTTTGTTTTCTTTAAAAATAAAGGAAGTGTTAAAAACAATAAAATAATGGGTATATCACCTACAAAGAGCTGTAAAAAGAATAGAACTAGTACGGAAATGATGCTTTCGTGAAAAATTTCAAATAATAAGCATTATTAGTTCTTGAAGAAAAATGACCAGAAAAGTTACAACCATATGGAGAATAAGGTTATACAAAAAAGTCCTAAAAGGGGGACAAAATTATGGAACAAAGAAAGTATTCAGTAACACCTCAAGATCGAATGAATTATTTATTAGGTCTTTATTCTGCAGATCAACAAATTAATGCAGTTCTTTATTTTCCTGTAGGTATATCAAAGAAAATACTTGAACAATCAGTAAGGATAACGTTACAATTGCAGCCGATTTTGAACAGCCGGTTTGTAGAAAATGATATTCCTTACTGGGAGGAATATTCATCTGGCACTAACTCACCTATTTGCCTTTTTGTAGAAGGAAATGATCAAGAAATTGAAATAATGGCAATAGATTTTATTAAGGAACCTGGAGATCGTATTCAGGGACCTATGGTTCAAACAAAATTATTACGAGGCACTACAACAGATATGTTAGTTGTGAAATTATCTCATCTATGTTCAGATGGTGCAGGGGTCAAGGAATATATTAATTTGCTGGGAGCAATTTATACTCAACTCTCCTTGGGACAATCTAAGGATCAAATTATAAAGAAATTTGGTGGGGAAAATGAGAGTTTTCGAGATCAATCACCTGTATTCAAATATGCTGGAATATCGGACGTAAAAAGTGCGTATCGTCCTAACCAAGAACAACAGGCATCGTTATGGTCTTTTCCATCTCAACCCAGCAAAAATAAATTTCCCCAAATGTCCGTACGGCGGTTGAACCATGAGCAATCTCTACGTCTAACCCAATGGACAAAAGCACAACAGGCTACCTTGAATGATGTAATCATGACTGCATACTTCCGAGCTTTATCACATTTCACTGTGTATGCAGAACCTCGCACCGCAGAAAAAATGATCGGTTTAACAATTGATTTACGTCGATATCTGCCTAATTATACAACTGGCGCTATTTGCAACTTATCCGGCATAGAAATGCCAGTGATTAAAATGGAAGATGATGAATCATTTAATCAGACTCTCATTCGAATTAAACAATCCATGGATAAAATAAAGTCTCAAAATCCAGGTCTTTCTTCAGCAGCAGGAATGGAGCTACTGGCAGGTATGAAGCTATCTGTGGTGAAGGAAATGTATAATCAGCAATACGAACAGGCATTACAGATGGGGATGGCGTTGCCATTACTGACAAATTTCGGGGTGATCGCTGATGAACCTATTCAGTTTGGTGAAGTTCAAGCTAAGGACGGGTATATGACCTCCCCCATTATGTATGCACCATTCTTTTCAATGGGTGCAAGCTTTTATAATGGCAGACTTACATTTACGATTGGTTATCATGCGCCGGATACATCAAAAGAAAAGGTAGACAAATTTTTAGAAAGTGTTGTTAATCAACTATCACAAATAAAAGAAAAGAGAATATAGCGCAAAAATTTCTAGCGGAATTGTATTTTAGGGGCTCGTCCCATGTACGGCTAGTCTCTTTTATAAACTCTATATTTACCAGACAGGTCTTACTCCCGATAAAAATTTATCTTCGCTTGCTTCATAAACTATTTTTGTTAAATCTTCTCTGATCATTTGCATTCGTTCAGCACCTATCTTTATGTTTTTTATAGCACCGAAGTTCATTTTTATCGTTTTAGGGGCAACCTGTTCTGTTAAGTTGATGGATGTGGGGGTATTTTGTTTTGTTAGCTTAATAGCGATGGGGTCACCATATCAAAAAAAGAAAATTAGACGTTTAGACACAAATAAATCGGTGCCTTGTACGTTAAGAAACCGAATACTTACTTTTTTATATAATTTTTCTCTCATAATGGTCTTAGGTTATTAAAATTTGTTTTTTGGTTTAAACTCCACAAATAATCTAAGAAACCAAAATGATTTTAATTTTTGCATTCATCTGATTGAAAGATGAATGTTTTTTTGTACATATTAAAAAACATAAAGTAAGTTCAAATGAAAAAAAGAATAGAACGATGTGTTTTCAATACCATGCTTATAGTTTTCCTTGTGTTACTTACATTTATTTCATACATGATTTTCACTTTGCTTTTTTTATTGGATAATCATAAAAGCATCCCAGTAGAGTTAACCCACTGGGATGTTTTATCAATTTAAATATTCGGACTAAGGATTGACCCTCACAGCCAAAAATAAAAGCTAATTCAATTATTAAATTCAAATAAAGTTTCAATCTTTTCTAAACACCTATTAGGATATACAACTGATCATCTATTTTTCTTTACATAATCTCCAGATACAGTCCATATCAACTATAGATTCCTGTCTTATGCTAAATACATGTTCAAACAAAACAAGGAGGTAATGAAAAATGATTAAAACATTATTAGCAGGAGCACTTTTAAGTACAGGATTGGTAGCGGGAGGTGCAGTAGGTGCAGATGATGCGAAAATGGACAATTTAAAATCAAATGAAGATAGTTCAAATCAAGTAATCACACAGAGTGCAGATGGAACAACGTCTTTTTCACAAAACCTTGATGCCCCTAAAGATGCAGTGCCAGCAACTTCTAAAGAAGATGTAAAAACTGTTGAAAGAACAGAAGGTACAGGCTCTCAAGAAGGAAAAATGGTACCAACAAAAGAAGGTACAGATTCTCAACCTGGATTTGAAATTGGAGCCCCTGAAAAACCAGAACATGCAAAAACTGTTGAAAGAACAGAAGGTACAGACTCTCAAGAAGGAAAAATGGTACCAACAAAAGAAGGAAATTAAATAATATATAGTTATAACAAAGAGCATCCAAAAAGTGGTGCTCTTTTTATATTTACTCAATATTGAACTGTAGCAGGAATGGAGTCTAGAACATGGGGTTTGGAGCAATAGTTTTGGCTGTAACGTTACAACACAAACATTTTATTAGGGATTTTTTAAATTTACATACACTCTAGATAGACTACATATTAACTTCAGATACTTGTTTTATGATACAAGTAATCAAACAAAAGGAGGGAAATACAAAAATGATTAAAACAGTATTAACAGGACACTCTTTTAAGTACAGGAAATTATTAGCAGGTGGAGCAAATGTTGAAGGTGTACAGATAGATAAACATATTCCATATGAACAAAATGAATTGCAGCAAACTCTAGAAAAGTACGATTCGAAGAAGTTTGAGTTATAAAAAAAATAGATAAGTATAGTGAAAATAGATAAATTGACAAGAGAAAAGTACTTTGCGTATATCACAGGTGCTTTTATTTTCATTTTGATATAGGGTTTGAATTAAATTTTCATACTAAAATATATACGGCAAAAAGGGGGGCGTTCATTGTATAAAATTATTTATGGAATATTAATTTTAATTTATACTTTGTATTCATTTTTTGTAAGCGATGGAAGTGAGATAAGGTTTATTATGGTGTTAACTATAGTACTTATCTTTTCTGTGGTTTTAGAAAAAAGAAAAGCAAACAAAACGACTGATTAAAGGTCTTTTTGTTTGCATTTTTTAATTGGCTATTACAGTCCAGATGTTTTAGGGATAGCACTAAATCGCCAAACAATAAATACGAGCAAAATGCACAAAATTTTCGTTCTGGGGGTAGTAAAAATTCTTAAGTTGATGGGCATGACTCATGAGAGTAACCTTTGTTATTGTACAAAGATAATAGTACATGAAATTATATCGACGGTTCGACACTTAACGGCAAAATTATCCTGTAAGAGCCCGATTGGTGTGAACTAATAATCAGTGGTGGATGGCCCCCACTGATTAAAGTTTCAATTCATCTCTCAAACACAATCCGCTGCTTCGTTATTTCTTCCAATCTCCCTCGGTCTACTTCATAATCACGTTCAATACTTTGCGGTACAATCACTTTCCCGCCCTCTAGCATCACTTCCGGTGAAATAATATCCTTCTCCCAATGTCTACTAGAAGCAGATATATCTCCAGGAATCGTAAAATTAGGTAATGAAGCGAGCGCAACGTTTTGCGCGCGGGAGATTCCCATTTCCACCATACCGCCGCACCAAACTGGTATGTTATGCTCCATGCAATAATTATGGATTTGAACGGATTCTGTTAATCCGCCCACTCGTCCTGGTTTAATGTTAACGATTTGGCAACTACCAAGCGTAATCGCTACGCGTGCATCTTCTAAGCTATGAATGCTTTCATCTAAACAAATCGGCGTTTCAATTTTCTTTTGTAACTGTGCATGATCAAGAAAATCATAATCCGCTAGCGGTTGTTCAATCATCATTAATTGAAATTCATCTAACCGTTTTAACTTCTCTACATCAGCTAATGTGTACGCCGAATTCGCATCAGCCATTAATGGGATATGCGGAAACTCTTTACGAATCTCTTTCAACAACTCGTAGTCATGCTCTGGCTTTATTTTCACTTTAAAACGCTCGTATCCTTCATCCGCGTACTTTTCTATTTGTTTTAACATAGTCGGAATTGTATTGATTCCAATTACAACGCCGACTTCAATTTCAGACTTCGTTCCGCCAAGTAATGTCGCAAGCGAGCTCTTTTGACGTTTTGCATATAGATTCCAAACGGCTCCTTCAATTCCCGCCTTTGCCATCCGGTTTCTTTTTATATGCTGGAACAAAGACGGTATTTCATTCGGATGAGAAATTTCAGCTTTCAATAAATCAGGTAATAAAAAATCCTGAAGTACATGTAGCGTAGTCTTCACCGTTTCTTCCGTATACCACGGTTCAGAAAATGCGACGACTTCACCAAAACCAATGTATCCATCCGTGTCTTCTAATTCAATGACGATACTCTCACGCTTTTCGTAAGTCCCGTAACTTGCCGCAAACGGGGTGACCAGTGGCATTTCCGTTATATAAAGTGTCGCTTTTTTAATTTCCACTTACATCTCCTCCACTAATTGTCTTAACTCTCGTCTTAACAATTTTTTCGAAGCGTTTCGTGGTAATTCCTCTAAGAAACATGCTTTCTTCGGCACTTTATATTTCGCTAATTTCTCCTCGCAAAAACGAAGAATTTCTTCTTCTGTTGCTTCTCCATTTTTCACAACAAAAGCGGCTGGTACTTGTCCCCACTTATCGTCAGCCATGCCGACAACACCCGCTTCCGCTATCGCCGGATGTGAAAGCAACACTTCTTCAATTTGAGCTGGATATATATTTTCTCCGCCAGAAATAATTAAATCACTGCGGCGATCTAATACGTATAAAAATCCTTCTTCATCTAAATAACCAAGGTCACCAGTATGAAGCCATCCATTTTGAATTGTCTCACGTGTCGCATCTTCACGGTTAAAATAGCCACCTGTTACGTTTGGTCCTTTTACTACAATTTCGCCTTCCGCAAACGGCGGTACTACTACGCCGTCTTTTTCAATACGAAGTTGGCATTGGAATAAGGGCTTTCCAGCTGATCCTACTTTCGTTAACATATAATCTGCTGATAACGTACAAATTTGCGACGACGTTTCTGTCATACCGTACGTTTGGTACACAGGAATTCCTTTTTCTACACATGTTTCTAATAACGGTTTCGGCGCTGGCCCTCCGCCAAGTAACATGCATCGTAAAGAAGATGGGTATGTTCCTTCGCCAAGCCTTTCTAATAAATCTGTTAACATTTTTGATACGACAGAAATGATTGTAACGCCCCTCGTTTGAAGTGCTTTATGAATAAAATTAGCATCATATTTTGGAACGAGTAAAATGCGCATACCGTACATAATATTTTTCATTAAAAGGGATAGTCCGCCAACGTGGAACATCGGCATACAAGCTAACCAACAATCATCATCACGAAGCCCTAAATTAAGTGCAGAACCGACTGCGCTCGCCCAATGATTTCCGTACGTTAAAATAACGCCTTTCGGTTTCCCTGTCGTTCCTGACGTATAAATAATTGTCATCGCTTCTTCTAAAGAAAATTCTTCTTGTATAGATGCTTCCGTCTTCGGTCCATTCATCACTTCAGCAAATGAATATACGGGAACATCCTTAGCATCAAAATCTTGATCCGTCACTAAGCAAACAACTTCAGCATCATCCATTTGCCAAAGTAGCTCTTCTCTTGAAAGACGCGTATTTAAAAGCACAGCTACTGCACCTACGTAAGATAGGGCGTGAATAACTGTAATCATCTCCATACCATTTTTCATCAGAACAGCCACCTTTTGCGCCCGCTTCACTCCTACATGTGAAAGGTGTTCACAAACAGATACTACTTTTTCATGCAGCTGCATAAAAGTAACCTTTTCTTCCTCTATTTCAATTGCAGTGCGATCTGGTGTTAAAAATGCACGCTGCATTAACCAATTTGGCATCGTCTCCATCATTCATTCTCCTTTCATGAAAGAAAGAGACTTGATATGAAATCAAGTCTCTTAATTGTTTTGTTTCCAGTTTGATCTTTTGGAAGCGTCTCGTCTCACATTGTGGGCGAGCCGCTTCCGCTTTTGATCGTATCCAGCTGCGCCTCCTAGCCCCTTCCTTCTAAGAACCTTCCACACGAGAAAGTAAAAAACACTTTCTGTGCGAAAGAACCTTAGCCGACAGGGCTAAACAGTCGGCTCCGCTTTCATCACGGGAAACGAGGGAATTGACCGAAGTCCGGACTGCGTTTTTCTTTGAACGCGTCGCGACCTTCTTTTGCTTCGTCAGTTGTGTAGTACAATAACGTTGCATCCCCAGCTAGTTGTTGAATACCAGCTAGACCGTCTGTGTCTGCGTTGAATGCAGCTTTTAAGAAACGAAGTGCCATTGGGCTGTTTGCTAAAATTTCTTGTGCCCATTGTACTGTTTCTGCTTCAAGCTCTTCTAATGGTACAACGGTGTTTACTAAGCCCATATCAAGCGCTTCTTGTGCGTTGTATTGACGGCATAGGTACCAAATTTCGCGAGCTTTCTTATGGCCTACCATACGAGCTAAGTAACCAGCTCCGTATCCGCCGTCAAAGCTTCCTACTTTAGGACCTGTTTGTCCGAATACAGCGTTGTCTGCAGCGATTGTTAAGTCACATACGATATGAAGTACGTGTCCACCACCGATTGCATAACCTGCTACCATTGCGATAACTGGTTTAGGAATTGCGCGAATTAGACGTTGTAAGTCTAATACGTTTAGACGTGGGATTTGGTCGTCACCTACATATCCACCATGACCGCGAACTTTTTGGTCGCCGCCAGAACAGAATGCACGTCCACCTTCACCTGTTAAAATGATAACGCCAACATTTGCATCATCACGAGCATGTGCAAAAGCGTCGATTAACTCCATTACCGTTTTCGGACGGAATGCGTTATGTACTTCAGGGCGGTTAATCGAAATCTTTGCGATACCATTGTATGTTGAATAAATAATATCTTCGTAATTGCCTTCTTTTACCCATTCAATAGCCATTACTACTACCTCCTTGTATATTTCTGATCTCCTCTATAAGTGTGGCTTCCTTCTTGTTGAAAAAAGCATCACTGCATAGTTTTTAGAAATCCCTTTACTATTGTATCAAACTTTTCCGGTTGTTCCACATGAATTGCATGGCCAGCACCATCAATTTTGACAAATTTCGCGTCAGAGACGCATTTTTCGATGTTTTTTAATATGCGAAAGAACTTTTCATCATATTCCCCGTTCATTAAAAGAACAGGCATGTTCAACTCCTCTAGCTTATGCCACCATGAAGGCTGAGCCCCTGTTCCCATGCCGCGTAAGCTATTTGCAAGCCCTTTCGGATTGTTAGCGAGTCTTTCTTTTCGTACCGCTTCTTGTACGTTTTTTACTAAACGTTTTTGCGTTTCAAAAAGCGGAATATTTTCCCACATAGAAACAAAGCTTTCAATGCCTTCTCGCTCAATTTTATCGGCAAGTCGCTCATCTTTTTCACGACGTTCTTTTCTAGTCTCTTCACTTTCAAGCCCAGCTGTACAGTTTTCTAATAAAAGAGAATGTACATACTCTGGATATAAGCATGCCATCGTAATCGCCAGTCTACCACCCATTGAATAGCCAAGTATATGTGCTTTTTCAATATGAAGGTAATCTAGTAGTTCTTTCATTTGTAGCGCCGCATTTCGGATATCATAGTGCGTGACATCTTCAGGGCTCTCGGTCTTCCCGTGCCCAATAAGATCCACTGCAATAACTTGAAACTCTTCACTCCATGAAGGTATGAAAGAACGCCACGTTTCCATGCTTCCCGTAAAACCATGAAGAAGTAGAAGTGGTTCCCCACTTCCGACTATCTCATATTCATACGATACACCTTGGAACGTTACTTTCATTTTGATTCACCTTGTAAAGATGTAGTAATTACGTCCATCGTTTTTGCCCATAATTTACGGTGCAATGTTAAGTTTTCATCACGGTTCGTACAAATTTCTACAACGTGTAAACCTTTTGTTGTCGTTCCTTTTTGCACTTCTTCTCGGAAGTTTTCCCACCCATTTACACGGCTAAATGAGCCATCGTACATTTTGACAACATGTTCATAATTAAGCCCGATTGGTGTTCCAAATAATGATTCGAAATGTTCCTTTTTCTCATATTGCGGTAAGAATGAGAAAATACCGCCGCCGTCATTATTTACAACAACAATTGTTATGTTTAATTTATGCAATTTCGCTGCTAACAGTCCATTTAAATCATGATAAAACGATAAATCACCAATGACCAATACGAGCGGCTCGCAAATAACGCTCGCTCCTAAAGCTGTCGAAATGATTCCATCAATACCATTTACACCGCGGTTCGCCATAACTTGTATGTTTTTATCTGATGTGAAGAAAAATGAATCTGTATCCCGAATTGGCATACTATTACTCGCAAATAACGTTGCCCCTTCTGGTAATACACGAACAATATCCGTAATGACTTTTCCTTCAAATGCAGTTTCATATCCTTCTATTTCAAGGAGTGTTTCCTTCGTTTTTTCGTTTATATGTTGCCACATTCCGAACCAATCATTCTTTTTCACAACCGGCATTTTTTCTATTAATGCCTTGCAAAATTCAATATCATCCGCATGTACAACTTCTGTCGCAACAAGAGCTGGATCTCTCCATTGTCCTGAATCGTCTACTACGATATGAACAGCTTTCGTTTGTTTTTTTATAAACTGCGTTAACGCTTTAGATACAGGCATACCACCAAAACGAATAATAACGTCTGGCTTCCACGTTTCTTTTAACAGTTCGTTTCGTAAAAATGTATCGTAACAATCGATTACCATCGTTTTATCATGATACCCGCTACGAATATTAGAAAGTGGATCCGCTAATATTGGATATCCAGTTTTTTCAGCTAGTTCTGCCGCCGATGCTGCGAGTTCCGAATGACTATCATCTCCACAAATAATAAGCCCCTTTTCCATATGCGAAAGGCGCCCTACAAGAGAATCTACATATTCACTCGGCATCGTCACGTTTCCTTGCTGAACTACTCCTGTATATTCACCACGTCCTTTATCCCATAAGCTTTCTAATGAGAAATCCGGGATAAGCGGCTCGCGAACTGGAAAATTGAGATGAACAGGACCTTGCGGCGCTGAACAAGCATTTGCTATCGTACGCTGCGTCGTCATACGAGCATAATGATACATCGCTTCACTCGCTTCTGGAAGTGCCATCTCTGTAAATTGCTTCACAAAAGTGCCGTATAAATTAAATTGATTCATCGCTTGTGGTGCACCCACATCTCTCAATTCATGCGGTCTATCTGCTGTTAATACGATAAGCGGCACCCGTGAATGAAAAGCTTCACATACAGCTGGATAATAGTTCGCTGCTGCTGTTCCTGACGTACATAATAATGCTACTGGACGCTTCTTCGCTTTCGCGATACCAAGCGCAAAAAATCCTGCTGATCTTTCATCAACATGTAAATATGTTTTCATTCCTTCATGTTGTTCCATTAGTAAAGCAATCGGCGTTGACCGTGAGCCTGGACTAATGACAACATCACATACATCTAGACGCGTCAGTTCATCCACGAACGCGCCTAAATAATATGATAATGCTTCTATATGATTGTTCATTTCATTAATTCCTCCAAAGCACCAAGCATCGGTCTAAACTTCAAACTTGTTTCTTCATATTCAAGTTGTGGTACTGAATCAATTACAATCCCACAACCAGCAAATAAGGATGCTTTCTCGCCATTTAATAATCCACAACGAAGCGCAACCGCAAATTCACCATTTCCTTCATCATCTATAAAGCCGATCGGTGCACCATACAACCCTCTGTCTAACAATTCAACATCACGAATCAGTTTCATCGCTTCCAAACGAGGTGTCCCGCCAAGAGCTGGGGTTGGGTGTAATTCTTCTACCATCGTTAAAAGACTAGCATCGCCTTTTGCTTCTACGGGCGTATATAAATGAATTAAGTTTTTCGTTGTTAATAAGCCCGGGCTTTCCGGAATATTAACAGATTCGCAATGTTCATTCAGTACACCTCGGATCATGTTAACAACATAACCGTGTTCAGCTAAATTCTTTTCATCATGAAGAAGCGCATTACCATTTTGCTCACTTTCTTCTATAGAATGACCTTGACCAATTGAACCAGCAAGACACATCGACGTAAACTTCTCATCTTCTTTGCGAATTAATCGTTCTGGCGTCGCTCCTAAGAAGCATGCTCCTTTATAATCAAAAGAAAATACGTAACAATCCGGTTGCCCAATGCGAAGCGCTTCTAAAACAAGAGCAGAATCAATATGATGATTCATCTCTACTTTTAACTCCCTCGCTAATACAACCTTCTGCACGTTACCCTGTTTCATCTCATCTTGCACTTTTTCAATGGCCTTCATCCAGCCTTTCGGATCCACTTCTACTTTAGAAGTAACTGTTAACTTCGATCCTTCTAGCGCACATTTACTCTCTTGTAAAATTTTCTCTTCCAAAGAAATCATTTCGTTATAAAGAGTTTCCGCACAATCTGTCGCTGAAACAAATGCATTCATCGTTAACCATGCTTTTTCATTTTTTACAGTTAATAAAAATGCGGGTAGTGAAAATGTTGTATCTTTAAATTCTTTCCATAAGTCCGTTTTCTTTTTTTCTGGATCAAATGAAAACCCACCGAATAAAAGAGGACCTGTTCCAAATTCATATTCATCTCTTTGCACAAATGCATTCTCTTTTACTTTCTCCCACTCATCACGAGCAGTTTGAAAGCGCTTATGAGAAGAATTTGCTATAGTAAAAACAGAGCCAATTCCTGCAAATATTACATGCTGAGCTGGGTCTGCAAAATAACATCTATTTTCGAATGACATCCTTTTTCCTGCTGCATAAAACAGAAGTGGATCCATCCAGTCTATTTGTTTTACAAAACTAACTAATGTTTTTTCATTAGTTGCACGCTTAATGGCTGCATTAAGAACTTCTTGCAAACCTTTTTGTTTCGTTTGAATCACAATTGTCTCCCCCCTATGGGCGAAAAATAGTCATAATTACGCTTGATTTTAAGATACACCTCAAACGAAAGGCCTGTCAACGTTTAGCATTTCTGAGAAATTCCCCTTCTCTTCCTAGAAAATAAACGTTGACACTAAATGATGCTTTTTCTACACTTAATTGTGTACAATATGTGACTTAAGGAGGATTCAACATGGAAATGAACGTCAAAACGAATTCCTCTCCTACGGCGCCAAAGCCAAATAAACAAACGGGCTGGCGCATTTGGTGGAGTTTACTACGTCCCCATACATTAACAGCAGCTTTCGTTCCTGTTTTCATCGGAACAGCGTATGCGATGCAGGTTGGAGGTATAAATCAAATACATCTCCCTCTTTTCCTTATGATGCTTCTTGCTTGTCTTCTCATTCAAGCAGCAACGAACATGTTTAATGAATACTTTGATTATAAAAGAGGATTAGATCATGAGGGTTCAGTTGGTATCGGCGGCGCTATCGTTCGCGATGGCATTCAGCCAAAAACAGTACTGAACTTAGCATTTGGATTTTTCGGCATCGCAATACTATTAGGTGTTTATATTTGTATGAATTCTAGCTGGTGGCTTGCTGCAATCGGTCTTGTTTGTATGGCCGTTGCTTATCTTTATACAGGTGGACCAATTCCAATTGCGTATACACCATTTGGAGAGTTAACAGCAGGATTATTTATGGGTGTTATCATTATTGGTATTTCATTCTTTATCCAAACAGGAACAGTAACATCAGAAGTCATTTTATTATCTATTCCAAGTTCCATTTTAATTGGTGCAATTTTACTATCTAACAACATTCGTGACTTAGATGGCGATAAAGAAAATGGCCGTAAAACGTTAGCAATTCTCGTTGGACGCGAAAGAGCAGTAGGTGTGCTCGCTTCTATGTTCATTGTTGCTTACATTTGGACAATCGCTTTAATTATCGTGAACATCGTATCACCATGGATGCTTATCGTATTTTTAAGTGCACCGAAAGCATTTAAAGCGACAAAAGGTTTCATCGGCAAAAGCATTCCAATGGAAATGGTACCTGCGATGATTGCAACAGCAAAGACAAATACAATCTTCGGCTTCCTAATGGGAATCGGATTATTACTTGGATATTTCCTATAAAAAAGAGCTGCATGCGCAGCTCTTTTTTCATATACTGGCTGCTTAGCTGAAATTCACCTCATAATTAACCTCGCCAACGCTCATACTACATAAAGTGAAACTTTAATCAGTGGGAGGTTCATCCCCACTAATTATTAGTTGAACCAATCGGGCTTTTACGGGCAGTTGATCTCCCACCTAACTTCCTTGTCCCCGCTGAATTTTAAGGTGGGAGTCTTACTGCCCGTTAATAGCGGGATAAAGAAACTGAATTGTAGGAAGGTGGACGACTATGTTAACTCCACAACAAATAGATCAATTTAAATCCATTTTAGAAAAGCAAAAACAAGAACTGGAACAAACAATACAAACTCATGAAAATACAGACCGTGCTTCTGAACGTGATTCAGTGGGAGAATTATCTAGCTACGATAATCATCCAGCTGATATGGCGACAGAACTATATGAACGCGAAAAGGACTTCGGACTCATCGAACTTTGGCATAAACAGCTAGAAGATACGAAACACGCCCTGCAAAAAATAGAAGCAGGTACGTATGGAATTTGTGAAGTATCTGGTGAGGAAATTCCGTTTGAAAGATTAGAAGCAATGCCGACTGCTACAACATGCATCCAGCACACGACAAATAAATTAAATATGGATACGCGCCCAGTTGAAGAAGAAGTATTGGCGCCTTCTTTCCACAAACATGATGAGGACCATTCTGTTGAATACGACGCGGAAGATGCGTGGCAAGATGTCGCAAATTACGGAACATCCGAAACACCGTCTGATTTAGAAAGACGAGATTCAAAAAATTATAATGGCATGTACGTAAATAGTGAAGAAAATGTAGGCTACGTAGAGGATTTCGAAAACTTTATCGGTACAGATATGCATGGAAAAAACCTGCAAGTTTTTGCAACAGAAGAACATGAAGAATATGAACAAATGCTCGATGACTTTGAAGAACGTACCTTTAAAGGCGAATTATCTTCAAATGAGTCCAGTTCTAAAGAATAAAAAAAGCATTCCGAAATTCGGAATGCTTTTTATCGCTAGCTAATTAGTTTTTTGTAACGTTAGCAGCTTGTGGTCCACGGTTACCTTCAACGATTTCGAAAGAAACTTCTTGACCTTCTTCTAAAGTTTTGAATCCGTCACCTTGGATAGCTGAGAAGTGAACGAATACATCGTCTCCACCTTCAACTTCGATGAAACCGAAACCTTTTTCGCTGTTGAACCATTTAACTTTACCTGTTTGCATGTCATGTACCTCCTAAATAAAAATGAAACTATGAATCCACATGAAAAGGTGGATATAAAGGACATGAATGCATAACAAGCGTAAAGCCTAATAATTCCACGCGCTTTATTTCCGTACCACATTATGTAGCTCAATAGTGACTTCACTATATCACGCTATATCAAATACGTCAAATGAGAACACTTTCATTTTATCATTTTTTTATGATTTTAATATAATGTTGAATTTCCATCTTCATATTTTATTTGAAAATTAACAAAACTAAAGTATTCTAATGCTATTAAATTCTGTACAATATAAATATATATTACATACGAGGTGAAAAAAATGAAGGCACATGAAATTGAATATAAGTTATACGGCGACGATATGCAGTTCGTTGAAATTGAATTAGACCCAGAAGAAAGCGTGATCGCAGAAGCTGGCGCAATGATGATGATGGAAGACTACATCGAAATGGAGACAATTTTCGGTGACGGTTCTGGACCATCTAACGGTCTATTCGGAAAATTAATGGGGGCTGGTAAACGTCTCGTTACAGGTGAAAGCATGTTTATGACTGTATTTACAAATACAGGTCACGGCAAGCGTCACGTATCATTTGCGGCTCCTTATCCTGGTAAAATTGTTCCTGTAGATTTAACGGAATATCAAGGGAAAATAGTCTGCCAAAAAGATGCATTTCTTTGTGCTGCAAAAGGCGTTTCTATCGGTATTGAATTTACGAAAAAAATAGGAACAGGTTTCTTCGGTGGTGAAGGTTTCATTATGCAGAAGCTTGAAGGTGACGGGCTTGCCTTCATGCATGCAGGCGGAACTGTATATAAGCGTGAATTAAAACCTGGCGAAAAGCTTCGCATTGATACAGGTTGTCTCGTTGCAATGACAAAAGACGTAAACTATGATATTGAATTCGTTGGAAAAGTAAAAACAGCTCTATTCGGCGGCGAAGGTTTATTCTTCGCAACGTTAGAAGGACCTGGAACAGTTTGGATCCAGTCCTTAACACTTAGCCGCTTAGCAGCACGTCTGACAAGCCCAGCAGCTCAAAGCACTGGTGAAGGCAGTGTATTAGGTGGACTTGGTCGCCTTTTAGATGGGAAAGAGTAAAAAGTGTCCTTATTGGGCATAGCCACATTGCCATCAAGTTAAGGTTTTGAAGTACCCCCTAAATGAAAATTTTATTTCTCTATAGTTAGTTATTTTGAGAAAGGAGCTCATTTTTTGTTTTTGGGGTGTTTACTTTTCTTAAGTTGATGGGCATGTGCTGAACCCCTAATAGACATTAAAAACACCCTTTCTTGTAATTCGTCAGAAAGAATGACTTGCATTTTATAAAAAATCCTACTCTATTTTTTAAATAAGAAATAGAGTAGGATTTTTCTTTATACCAATTGCATATTATTTAGTTTTACTTAAAAATTCAAGAACTTTGTTAAAGGTATCTTGACCTGCTGAGTTATTCATTTTAAGAGGAAACGCTCATCTGAGCGTTTTTTATTTTATAATCAGGTGATTAAGTAATGTTGGTTATGGAGAAAAAAGAAAAGCATCCGCTAGAGTGCTTTTGCTACCTCATTACTCTATCCATAACCTATTTATGTGGTATGAATGTGAACTCTATAAATGTTTATTGTTGATTTTTCGCTTTCATCTGTTCTTCATAAACAAACTTAGCTGTCATAAAATCGTTAGGGAAATCTTTTAATGCATTTTTCATAATGTTCAATTCTTCTTGGGATTTTATTTCAATGCCATATAAGAAATCGAACGCTTTAGTTTGCTCATTAGCAACATAGTTTTGAGTCGTGTAATCATCTTTGAAGTCTTGCTTCGCTTTTCCCTTCACCCTGTTTATAGCTTCGGTTTTATTGATATCCTTAACTGGATTCACGAAAGAACCTGTAGATTGTTGTTTAGGTTCATCTTTCTTTTCTGGTTGAGCAGCAGGTTGTTGAGGCTCAGGCTTTACGTCTTCTTTTTTAGGCTGTTCTTGTGGTGCTTGTTGTTCTTTTTTCGCCAACTCTTCCTTTAATTTTTTCACTTCGGCATCTAGAGTTTTGTTTTGAGTTTCTAGTAGTGATATATCACCTTTTAATTTATCGATTTCTTTTGATTTATCATCTGTTTCTTGATAAATGGTATCAGATTTTAGATGTGAAGCGGTCTGTTTCATATGTTATGGGGAGATACATTCAAGTTAAAGGTGTAGACCTTGAAAAAGACTTTATAAACTTACGATTACTTGCGGCCAGCATTGAGCATGAACAATTTGTTCGAACTGCTAACATTGATCCCGAGGGGAAAGCAAAGGAGAAAACAGAATTCGTTGGGCAATGGAAACCTACTAGTAAAAGTATGCGCAAAACATATGAATATATGACCAAGTTGTTAAATGACATAAACGTCGCAATTAATAATGACGGGAAAGGTAAAACGTTTGGTGTATCACACCAATTAGACGGCAAAGCGACAAGTGAGATGGAATCGTTCATTTCATATTATGACGAAGATAGTGAAACGGAAAAGTAAATTAAGAACGTTATAGGAGTTTGTTGGCAAAATACATAAAAAGGCACCTTAAGGTGCCTTACTCCGACTTGAACCATTTTAATTTTAATAATATGTATTGGACGCCAATCCAAATATTATTTTACCACGTTAATTAATAAGGGGAGAGTCAGGAAAATGCGGATTTACAACGATAAGCATTTTGATACAAGTCTTATGAGACATTATGAATGTCTAATTTAAAGGTTTACTTCAGTAAAATAAGGTATATTATATTTGTTGAATAGATTCTCTTTAAAGACAAGAAAAGTAGGTGAACAAAGTGGGAAAATATCAATTGGATTACAAAAGTCAGGTAGCTGTGGCAAAGTTTCATGAAAAACAGACGCCTGCCAAATTTGATAAAAAGCAGCAACTGGAAAAATTGCGTGCGGAGTATTTGAAAAAGAAGCAAAAACAAACAGATAAATAATATGTTACATTTTTCCTGATTTTCTGTATATGATGCAAACAAACACAAGAAAATAGGCGCTTTATGCGTCTGTTTTTTTTTGCGTAATGGTATTTTTATCTCTCTTTTGAAAAAAAGAAAAGACACCCCAAGGTGCCTTCCTCCGACTTGAACCATCTTGATTGTAATAATATGTATTGGACGCCAATCCAAATATCATTTTACCATGTTCAGTCCTCATTTTCAAAATCCTCCAAAAGAATGAATCAAGTCCCTCACTGCATATATTGAACCATACCTTTTCTTAAGGAGGGCTTCCTTGATGCGTACTCCTTTATCCTTTGATAAAGACACCGCCATACTGTTAGCTTCTTGTTGCGAGTTAACGTATGAACAATATAAACAAAATGGGATTTTCGAAATACCCGATGGGTTCCAATATGTACAAGGGTTTCAAGGAAAGGCCATTCAAACGACAGAATGGTTCGGATTCATACTAGAGTCTGAGGATACAATTATTGTAGCGTTTCGGGGTACACAAACAGATACAGACTGGATCATCGATTCACTCGTCAATCAAAGGCCCTATCCGTATACTTTAAATAGCGGGAATGTCCATAACGGCTTTCTTTCTATTTATGAGTCTTGCCGCGATTCTATTATGGATATGCTCGTATCGTTACCAGCTCATAAAAAACTTCTTGCAACAGGTCATAGCTTAGGCGGTGCGCTCGCTACACTGCATATACTTGATGCACGTATAAACACCGCTTTCGCACAATACGGTATTTATACATTTGCCTCTCCAAAAGTTGGAGATATTGCATTTCGCAATTATTATAAACTGCAAGTAGCTAGTAGCTTTCGCTTTGTTAATTTATTTGACGTCGTTCCTCTTCTCCCTCCACGAAATGTTCATTTTAACGAACAAGACTGGGAATACGCACACGTTCATCACAATATGACATTTACAAAAAATACAAAATCCATTATAAATAATCATTCCATTTCAACATACAAAGCATGTCTGACCTCTCATTTTTAACCAGTAAACAATTGGAAATAAGATATTCGCATACTATAATAATATATGAAGTTATTTTTGGATGAGGGGACCTTACATGCTAAAATTTCTCTTTGCACTGTTTCTTATTGTACTTTTTACGTTTACAGGTTTCTTTACATTTTCATACTTTGCGACAGGAGAATATGATGGAACGGGTATACTATATACCGCTATCCCATTTCTTCCTTGAGCAAAATAAATAAAACGAGCTTAATCTCCTTAAGCTCGTTTTACTTATTTTTATCAATTCTTGTCGATAAATCGATACATTTTAAAAATCGCCGATATAATTGGAGCTGCGGTCGATATATTCGAAAAATCGCTGATATATTTTCATGCAGTCTTCCCCAACGTGGCAATTTATTTAATACTGCTTAACCGCATTACCAATACCCCAAATTTCATTACTATACTGTAAAATTGTTCGATCGCTCGCAAAATGACCAGATTGTGCAATATTTAAAATCGCCATTTCTAACCACTTTGTTCGGTTCTCATAAACTCTACCGACAGCTTCTTGCCTTTCCGCATATGGCCCAAAATCTCGTAGAACGAAATATTCATCATTTTGAATAACGAGAGAATCATAAATCGCTTCAAATTCAGCTCCCGACTGTGCAAAGAAACCATTCGTTAACTGATCGACTACTTTTTTAATGTGCATATTGTGGTGATAATAGTCACTTGCGCGATATCCACCATTTTGATAGTAATGAAGAACCTCTTCCGCTGTTAAACCGAAAATGAAGCAGCCATCGTCACCGACACGATCTTTTATTTCAATATTAGCTCCATCTAACGTCCCAAGTGTAATCGCACCATTCATCATAAATTTCATATTACCTGTTCCTGATGCTTCCTTACTCGCAGTTGAAATTTGTTCGCTTACATCTGCCGCCGGGAATATATCTTCCGCTAAAGAAACTCGGTAGTTTTCTAGAAAGATAACTTTCATATATTGACTGACGTACGGGTCATTATTTACTTTTCTTGCAAGTTCATTTATTAATTTAATAATTTTCTTCGCATAATAATAGCCAGGTGATGCTTTTGCACCAAAAATAAAAGTACGCGGATAAAATGAAAAACTAGTATCCTCTTTCAAACGGTTATACAAATATAAAATATGAAGAACATTTAATAATTGTCGTTTGTAAGCATGCAGTCTTTTCACTTGCACATCAAAAATAGAATTTGTATCAATCGTAATCCCCATTTTATTATGAATACGCTCCGCTAAAATCTTCTTACGCTCTTGTTTTACTTCTGCAAGCTTCTCTTGAAAACTAGTATCATATTGAACTGTTTGCAGCGCTTGCAGTTTAATCGGTTCTTTCTTCCACTCTGTTCCAATCGCTTCTGAAATGAGGTTAGTCAGCTGCGGATTCGCCTTCATTAGCCAGCGCCTATGAGCAATTCCATTCGTTTTATTATTAAACTTATCTGGATAAAATTCATAAAACAATCGCATTTCACGCTGCTTTAAAATTTCCGTATGAATTTTTGCTACGCCGTTTACGCTGTGACTTCCGACAATTGCTAAATGAGCCATTTTCACCAGATCATGTGCAATAATCGCCATGTCCTCAATGCGATGCCATTCATAAGGATAACACTCCCAAAGTTCATGGCAGAAACGTTCATTAATCTCTTCAATAATCATATATATTCTCGGTAATAACGGTTTAAAAATATGAATTGGCCACTTCTCAAGCGCTTCTGATAACGTCGTATGATTCGTATAAGAAATCGTCTGCGTCGTTATGTGCCAAGCTTCTTCCCATGCTAGTTTCTCTTCATCTAATAAAATACGCATTAGTTCTGGAATCGCTAAAACTGGATGTGTATCGTTAATATGAATTGCAATTTTTTCATGTAATTGACGAAGGCTACCGTATCTTTCCCTATGCATACGAACGATATTTTGTAAACTTGCTGATACGAGGAAGTACTGTTGTTTTAAACGGAGTATTTTCCCCTCATCATGCGTATCATCTGGATATAAAAACTCCGATACTGCTTCTGTTTCACGCTTATATTTCAAAATATCTTTGCAGTTTTGCGGGAACGGAACTGGTTCAGCATTCCAAAGTCTAAGTGTATTTACAGTACTCGTCTCATAACCTACTACTGGAACGTCATATGGCACTGCCATAATCACTTCTGCATTTGTATGCCTGAACTCCAAACGCCCATCAATCTCTAGCGGTTCAACGTTACCAAAATAGCTGACCTCTACAGCTTGATCATGTCTTCTTACTTCCCATACATTTTCATGAAGAAGCCACTGTTCTGGAAATTCCACTTGATAACCATCCACAATTTTTTGATCAAATAAGCCATGTTTGTAACGAATTCCACAGCCATGTCCTGGTAAGTTTAAAGAAGCGAGTGAATCAAGGAAACAGGCTGCTAAGCGGCCAAGTCCACCATTCCCAAGGCCAGCATCTGCTTCCACTTCTTCTAACTCGTGCAACGAAATCCCCAGTTCAGACAGCCCCCGTTCACATACATCTCGAATACCTAAATTTAATATGTTACTTCCAAGCAAACGCCCAAGTAAAAACTCAATAGATAAGTAATACATTTGCTTTTGCTCTCCAGACCGATAACTTTCATTCGTTGCAATCCATTGACTATTCATATACTCACGTACCATATGCCCAAGCGTATTATATTGATCACGAGTTGTAGAGTCTTTGAAACTTTTCCCGCGCATCGTCTCTAACTTTTCTAAAAAAGCTGATTTGAAACTTTCAACATGAGTAAACATTTTTTCACCACCTACATGTTATTCCATGAGACTTTTATACAATTTCTTATAGGCAAGAGCTGATTTCTCCCAGCTATAATCTTCAGTCATCGCTTGCTTTACAAGCTGCTCCCACACTAGTTTATCGTGATAAAACTCAATTGCACGGCGAACTGTATGCAACATGTCATGTGCATTAAAGTTCGTGAAACTGAAACCATTTCCTTCCCCTGTTTCTTCATCATAAGAATGTACCGTATCATTTAATCCGCCTGTTTCTCTTACAATCGGAATCGTACCGTACGTTAATGCGATAAGTTGTCCAAGTCCACACGGTTCAAATAGTGATGGCATTAAAAATAAATCGCTTCCTGCATACACCTGGTGAGCTAATTCTTCATTAAACCCAATATAAACTTTCACCTTATCTGGATACTCATATGCCATCCACTCAAAGAATTGTTCATATTCAGAATCACCTGACCCTAAAATAATACATTGTACATCTTCTTCCATTATTTCTCGGAATACAGTACGTACTAAATCAAGACCTTTTTGCTTTGTTAATCTCGTTACCATTGAAATAATTGGTGTATCTTCTTTTTCTGGCAAACCAAAATAACGCTGCAAGGCGCGTTTATTTTCATTTTTTTCATATAATGACTCTGCATCATACTGAGCTGTAATATACGGATCCGTTTCTGGATTATATACGCTCGTATCAATTCCATTTACAATGCCGCTAAGCTTATCATTATATTTTCGCAGCAATCCATCTAACTTCTCACCGAAAAATTCATATTGTATTTCTTCTTTATATGTCGGGCTAACCGCCGTAATTTGATCAGAAGCGATAATGCCGCCTTTCATAAAGTTTACGTTTCCATAAAACTCTAGCTGTTCACTATGAAAATATTCATGACCAAGCTCTAATAAATCGTACATCACCTCAGGAGGAAATACTCCTTGGAACTGCAAGTTATGAATCGTATATACCGTTTTAATACGCTCATATAATGGGTTATCTTGATACTTTTCACGAAGTAAGAAATTGACCATAGCCGTATGCCAATCGTGGCTATGAAGAACATCCACTTCAAAATCAAGATGCGGAATACATTCTAACACTGCTTTCGAGAAATAAGAAAAACGCTCCCCGTCATCATAATGACCGTACAGAGAATCTCTCTTAAAATAATATTCATTATCTATTAAGTAATACGTAATCCCGTCTTGCTCACCTTTTAAAATTCCGCAGTATTGATTTCGCCATCCAAGCGGGACGTTAATAACTTTATGTAGCGTACATCCATCTCTTAACTTTTGCGGAATAAGACTATAATTCGGAAGTATAATGCGTACATCCACACCTAATTTTTTTAGCTCTTTTGGGAGCGCACCCGCTACATCAGCTAATCCTCCAGATTTCACAAACGGTACACATTCTGATACTGCAAATAAAATATTCACTTGTTGTCCCACTGCAAGAAAAGCATATATTACTTTTCTTGCAGCTTCCTCCCTTCGCGTTTTCATTTAAATTAAAACTTTAATCAGTGGGAGACTCCCCCCACTGATTCTTTAGGAATAACTATTAATCGTACTGCTTTGAACGCTTCCTTTTTCTACAACATACGGCTCATCGGCGTTTCCTTTTAAAACGACACCGTCACCAATTTTCACGTCTTTATCAATAATAACACCGTCTATTATACAGTTATCTCCAATTTGGCTCTTTTGCATAATAATACTATTACGAACAATTGAACCTTTTCCAATTGTAACAGAGCGGGAAACAACACTATTTTCTACTTCACCTTCAATAATACTGCCGTTTGCAATCATTGTATTTTTCACGACTGCACCCTTCAAGTAACGAGTTGGTGGCTCATCTTTTACTTTCGTAAAGATCGGTGCTTCTTTCTTAAATAATTGCTTCCAAATAGCAGGTTGCAAAATTTCTAGGCTATGTTTATAGTAGCTTTCAATTGAGTCAATAATAGCTACATATCCAGTCTGCTCATACGTAGCAATATGCAGTGATTTGCCGCGCTTTTCTCTCACTACATCAAATAAACTATATTGCTCCATATCTTTATATGTCTCAAATAAATCTAGCAATAATTGTTTCGTTAACACGTATGTTTGAAGCGAAACCCCATTATGGCAAACTTCAGTAATATCAGCTGACGTATGTATATGTCGCTCTAACACCGCTTGAAAATTTAATGCTGTTACGAGATGGCTATTCGTAATAACAACGTACTCTTCTCTACTTCTTAGAAAATAATCAATATGTCTTCTAAAATGTGCAAAAGACCCAAACTCATCTTGGTCACATTGGCAATTTGGCGGGAATAAAAACAGTCCGTCACGTTTTCTATCTAAATCCCACTGTTTTCCTGAACCGACATGGTCCATTAACGAACGGTTTTTATGACTTGTAAAAACCGCGACACTATGAATATTAGAATTCACCATATTTGAAAGCATGAAATCAATGAGTCGATAACGGCCCCCAAACGGTAACGCCGCTAGTGAACGATGCCCTGTTACTTTCTTTAAGGAAGGAAAACTTCCCGTTGCATTAATAATTCCTAACATTTTTTCTCCCATTCATTTCATCCCCCTTTTCTATTTCCCTTCAGCAATAAGTACTACATCGTCAACATTTTTTTCTGGACGAATGATTGTTCCATCTTCAATAACCATTTCCGATCCAACGATCGCTCTTTCGATCACAACATTTTTCCCAATCTTTGCTCCTGGCATAACGACGGAATCAATAACCATACTACCTTCTTCCACCGTCACTCCTTGGAATAACACTGAATGCTTCACGTCTCCTTCAATGACGCATCCTTCGTTAATAAGTGACTCTTCTACTTTTGCCCGTTCTGCAATATATTGAGGCGGCTCATTTGGATTGACAGAACAAATACGCCAATTACGATCGTTTAAGTTCAGTGATGTTTCATCGCGAAGTAAATCCATATTCGCTTCCCATAAACTCTTCACCGTTCCAACATCTTTCCAATACCCTTCAAACGGATACGCCATCAGCTTCTTCCCTTCATCTAATAAAAGCGGAAGTACATCTTTTCCGAAGTCATTACTAGATTCAGGATTTCTTGCATCCATCTCTAAATACTCTTTTAAAATTGCCCAGTTAAAAATATAGATTCCCATTGATGCGAGATTACTTCTTGGAAATTGCGGCTTCTCTTCAAATTCAACAATCTCCATTTCTTCATTTGTATTCATAATACCGAAACGGCTCGCTTCATCCCAAGGCACTTCAATAACAGAAATTGAAACGTCAGCTTCTTTTTCAATATGGTAATCTAGCATTTTACTGTAATCCATTTTATAAATATGGTCGCCTGATAAAATAAGGACATATTCTGGCTCATACTGACTTAAATAGTTTAAATTTTGATAAATGGCACTCGCCGTACCTGTGTACCACTTCACACCTGAAGATTCTGCATAAGGAGGTAATACTGTGACTCCGCCGTTTACGCGATCTAAATCCCATGCGTTTCCGATTCCGATATAATTATGAAGTTCTAACGGTTGATATTGCGTCAAAATCCCAACCGTTTCAATACCAGAATTCGCACAGTTACTTAACGTAAAATCAATAATGCGATATTTACCACCAAATGGAACAGCTGGCTTGGCTAAATTTTTTGTTAATGCACTTAAACGACTACCTTTTCCCCCTGCTAGTAACATTGCTACGCACTTTTGTTTTTGAGCCATCTTGTTTTTTGCTCCCCTTTCTCGTCTTCACTGGTCGTAATATGGATACGCCAAATGGTGGAATTGTAATTTCTACATGTGCCTCTTGATTATGGTACGGTTCTAGAATCGTCTTAAGACGTTTCTTATTCACTTGCCCCGAGCCGCCATATTGTCCAGCATCACTGTTTAAAATCTCGTTATAATACTCGAAATCTGGTACACCTACTTTATAGTTGTCATATGTAGCTTTCGTAAAATTACATACGATAACTAGCGCATCTTCTCTCTTATCCCCTTGGCGGATAAAGGAGAAAATACTTTGCTCATTATTATTAGCATCAATCCACTGAAATCCTTCAGGTGAATGATCAAGCTGCCAAAGTGGTTTTGAGCGCTTATACAATGCTATGAGCTCTTTAAAGTAATCATGCATATAACGATGCATTTCAAAATCATGTAAATTCCAATCTAACTCTTCAAGGTCTTTCCACTCATCAAATTGCCCGAATTCTCCACCCATGAAAAGTAACTTCTTTCCTGGGTGAGTAAAGAAATATCCATATAATAAACGAAGCTGAGCAAACTTATCCCAGTAATCCCCTGGCATTTTATTTAATAACGACTTTTTCCCATGAACGACTTCATCATGAGAAAGCGGTAATATGAAATTTTCAGAGTAAGCATATAGTAAAGAGAATGTCATTTTCTCATGAATATGTTTCCTATACTCAGGTGCACACTCCATATATTTCAGCACATCATTCATCCAGCCCATATTCCATTTGTAGTTGAATCCAAGCCCACCTTCATACGTTGGAGCTGTTACAAGCGGCCAAGCTGTTGAATCTTCTGCTGTCATAAGAAAATCTTCATCTTCTGCAAATACCGCTTCATTTAACTCTCGTAAAAATGAAACAGCATGCTCATTACTTTGCTCTTGTCCTTCTTTATTCCAGTACAACATATTCGCAACTGCATCCACCCTGAAACCATCAATATGGAAATATCTCATCCAAAATAGCGCATTTGAAATTAAGAAATTACGTACTTCCCTTTTTCCTAAATCAAAATTGACAGTTCCCCATACTGGATTTTCTTGTACATCCTTATCTTTATATTCATAAGTCGGTGTCCCATCAAACAAATATAAACCGTGAGCATCTTTACAAAAATGCCCCGGCACCCAATCTAAAATGACACCGATTCCATATTTATGACATTCGTCGACAAAATACATCAAATCATGTGGCGTGCCGAATCTACTCGTTGCGGCATAATATCCCGTTCCTTGATATCCCCAAGAACGATCATATGGATGCTCAACAAGCGGCATAATTTCAATATGTGTAAATTGATGCTCCACCACATACGGAATGAGCTCTTCCGCCATTTCCCTGTAAGAATACAGCGTTCCATCTTCTTTCTTTTTCCAAGAACCAAAATGCAATTCATAAACCGTCATTGCTTCTTTATAAACCGATTTTTTCTTTTTCTTCCGGTTCCAGTTTTTATCATTCCATTCATATCCCTCTATATCAAAAACTGCAGATGCCGTATTTGGTCTTACTTCTGCATATACAGCATACGGGTCTGCCTTTAAAATAACGTCACCAGCCATCGTTTCAATCGCATATTTATATATTTCCCTTTCCTCAATACGCGGTATAAACAAGGACCAAATCCCCTCTTCTGTCACTTGTAGCATCTTATGTTGCTCACAATCCCATTCATTAAAATCCCCAACAACACTCATTGCTTTCGCATGAGGAGCCCATACTGTAAATCGTACACCTCGCATCTCATCTTCCGTCACAATATGCGCCCCAAAGATGTTATAACTCTCATAATACTTTTCTGTATGAAACTCATCTCGTTTCACTTCTTCACAATTTATTACACTCAATATGCTCACCTCACTAAGATGACAGAATTTTTTATACTTTAATCATTTCTGTGAAAAACTGAAATATCCTTGTTAATTTATAAAAAATATACGCTTTTTTCTTGAAAATGTTTATTTTTCTTCACATTTCTATATAAAACATCGAATTTTGACGAATATTCATTGAAAACGCTTTATTTCCATTCTATTATTCTTCCTATTATTTATTTCTCAGCCTTTATTGTATTAGGTCTATCCTGTTTTTCACGATATTTTTCACTTTAAATCGTAGTAAAATAATCTGTCATACAAAAATGTTTCTCACATTTTTCGTCACAATTTTATTGAAATGTAAAATACGTAAGTACACACTCATTCTCAATAAAGAACCTCAGACTTTCGTAAATATAATTCATACTCTGCTTTGTATTTCGCAGGAGTAGGGAATTTTTGTTTCTTCCGTTCTTCTCTTTGTACTTTTCATGTACTTCTTTCCATTCAGCCACCATTTTGTTATACACAAAGCCCACACACCCGAAAGTTTTACGTATCAGATAGGCTTGTTCTTCTGTTGGATACAGACGAAATTTGTACGCTTTACTATGCTTTGTCATATTAGTTCATCTCACTTTACACCTTGATTTCCCATAGACTGCTTTTACTTTATCTATAGCGAACCACCAAAGGTGATAACACAACATGAACACTGCGTTATTATCTCATTTCATTGTTATACCAAACTCTACCTCCTATAAGACTGATTATATTAGAGGCAAAATAAAGTGAAACTTTAATCAGTGAAGGTTATGTTCATCCCTCACTGATTATTAGCCCACACCAATCGGGCTTTTACGGGCAGTTATCTCCCACCTACCGTTGGACTATTTAAAGAAATTAGGATTAGCGCCTAAAAAATAATAATAAAGAGCACTCTATTCAAAATAGAGTGCTCTTTTCTATAAACGACCCTTATCCAGTAAAAGGGGTATATTGGGGATATACAAGGGAAACCGGAAAAGGAATTTATATTAAATTATATAAATTCAGAGGTAAGAAGCAGTTTCCCACCTCTGAATTATTTAGCAATTATTATAGTACTGGTGCCATTGTTTCTTTTAATACTTTTACAGAATGAGCGAATTTCGCTTTTTCTTCTTCATTTAGTTCAAGTTCTACGATTTCACGTACACCTTCGCGATTAATAACAGCTGGAACACCTACGTAAGCATCTTGCTCGCCATATTGACCTTCAAGGTATGCAGATACAGTTAATACGCTGTTCTCGTTGTTTAAGATTGCTTTAGTTACACGAAGTAGTGACATACCGATTCCGTAGTAAGTTGCACCTTTACGCTCGATGATATGGTAAGCTGCGTCACGTACGTTTTCGAAGATTTTATCTAAGTCTTCTTGTTTGTACTGTTCGTTGTTAGCTAAGATTGTTTCTAGTTTTTGTACACCGATAGTAGCGTGGCTCCATACTGGAAGTTCAGTGTCACCATGTTCACCAACGATGTAAGCATGAACGTTACGTGGATCTACATCTAAGTAGTCACCTAACATGTAACGGAAACGAGCAGAGTCTAAAGTTGTACCAGAACCGATTACGCGTTCTTTTGGTAAGCCAGATTCTTTCCAAGTTACGTAAGTTAAGATGTCAACTGGGTTAGTTGCGATTAAGAAGATTCCATCGAATCCGCTATCCATAATACCGCGAACGATTTGTTTAAAGATCTTTGTATTTTTCTCAACTAAGTCTAAACGAGTTTCACCTGGCTTTTGTGGTAATCCAGCAGTGATAACAACTAAATCTGCATCTTTGCAATCTGCATAGCTACCGCTCCAAACTTTTGTTGGTGATGGAGAGAATGGTACCGCATGGCTTAAGTCCATTGCTTCCCCTTCTGCTTTTGCTTCATTAACATCTACAAGTACGAATTCTTCAGCTACACCTTGGTTAATCATTGAGTAAGCGTAACTACAACCTACAGCTCCTGTTCCTACTAATACTACACGATTGATACCTTTTTTCATGATAATTTCCCCTCTCTATTGTTCACATATATTTTTTTATGATTGTTTAAGTAATTAATTAAAATACTAATTTAATGTTGTTTAACTTCTTTACACTCATATTGTAGCACGTATCATTGTGAATTACTTCACAAATTATGACCTATTTGTGAACTTTTTCACATAAAGTGTAAAGTTATTAAATCAAGTGTGAAATCAATCCCAATAAACATAATTTCATTTAATAAAAAAAGAATCCTTATCGATTCTTAAGGATTCTTTCAAAGAACTAAAAAATTCAGCTTTGATTATTAAAGCCTAAAAGTTTTTTCATGTTTCTCCATGAGTATTTGTATACTGTGCTACTTCAGATTTTACAGGGAACAATGTTTCTCCATGTGTATTAGAAGATGATACAGGTGTAAAAAACATAAACCCAGCGAATACTAAACCTACAGTACTAATGATGAATTTCTTCATTACTTCAGAGCACCTCTTTTCTCCATTTCTTGTTTAGCATGATACCCTATATGAAAGTATTCACTAACCTTTAGATGATTACCTTCATAATAATATTTATTCGCCATTTCCTCTGCATATTTTTGAACAAAATGCCAAAGTCCTTCTTCTTCAAAGTACCTAATTCCCGCCCTAACAACACAATCAAATTCTTCAATTTTTCTTTGGCGAACTCTTACATTTAAAATAGATAAGTGATGTACATATTCTTTGTTACCTTGTTCTCTGCATAATTCTAATCCTTTTTCTATATATGTTAGCGCTGTATTTTCCTTATCTAATTGTGCATACTCTTTAGCAAGTAAAAACATAGTTTTACAGCTACTCTCCAAAGATTTAGATAAATGATTAATTGCAAGTTCTGGAATATTTTGATCCGAATATAGTAACCCTAAATTATGACGAATCTTCAATGCAAGTGTAACGTAATTTTGTTTGGTCGCAATATCCAATGCAGTAATAAAGTGTTCTTCTGCTAACTCATATTGCTTTAAAGATGTACTTGCCAGTCCCATAATATTTTCACATAACGCAATACATCCCTCATATCCCTCTTCGGCTAAATATAAGTTCTTAGCCTTCACCACATAGTTCATAGCGTTTAAAGGTTCATATGTATAATAATTAAATATAGCAAATTGATAAGTAAATTCCGCTACTTCAATTTCATCTGGAGAATTTACAATTAACTCTTCTGCTAAATTGAAATTTTTTTTAGCATCGCTATAACGTCCGATTTTTGTAAAATAAATTGCCGTAAAAAAATGGTAATAATATTTCAATACTTTATCACCTGAGGCCTCTTCTAATTCCAATATACCCCTATCTAATTTAGGCATATTATTTTCCATCAAATCGTATCTAAACTCAAGTAGTTTATAATAAATAGAAAGTGTATCATCTTTTTCTATATCTTTCATTAATCCTTCAACATCAATTTTAAAATTTTATGCTGATAGTAATGATTGTGATCTTATTGCAATATACCACTGATTCATTAATTTAGTAATCTTCTCATTACCTTTTATAAGAATCACATATACTCCCCCTTCATAAAAACATACAATTATTCATTTATACTATCAGGAAGAATAGCACACTAACAGGGGTATAAGACATTTAAAAATTTTTCTCAAGATTATTCAGATAATTAAAGCCGTACATTCATTTTTTACACAACAAAAAAGAGATAGCAGATTATGCTATCTCTTTTAGTATGACCCGTACGGGATTCGAACCCGTGTTACCGCCGTGAAAGGGCGGTGTCTTAACCACTTGACCAACGGGCCAGTTACTGGCAGAGAAGAAGGGATTCGAACCCTCGCACCGCGTTCGCGATCTACTCCCTTAGCAGGGGAGCCCCTTGAGCCACTTGGGTACTTCTCTATAATATGGCTCCGCAGGTAGGACTCGAACCTACGACCGATCGGTTAACAGCCGATAGCTCTACCACTGAGCTACTGCGGAACAATTATGGTGGGCCTAAATGGACTCGAACCATCGACCTCACGCTTATCAGGCGTGCGCTCTAACCAGCTGAGCTATAGGCCCATAATTGAAAAGCGGGTGAAGAGAATCGAACTCTCGACCAGAGCTTGGAAGGCTCTTGTTTTACCACTAAACTACACCCGCATTAAATTGTAAATGGTGAGCCATGAAGGACTCGAACCTTCGACCCTCTGATTAAAAGTCAGATGCTCTACCAACTGAGCTAATGGCTCATTTTGAAAGTGGTGCCGGCTAGAGGACTTGAACCCCCAACCTACTGATTACAAGTCAGTTGCTCTACCAATTGAGCTAAGCCGGCTTGCGATTTCAAAATGGTGGCTCGGGACGGAATCGAACCGCCGACACGAGGATTTTCAGTCCTCTGCTCTACCGACTGAGCTACCGAGCCTTTATGTAAAAATGGCGGTCCCGACCGGGGTCGAACCGGCGATCTCCTGCGTGACAGGCAGGCATGTTAACCACTACACCACGGGACCATTGGTTGCGGGGACAGGATTTGAACCTGCGACCTTCGGGTTATGAGCCCGACGAGCTACCAGACTGCTCCACCCCGCGACGATATAATATTTAATTTAGAAAAAATGGAGGAGGTAGAGGGATTCGAACCCCCGCGCGACTCTCGCCGCCTGTCGGTTTTCAAGACCGATCCCTTCAGCCGAACTTGGGTATACCTCCGAGATATAAACTTCTAATGGTGGACCTTGTAGGACTCGAACCTACGACCGGACGGTTATGAGCCGTCTGCTCTAACCAGCTGAGCTAAAGGTCCTTTATGGTAGCGGCGGAGGGGATCGAACCCCCGACCTCACGGGTATGAACCGTACGCTCTAGCCAGCTGAGCTACACCGCCATAAATGATATTAAGATAAGTGGAGCCTAGCGGGATCGAACCGCTGACCTCCTGCGTGCAAGGCAGGCGCTCTCCCAGCTGAGCTAAGGCCCCATGTTTTTGGGAATATCGGGAAGACAGGATTTGAACCTGCGACCCCCTGGTCCCAAACCAGGTGCTCTACCAAGCTGAGCCACTTCCCGTTAATAAAAGCGCGCCCGAG